>RFGP01000165.1 GCA_003697365.1 Chloroflexota bacterium | reverse complement strand
CGCTCAACAGGTAAGAAGCCGGAATTCTTTTCATTGGCTTTAGGATTAGCCAGATCAATTTCTCGATGAGCCGTGTTCACATCTCCACAAAAGATGAGCGGTTTTCCGTTGGCGCGTATTTGTTCACAGTAGTTTAGAAATGCTTCGTTGAAGGCAAGTTTGTAATCAATGCGTTCTTGACCACTTGTTCCGCTGGGGAAGTAAACATTGATGAGCGTGAAGTGATCGTAATATGCTGTGAGGACACGCCCCTCAATGTCAAAGGCAGGATCGCCAATACCATATTGAACATCTAGGGGTGTTTGCTTTGTTAATAATCCAACGCCACTGTATCCCTTTTTCTCAGCAGATAACCAATATTGGTGATAACCATCGATATTTAAAAGCTCATCAGGCAGTTGTTGAACACTTGCTCTTGTTTCTTGCAAAGCTAGGATGTGAGGTTGTATTTCATTTACCCAATCTAAAAACCCTTTTTTCAAAGCTGAACGAATACCATTAACATTCCATGAAATGAGGCGTTGTGTATATTGCATTGGCTTTTTCGTATCTATGTTAAATCCCTACAAATATTGATAACTTTAAAAAATGGTAGGATGAAGTGTACCATACATGGCTTTTTGAAAAAAAGTTACAATCTGAGAACTGAGCGCAAATTAGTATTATTTTCGTAGTAGCTAAAAGGATAATCTTTGATGAATGTATTGTTTGTTGCTGCTGAAGCTGAGCCTTTTGCCAAAACTGGCGGTTTAGGGGATGTAGTAGGGAGCTTGCCGCGCGCACTGCGACAGCTTGGCATTGATGCACGTGTCTTGATACCTCATTATGGCACAATTGACAGTAATGCATATGGTTTAACGCATAACTTTTTTTATCAATATGAACGTCCGCAAGGTGTTGCAGATGTACATGTTAGCAAAACTGTTTATCGAGATGTGCCATTTTATTTTCTAAGAAGCTGGCCCTTTTTTGATCATCCTTATTTATATACAGATTTAAATTGGGATACAGAACGTTTTATTTTCTTTTCTCAGGCAACAATGGGCGCAGTTTGGCAACTGAGGCTTGGTGCCGATCATGAGACAGGGGCTTGGTGGCCAGATGTTATACATGTTCATGATTGGCATACAGGTTTAGTTCCTTTTCTAGTTTATCTGTCGCGTTTTGAACCTTATTGGAATCAAACGGCAACTGTTCTGACAATTCATAATATGGCTTATCAAGGCATTATGGCAGGAGATCGACTTGCACAAGCGGGCGTTCCCCCCCGTGATCATCCTGTGCTTAATGCGCTTGGACGTAGCGGGGATTTATTGCCCATTGCTATTGCTTATGCTGATAAGCTCAATACTGTTAGCCCTAATCACGCCATCGAATTACACTATCCACGTTTTGGTGAAGGCTTAGAAACAATGATTTGGGCGCGCGATCGTGATTTTTGTGGCATTTTAAATGGCCTTGATATGGATCGCTATAATCCTGAAACTGATAAAGCCATTTTTCATCAGTATAACGCGGATAACTTTCGTACTGAGCGTATTCATAACAAACGCAAACTCCAAGAATTAATGGGGTTTGAAGTTCGTGATGATGTGCCCTTATTGGGTGTAGTTTCGCGCTTAGTAGAACAGAAAGGTATTGATCTTCTTGCGCCAGCATTGCGTGCTTTATGTATTGATACAGATGTTCAAGTCGTTATTTTGGGAACGGGCGATCCTCAACTAGAGCATGAAATGTGGCGCATTGGTAATGATTTTAGTTGGAAAGCACGCGCTAATACTTATTTTGATCCGATTCTCGCGCAACGTATTTATGCTGGCAGCGATTTAATCCTAATGCCAAGTCGTTATGAGCCATGTGGCATGGCGCAAATGATCGCGTTGCGTTATGGGGCTTTACCTGTCGCTAGAGAAACGGGAGGTTTGGTTGATACTATTGAAAATTACGACAATGCTGATGCGGATTATGGCACAGGTTTCTTATTTTTGTGGGAAGAACCTACTGCTTTATTAAACACTATTCGTTGGGCAATTGACACTTATCTTCATCGCCGTGCGGCGTTTGAACGAATGCAAGAACGCGGTATGCGCCGTGATTGGAGTTGGCATCATAGTGCGCGGCAATATGAATCATTGTATCAAAAAGCGATTGAAGTAAAACGTAGCTGGATGAAGGAATAGCTTAAACTTATTTATCATTTGCTTATCGAAGCGTGCTATGATGGAAAAAAGCAGTTCAAGGCAGCTTGATAAATGAGCTTAATATCTGGAAAGAGTTCAACAATATGTTCACGGGTTCTCTTCGACTTGCTAAGGTAGCAGGCATACAGATTCGACTTGATTATAGCCTGCTATTTATTGCGGGATTAGTTGTCTATCAAATTTATCTTGATTTACCCCATCGCGCGCCGGGATTTAGTAATGATATTTACTTTTGGTATGCGTTGATCGGTGCAGTACTATTTTTTAGCTCTATATTATGGCACGAGTTTGCTCATGCTTTGGTGGCGAAAGCGTTTGGTTACCATGTTCAACGCATCGTTTTAAATGTGTTGGGGGGCATAGCTGTTTTAGAGCAAGAAGCACGCCGCGCTACACATGAATTCTGGATTGCTATTAGCGGGCCTTTGAGTAGTGCTATTTTGGGTGGTGGTTTTTTAGGCGCACAACTATTCTTTGAAGAAGGTAGCGTAATTGCCGCGCTCTTCTACTGGTTGGGGATGATTAATTTACTATTAGCCGCCTTTAATATGCTGCCCGGTTTTCCTCTTGATGGTGGAATTGTCTTGCGGGCTGTTATTTGGCTTATTACTCAAAACCATCTTACTGCTTCTCGACTGGCCAGCTACGTAGGGCAATTTATGGCTGCACTGCTCATTATGTTTGGTTTTGTAAGCCTGTTCTTGCAAGGATTCATTATGGGGATTTGGGGAATATTCATAGGATGGTTTTTCCTCACTTCTTCACGTCTACAACTCTTTTTTGCTCAACAGCGTGCAGGTTTACGGGGCATTTCCATTCGCCAACTCATGCGTAGTCCTAGCGCAGTTAATGCTGATTGGTCAGTCTATTATGCTTTAGACAATGTTGCTTTGACGGGAGGAAACCAAAACGCCCCTATGCCTGTATTACGTGATGGGCGCGTTGTAGGAGTTTTTTCTGGCGAAAGTTTACAGCAACGCCCCCGTCAAGATTGGTGGCGTTTGCGCGTTCATGAGGTGATGACCCCTATTGAACTTGTACCACGTGTAGAAGCAGATACTGATTTATATGATGCTCTTCAAGCTGGTCAAATGCAAGTTGTCCCCTATGTTCTGGTGACAGATAATGAGCATCCAATTGGTTTTGTCTCTCGCCAAGATTTGCTGCGCTTAGGTGAAAATCGTTTGTGAGTTGATTTTCTATCTCCGCCTAAATATCTTTGGTGCGCTTTTTTGAGCACTAGCTCGCCTATCCTCATTCATAATCAAGTTGGGTAGAAGGGCTTTTTTTGTGCTATAGTGACCGTATCCATTTACTACTGGGCGTGTTGAATGTCGAGATTGTCGATAAATCGAAGAAAAACGTTACAATACATCATCGTAAGTATTATCTTGATATTGGTTCTTATACTCTCGTTAGCTGTCTACGTGGGCTATTCTTTCTATTTTAGTCCTTTGCCCGAAACCAGTGGTGTAAAGACTGTCGCTGGTTTAAATGAATCTGTCACAATTTATCGTGATAGTTGGGCAATTCCCCAAATTTACGCTTCTAATGCAGAAGATTTATTTTTTGCTCAAGGATATGTCCATGCGCAAGATCGTTGGTGGCAAATGGAGATCACTCGTTACTTAGGGATGGGGCGGCTTCATGACATTTTAGTTGACACACCTCAAATCTGGAATGTGGATCACTGGATGTTGACGTTAGGACTTGCTGAATCAGCGCGTCTGGAATGGGAAAATGCTTTACCAGAAACACGAACCGCTTTAGAGGCCTATAGTGCTGGGGTTAATGCTTATATTCAGGAACGCAGTATGGAGTCCTTAGCTTCGGAATATGGCCTCGTGGGCTTAACAGGGGAGCTTGATTCGCTTTTAATCTATTTAGGGCGAGATGTCCAAGTGGAAGCATGGGAGCCTTATCACTCAATTTTGGTGTGGAAATTATTTGCCTTATCAGTGACACCGAGTTTTTGGATGGATTTAGACCTAGCTATTGCTATTCGTAGTGATCAAACAGGTTCACTTCAAAAATTAGCTAACACCACTGCTCAGAGTTTGAATTGGCCTTTAAACGCTTCTTTTTTGCAAATGAAACCAGAAACACTACTTCAATTACGTGAGAACATCATTGGTAATGTAACACCTGAATTGATGCAGGCTTTGGGCCTTTTTAGTTCGGCAGGGGGGAATTTATGGGTTGCCAGCAGTCATCATACAGTTTCCAATGCTCCTTTGCTTGCTAATACTCTCAATATGCTGCCAGAAATACCAACTGTTTGGTATGAAATGGGTCTTCAATGTAACGCAATTCAAGCTGATTGCCCATATGGGATGGTTGGATTTAGCCTAGTCGGCATACCGGGCATTGTTATTGGGCACAATGATCAAGTAGCTTGGGCGTTTAATCCTTCACAAGTGAAGACACAGAACCTTGTCTTGCTGGAATTGAATCCTGAGGATAAGACACAATATCGGCGGAATGGTTCATGGGTTTCTTTTGAGATCAAGGAAGTTAATCTATCAGTAGATAACGGCGATGAAGACAATAGCTTTGAGATTGCTCCCCAGTTTCAAATTGTACGTAGTGAAGATGGCCCTGTAATTACAGCATTAAATGGAGATTATGCGCTTGCTCTTGATTGGGCTGGCTTAGATGCGTCATCCGATACAATCGGTAGTTTATTATTGCTCAATCGCGCTAGTAATTGGCAGTCTTTTCAAGAAGCCTTATATCTTTGGCGTTATCCTGCTGTTCAAGTTGCGTATGCAGATGTTGTCGACAATATAGGCTTGCAAATGGCGGGATATTCTTCCGAACAAATAAGAAATGAGGAAGATTTGCCAAGTCTTTATAATCCTGTTACAGGCTTTATTGTTGACGTGAATCAGCCTTTATTATTGGACGCTGAAGGATATTGGATAAGCAATGAACGCGCGAAACATGTTGAGACACTGTTGACAAGGCAAGTTTCTCATTCGCCTGAATCTTTTGCTGCCATTCAGAATGATCTTTATAGCATGTTTAGCGCTGATCTGATGCCTTATGTTCAAGCATTGCGCTTTGATGATATACAATTGCAAGCGTTGCAAACATGGTTGAGAACATGGGATTTTACTTACCACGCGGACAATGCTCAGGCGGCATTTTTTGCTATTTTTATTGATTATGTTATACGCCTAACATTTGATCAGCCATTTCTAACCTCTACATTGAGTTTACACAGTATCATTCCTACACTATTGCATTACTTGCTACCAAATGCTGAAGATGCATTATGGGATATTCAGCAGACAAGTGATATTGAAAACCGCAACGATATTTTACAGCAAGCGTTTAGCTTGGCTTATGAACAAATGAGCCTGCAATTTGGCGAGGACTTGACACAATGGCAATGGGGCGATCTTCATCAAGTGACATTTTTTAGTCGCATCATTGGGCAAGATGAATTTTTTGGGGACAATCTAGCGCTTAATAGTGGTTTGTTTCCAATTAATCAACAAGACATTGTTCTTGATGGATATTTCGATAGCCTGAATTCTACTCGTCATATCACAGATTTGCCCTTCATCAATGATGAAGTTGATGAGTTAACCTTGAGTGTCTACTCTGTTCCTGTCTATCGTGTTATCATCGATCTTGCAGATTTCAATAATAGCCGTGCGATGCTTTCAACGGGGCAAAGTGGTCATCCAGCGAGTGATAACTACAAAGATATGATTGTCCCATGGCGCACATTTGCTTATCATGATTTGCGTTGGGGATTGACGACCGTACGTGAAGTGTCGGATAAACGATTAGAACTAGAACCTGAACGACGCTAGGTGGATAGTATTTTGAAAAACATATTTATACTTGGGATGTGTGTATGCACGATTTTGGGGTGTATGTCTATAGGGCCTAGTTATGCCCAAACCCCTACAACAAGTGCTTTAAACATGCTTGTTTTAGGGGTGGACGTAAACGGGCAAGGATACCCAATTGTGATGATTGATATGGCACATGGCACAGCTGATACGCTGGCAACTTTTGCCTCGCGGCCTGTTTGCCAACCTTCGCTAACACCTGACGGCCAAATGTTGTTATATGAGTTGTATGATGAAAGTGGCTTGCCGTATGTGTATCAAAGTAACATATCGCAACGAGAGCGTGTACTTTTAGAGATACACGATCAGAGTTTTCTTAATTGTCCGCTGATCTCATCGGATGCTAACGCTATTGCTTGGCATCAACCAACGTCGGATGGAAAGACAGCGTTAGTATTAACTGATATGCAAGGGAAAAATCTAAAAACTTTGCAAATTCACTCCACTATTCTAGATATGCAATGGACACCTAGCGGTGGGGCAATGGTATATCAAGTAGTTGATGAACAAGCGCTTTTTTCGGAATTGGTGAGCTTGCCACGTGAAGGTGGAGCTATGCCACGTGTCGTTTTTCAGAGCAATAATGGTATTTTGATTGATTACATGTGGACATCAGATAGCACTGGGCTTCTGGTGGCATATGCGACCGATCAAGATGTTTCAATTGCTTTATTGCCAACTCCCTGCGTTATTGGCCCCGGCCCCCAATGTGTTCCTGAGCCACTTGCAAGTTTTCCTGCTGGAGCTGATATTAAATTTTTTAATGCTTATGCGCCGCTTTCTCGCCAAGTAGTGCTTGCTGTGCAATTAGAATCTTTTGAGAGTGGATCATACTACACCGATCTTTGGTTGCTTGATCTGGCAAATGCAGGGAAAGTTCGCCAAATTACCAATAGTGCTGAACTTATCGAGTCTGATGCTGTTTGGTCTCCGGACGAAACAACGTTGTATTTTATTGGTAGTCAGTTAGATGAAACGAGCCAGACTTTGCGCGGTGGGATTTATATGCTTGATATGACGGCGATAAATCCATCACCAATTTTAGTTTTTCAATCAGCGGTTTTTTCACCTAGTAGTTTCCTACATGTGTATACACTTCCCTTACAGGGATGATGATATTTTATAGAGAAGATAGGTATGTGGAATCAATATTATTCTGTTTCAACAATTGATGAAGCCCTAGCTGTTTTGGCGCAAAACCCACACAAAGCACGAATTGTTGCTGGTGGAACAGATATTCTTATAGAACTTGAACGCCATCAGCGCCCCGATGTCGATATATTGATTGATATTACGCGCGTGCCGTGCCTTAATCAAATTCAAGCCGAGCAGCAAAGTTTTACCCTTGGCCCGCTAGTTACTCATAATCAGGTGGTCGCAGACGCTAGGCTTGTAAGTAAAGCGTTACCCTTAGCACAGGCTTGTTGGGAAGTTGGCGCGCCTCAAATCCGCAATCGTGCTACTGTGGCAGGCAATTTAATTACAGCTAGCCCTGCCAATGATACGATTACACCTTTATGGGCACTTGGTGCTCAGGTTACTTTACGTTCAGTGCATGGAGAACGTACATTAGCCTTGCCTGATTTTTATACGGGTTTTCGTGAAACAGCGATGCAGCCTGATGAGATGTTGACTGCGATTCATGTGCCCATGTTGAAACCCAATCAACGTGGCATATTCATCAAGTTAGGTTTACGGCGCGCGCAAGCGATTTCTGTTGTCAACATAGCAGCCATTCTCACATGGGATGGTGAGATCGTAACAGATGCTGTTTTAACTTTTGGAAGTGTTGCGCCGACTATCATACGAGTTGAACTCGCTGAAGATTTTCTGCGCGGTAAAATACTTTCGGATGAAGTCATAAACGAAGCAGCTCGCTTAGCAAGTACTGTACCTCAGCCAATTGATGACGTTCGTGCATCGGCCACATATCGCACAGAGATGATTAAGGTGCTGACAGCTAGAGCACTGCGCCGCTTACGTGCGGGCGAAGAACGTCTTGGCTTCCCTGTAAATCCTGCGATGCTTAAGTCTCAGCTTAAGAGTACTACACAGCTCTCTTCACTTATACAACATAACTCATCAGAAAATGATGTCATTGACACTGTTATTAATGGTCAGCGTATTGTCGCGCGTGGCGGTACACATAAAACTTTGTTGCACTTTTTGCGGGAAAACGCAGGTTTTAAGGGAACAAAAGAAGGTTGTGCTGAAGGCGAATGCGGCGCTTGTACAGTGTTTTTAGATGGTGATGCTGTGATGGCTTGCATGGTGCCAGCACCTCGTGCGCATTTGGCTGAAGTAGTTACTGTAGAAGGTTTGCGGCAGCCCGATGGACAATTGCACCCTATACAACAGGCTTTTGTTGAAACAGGTGCTGTACAATGTGGGTTTTGTACGCCCGGATTCTTGATGTCTGGTGCTAAACTATTAGAAGAGCATCCATTGCCAACTGAAGAGCAAATTGCACAAAGTATTTCTGGCAATTTGTGTCGTTGCACAGGATATTACAAAATAATAGAAGCTATTCGTTTAGCAAGCCGACAAAAAAATATTGTAGATGATTGAGGTGGAAGATGTCCGAAGAAATTAGACAAGCCGTACCAGATGCGAAGAGACCCAGCGCATTAGGGCCTTTGATGGGATTATTGCTTGCTGCTTCTTTAGCTGTAATTTCTTATTTTGCGGCCCCATTGCTTATTGATCAGCTAAAAGCTAATTTTACTTCATTTGATGAAGCGATTATAGAAGAAGATGAGGCGCTAGAAGGTCAGTCGAGCAATGAAGATACGATAACTTATGTTACAGCTGCTTTTATTTGGTTTACCTCATTTTCGTTATTAATGGTATTGGTTTCGGCGGTAGTGGGGCGTGATTCTGTTATTGAAGCAGAACGCAAGACTGTACACCCACGCCAAGATAAAATGTCGCCGCGCGAAGCAAAAAAGTATTATGCCAAAATCAGTAAGCAACGTCGGCAAAAAATCGCTGCTCTTAAAAAATTAAAAGCAAAAGAGGAAGCCAAACGACGACGAGGTGGGAAGTAGATCATGGCGACAGAATCTCGTATTGGGGTTGATATACCTCGTATTGATGCCGTAGGGAAAGTTACGGGCGAAACTTTTTATCCTAGTGACTTTGATATGGACGGCCAATTATGGATGAAAATCCGCTTTTCGGATCGTGTGCACGCGCGCATCACACGTCTTGATACCTCGAAGGCTTCGGCGTTACCCGGTGTTGTAAGAATCTTTACAGCAGCGGATGTTCCAGTAAATGAATATGGTCTTGTCATCTACGATCAACCGGTGCTTTGCGGGCCGGGCAGTGATAAAGTTGGCGCAGATATTGTGCGTTGTTTAATGGATCAAGTTGCTGTTGTTGTTGCTGAAACGCCAGAAATTGCAGCGCAAGCAGCCCAACTTATTGAAGTTGAATATGAAGATTTACCTATTGTAACCGATCCAGAAGCTGCTATATCCCCTGATGCTCCACAACTTCACCCAGATACACCTAATAATATTATTAAACATTATCGCATCCGAAAGGGTGATGTGGAATCGGCATGGCAAGAAGCCGATGTTATTATAGAAGGTGTTTATGAGACTGGGCATCAAGAACATGCCTATCTACAGCCTGAGGCTGGACTAGGGTATATTGATGAACAGGGGCGTATTACTGTTGTTGTAGCGGGGCAATGGGTGCATGAAGATCAAGAACAGATTTGCCATGCCTTGAATTTGCCTCCTGAACGAGTGCGTGTGATCTATCCTGCGGTTGGCGGGGCGTTTGGTGGCCGAGAAGATATGAGCGTTCAGATTGTCTTAGCATTAGCTGCTTGGAAGTTAGAACGCCCTGTAAAGATTATTTGGTCACGCGAGGAATCTATTCTGTACCATCACAAACGCCACCCTGTACGTGTTTATACGCGCTGGGGAGCTAAGCGCAATGGCGAGATTGTCGCCGTAGAGGCTACGGTCTATGGTGACGGCGGAGCTTATAACTATACTTCTAATAAAGTTATGGGTAATGCGCATTTGATGGTGACTGGCCCATATGTCATCCCTAATGCCAAAATTGATACCTATGCAGTATATACCAATAATATTCCTGCGGGTGCTTTTCGTGGGTTTGGCGGGCCACAGGGCGCTTTTGTTGCAGAAACACAGATGAATCGTTTAGCTGAAGCGCTCAATATTGATCCTGTTGAGTTACGCCTGCGAAATGTAATTGATGAAAACAGTTTGATGACTGTAAGCACGCCACCTCCTCCCGGAGTTTCTATTCGAGAAGTGATTGAGTCATGTGCGCTTTCCAGTGGACATTGGCAACCATCAGCAAATGGCTGGCAAATGAGCATCATCGAACAACCCAGCGATCCAACCAAGCGACGTGGTATTGGCATTGCCTGTGCCTTTAAGAACATTGGTTATAGCTTTGGCTTTCCTGAACAATCGTGGGCAACTGTTGAATTACATGGCACAACTGAAATTGAATCTGTAGTTGTTCGTGCTGCTGGTGCAGAAGTGGGGCAAGGTGCCCATACAGTTTTTGTACAGATGGCGGCTGAAGCGGTGGGCGTTCCTATTGAAAAGGTTCGTCTTTTAACTCATGATACTGCTGAAACACGAACTTCTGGTAGCTCTTCTGCCTCCCGAATGACATTCATGGCCGGAAATGCGATTAAGGGGGCTGCGGCCCTAGCGCTTCAAAAATGGAAAGATGAAGATCGTCCTGCCATCGCAACCTATCAATATCGCCCTCCACGTACAACGACCCTAGACCCAGAAACAGGGAAAGGAACACCTAACTTTGCTTATGGTTATGTTGCTGAAGTGGCAGAAGTAGAAGTTGATATTGAGACAGGGCTTGTTGAAGTTTTACGTGTTATTTGTGCGAATGATGTGGGTAAGGCGATTAATCGGCGCTTAATAGAAGGACAGGTAGAAGGCGGCGTTGTGCAAGGTCAAGGCTATGCCTTGATGGAAAAACTAGTAGTGAAAGATGGCCGCATCTTAAATCCATACTTTTCTACTTATCTTATCCCAACTGTTTATGATGTTCCTCATGAAGTTAAATCAATTATCTTGGAATATCCGATTGAGATTGGGCCGTGGGGGGTGCGTGGTATGGCTGAAATGCCTTTCATGCCAATTGCGCCTGCGATTGCTGCTGCTATTCATAACGCAACAGGGGTGTGGATTACAAAGTTGCCTATGACTCCTGAGGTTGTTGTTCAGGCTTTGCGAGCACAAGGGGTGGGTGAAATTGGCTAATGTGCCGTTAGTGGTGATTCGTGGAGCAGGTGATCTTGCTTCAGGGGTTGCTTACCGTTTATTTTTAGCAGGCTATCCAATCGTTATGACTGAACTCGAATGCCCTACCTTTGTGCGACGGATGGTCTGCTTTGGTAACGCAATGTACGAATCTCCCTTTACGGTTGAAGGTATTACGGCACGAAAAATAGATATTCATTCTGCACTTTGGTTAGCAGTTCAAGAACGAGAAATACCGATCGTATTGGATGCTGAGCAATCATGGCGTGATCTATCTCCACAAGTGATAGTAGATGCTCGTATGGCTAAACACAATATTGATACAAGCTATGAGGATGCACCGCTAGTTATTGCGCTGGGTCCCGGCTTTGAAGCCGGGCAAGATTGCCATGCGGTTATTGAAACAAATCGTGGGCATTATCTAGGGCGTGTGATTTGGCGTGGTTGCGCTGAACCCAACACTGGTACGCCCGGCGCTGTGATGGGGCATACGCAAGGGCGTGTATTACGTGCTCCTAAAGATGGCTTTGTCTCTTCTGTTGTAAATATCGGCGATTGGCTTGAAGCTAATGAGCTAATTGCGATGATAGATGATGTAGAAATCCGTGCACCTTTTGATGGGCGTTTGCGTGGCATTATTCATCCTAGCGTGCACGTTGTTAAAGGAATGAAAATAGGAGATTTAGACCCGCGAGGTATACGTGAACACTGCTTCACTATATCAGACAAGTCGTTAGCAATAGGCGGTGGCGTATTGATGGCCGTTCTGCAGTCTGGTATTTTGCCATATAGACATTTTATAGGGCGGTTCAACGATGCGACTAGCTGATGCTTTGGGGATACAGCGCGGTGATGTGGTTTCGTTTGTTGGGGCTGGAGGCAAGACAACGGCATTATTGCGCTTGGGCTATGAGCTTGTTCAAGATGGTTGGCGCGTTTTGGCAACCACTACAACACGTATTGGTGAAGATCAGCTAGCATTGTTTCCACATAGCACACGTTGGCAATCTAATTTGCTACGTCAGCGTGAGCTAGCCGCTTTACTCGATGATTATCGCTTTGTTTTTGTTTATCAAGAAATTCGAGCACAAAAAGCTGTGGGAATCCCCTCTGAGCAAGTATCACGTTTAATTGATGAAATGAACGCTGATATTTTATTGATAGAAGCTGATGGTGCGCGCCGAATGCCTCTGAAAGCTCCACGTCCACATGAGCCTGTTATCCCTGATGATACAACATTGGTTGTGCCTGTTGCTGGCCTAGATGCACTAGGTAAACCCCTTGAAGAGGTTACTTATAATCCGCAACCTATCTATGATCGCTATGGTTTTTTACCTGAAGCCCTAGTGCAACCAGCATGGATTGCACAGATCGTAAGAGATGAAACTTTAGGGCTTAAAAATATTCCGACAGGGGCGCGAATTGTTGCCTTGCTCAATAAGGCTGATGTGTCAGGAGTTGTGTATGGACGTGGTCGGCGTGTTGCGCAACTAATGTTGAGACATTCGTCCATTCATAGTGTGGCAATTGGTGCTGTGCGGCGCACAAATGATCCTATTTTTGAAGTTCAGCAACGTATCGCTGCAATAGTCTTAGCTGGTGGGCTTTCGAGGCGAATGGGAACTTCAAAACCATTGTTGCCATGGGGAGATAAGACCGTTATTGAACATATTGTGCAGCTGTTGGCTCCTTTTGGTTTTGCCGAAATTGTGGTGGTCACTGGCTATAAAGCGCTTGAGGTTGAAAAAGTTTTGAAAGATTACGAGGTTCGTACGGTATTTAACCCAATCTATTTAAAGGGTGAAATGCTATCATCACTTAAAGCCGGATTGCGCGCCTTGCCAGAAAACATCTCATCAGCATTAATTGTGATGGGCGATCAACCACAAATGGTGCCCCGTATTTTACATCGTATTTTGCGCGCTAGCGCGCATCATCCAGATACGATAGTTGCCCCTTATTTTCGTGATCAGCGGGGGCATCCTATCTTGATTCCACGCCGTTTTTGGCCGAGTTTATTGGCACTAACTTCTGGTGCACCTCGTGATGTGATTAATCAACACCCCATTACTCAAGTTCTTGTAGACACCGATGTTGTGTTGCGTGATATTGATACCCCCGATCAATATGCGCACGAAAAACGCCTCGCTGGACTAGAGTAAGATCATCCTGCTTTCAAAATATAGCTATGCTTGCAAATTTTGTTATAATTCTATTGTGACTTTGTCACAGGCTTCACCACTAAAATTTTACCTTGATTCAAGGAGGAAAAATTCTTATGAAACAGCGTTTCAAGATCGTTGTGTGTTTATTACTTATTGCAACTTTAGTGCTGCCGCTTAGTGCTATGGCACAAGATGGTGGGGATGAAGAAGAAACTCCACGTATGGGTTTTTGGGAAGAATGCGCTGATCCAGCTAACTTGTCGGGTGAAATTCCGATAGGTGTCGTGTTTGGGCTAACTGGGAGTATTGCCCAATATGGTGAACCTCAAGCCAATGGTGTGCGCCTTGCTGAGCAAGAAATTAATGAAAGCGGCTATTTAGGAGAAGAAGCCACTGTAACTTTTGTTTACGAAGATGGTGGTTCTGATCGCGAAACATCTATCGCTGCTTTTGAGAAGCTCATCAATGAAGGCGTGGTCGCAATTATTGGCCCTACACTTTCCAGTCAAGCATTTGGAGCTGATCCTTTAGCTGCGGATGCCGGTATTCCGGTGATGGGTGTTAGCAATACTGCTGCGGGCATTACTACTATGACAGGTGATCCTGAATTAGATCAATTTATCTTTCGTGATAGCTTGCCTGAGTCGGGTGTAATTCCGGGAACAGTAGCAACCGCCGTAGAAATTTTAGGCATAGAAGATGTTGCAATTCTTTATGGCAATGACGATGACTTCACAGCCAGCGGTTACGAAGTTTTCGTTGATGCCCTTGAAGAAGCAGGGGTAGAAATTTTACTAGAAGAAACCTTTAGTCGTGGCGATGTTGATTTTTCAGTGCAACTCACAAAAATCATTGAGCAAGACCCCGATGCGTTGGTGGTGTCTGCATTGATTGCTGAAGCAGTCCAAATTGTAACTCAAGCTCGCCAAGCTGGTTATGATGGCCCAATCATTGGTGGTAATGGCTTTAATAGCCCAGCTTTGTTTACTGATGCTGGTGAAGATGCAAATGGTGTTATTGTGGGTGCTGCGTGGAATGTTGGTAATCCAAATGAGCTAAGCGAAGCATTTGTTGAGAAATATACTGAAGCCTACGGCAATCCACCCGATCAATTTGCGACTCAATCTTATGTGGGCGCATGGCTAATGGCGACTGCTGTACGCTGTGCTGATTCGGCCGATCCTGCTGATATTCGTGATGCCTTAGCGAGTATCCAAGACTTCCCAAGTCCTTTGGGCTTGTTCTCGTTCGATGAAGATCGCAATCCTGTACATGATCCGGTTGTTCAAATTGTGGATGACGGCGCATTTGCAGTTTTCGATGAAAGCTATGCCAACTATTTTGATTAAAAAATAGATAACTGATATTGCTGCCCGAAAGAGTTGCTTTCGGGCATATTTTTGATTAAGGGTTTTGAAAAATGGATTTTTTAATAGATTTTTTCAATCTCAACGATGTGCAGTGGGTACCGCAGATTGTCAACATTATCTGGAATGGGAGTTTATATAGCCTTTTTGCTTTAGGATACGCGCTGATTTTTAGCGTCTTGGGTGTGCTCAATCTTGCACACAGCGCAATTTTTATGTGGGGGGCTTATGTTGGCTTATGGGCGGTTTGTGGCAATACAGTCTTTGATGGACAGTGCCCAGCTGTGGATGTCCCGGTTTGGTGGGCTATTCCAGCGGCAATGATTGGTGGTGGCATAATAGCCATTCTTGTTGATCGTATTGCTTTTTATCCGCTACGTCAACGTAATGCACCGCGTTTATCTCAATTGATTAGCAGCATTGGTATAGCAATTATGATGGTTGCCATTGCTGAACTCGTCTTCGGCAAGGAACGATTGTCTATGCCACTCGATGCAATTCCGCGCCGCAACTTCGATATTCCAGATGGTCTTAGTATAGAAAATCCGCTGGATATAGGACGCATTGGGCTTGGTATGTATGTTGCCGAATTTAATATTTTGCTCACACCTGTACGACTGCAGATTATTGTGGTTTCGCTTATTTTGATGATCTTTCTTGGGTTCATCGTTACACAAACACGTTTGGGGCAAGGGATGCGCACAGTTGCTTTTAGTGAGCGCGTGAGCAGTCTACTAGGTGTTCATGTTGATAATATTTACATGATAGCTTTCTTTATATCTGGCGCATTAGCGGGTGCAGCCGGAATGCTTTATACCCTAAATTCAAATGTGTTTTTACCTTCTACAGGTAGTGAGCTTACTCTTAAAGGCTTGACGGTTATTGTGCTGGGTGGCTTAGGAAGCATTAGGGGAGCCGTTTTGGGTGGCTATTTAGTAGCTGCAATTGAAGTGTATATGGTGGCGGCTACTGATTATGGTGGCCTTGCTGATGCGGTTGTTTTCTTTTTGTTTTTCCTTGTATTGATGTTCCGCCCACAAGGTATCCTTGGCCAACCGTTGCCTGATCGCGCTTAATGGAAGGGGATGCTGGGATTCAGTGGATACAATACTTAACTTCTTTGACAAGATACTTCAACCTATTTTTGAAATTACCACAACACTTATTCAGCCTATTCTCGATCAATTACAGGTCATTGGCTTGTCTGGGTCAGTGGTGAATTTCATGCTCATTGCCGCAATATTAGGCATTAGTATTTATTTCACGCTTTATTGTGGCATGTTTTCGTTGGCTAATGCGGGTTTTATGGCTATTGGTGCATATATCGGCGCAATTCTAACAACGCAACATGATGCTTCGCTGGGAGAAGCGTTGATTTGGGGCATGTTTGCGGGTGGGCTCATCGCATTGATCATTGGTGTACCAATGTTGCGTTTGAAAAATATTTATTTAGCCATCGCTACTATTGGCTTTGGCGAGGTGGTGCGTATTCTGATACGTGAATTCGATCAATTGATGGGCAACCTGCGAGATGATCCTACTGTGGGGGGAATTGTTCGTGATATTTTGGGTTTGCTCGTTGAAGACGTAGATGCGCGCCGTCTCCGTATTACCTATGGCCCACAAGGTATCACTCGTATTCCACGAGAAACCGAGGTTGCCCACTTAGTTGTCTTTCTGCTGGTATTAGCCTATTTTCTCTATCGTTTTCATCACTCGCGCATGGGACGTGCAATGGCAGCAATACGCCAAGATGAGCGCGTTGCTGCAAGTCAAGGGATTAATGTTGTTTACTATAAAAATGTTGCTTTTTTTATTGGGGCTATTATTGCATCAGCGGCAGGCGTATTTAGTGCACATACCATTGGCACCATTGGCCCAGAAGATTATGACTTTGGACGCGCGGTTGATATTTTAGCCTATGCGGTATTAGGTGGGCTTGGCAGTTGGGTTGGCCCTATTATTGGCGGATTAACGCTTGAGGCTATGCCAGAAATTTTGCGTGAGTTAAAAGAATATACCGGTCTCATTAACGGCTTAATATTATTACTCATCATTATTTATTTACCCGGTGGCTTAACAAGTTTGTTTAGACCTTCGTTTTGGTTATCACGTGGCAGATTTGATACTGCGCAACGGGTCGTGACTGCAGGAATTGTGCTCGTTGCCATTTGTAATGTCCTACCTTATCGTCTTGAAGCAGGAGCACAGGGGCGGGTGTTGGGATATGAGGTGTGGGGCTTGTTGCCAGCATTCATTAGCGTTGGTGTTGCTTTTTTCTTGGTACAGCGTATCTCACCCAAACCTGAGGGAGGACGTTACTCTGTTCTGTTAGCGGGTGTAGCTGCTGGTGTCTGGTTGGCATTCCTTATTCTTGGGCTTGTAGGACAAATTGAGAATGTAACAACCGGCTATTATTTACATCTCATTGGTATGGCATTGATTGTTGGCGGAGCTCTGATCTCCTATCCTCCAGAAATAGAAGCTGCTTCACAAAGAAAGCCTGAGGTGGCTTGATGTTGTCGCTTAAAAATGTCACACGTTATTTTGGTGGGTTAACAGCGCTAAATTGCGTTAATTTGGAGGCATCTGCTGGGCAAGTGACGGGGCTCATTGGCCCTAATGGTGCTGGTAAAACAACTCTGATCAACAATATTAGCGGCCTTGATCATCCCAATAGTGGACAAATTATTTTTAATGGACATGAAGTGCAGCGCATGGCTCCGCATCGTATTACTGCACTTGGCTTGGCCCGCACTTATCAAAATATTCGCTTATTTAACGAGATGACTGTACTTGAAAATGTGATGATCGCTCAGCATTTTTTGGGAAAATCAACGCTTTTCCATTCATTGCTGCAATTACCCTCCCATCGTAAAGAAGAGCGCTTCATTCGGCAAAAGTCATTAGACATCTTAGAACAATTTGGTTTATCACATCTGCAGAACGAACTTGCTAGCAATTTATCATATGGCGATCAACGTCGTTTAGAGATGGCACGTGCCTTAGCCGCTGATCCTAAAATGGTTCTTTTAGATGAGCCTACTGCTGGCATGAATGCGGTTGAGACTGAACAATTGGGCGAAAAAATTTTAGACATGAAAGCAGCGGGTATCGCAGTGCTAGTGGTTGAGCATGACATGGCATTGATTTCTCAGGTCTGTGATATTGTATATGTGCTTAATTTTGGAGAAGTTTTGACTGTTGGCACGCCTGACGAAATTAAGCGTGATCCTGCTGTTATTGAAGCCTATCTTGGAAGGGATGAATAAGTTCATGGCGTTGTTATCGGTAACGGACTTAGAAGTACGCTATGGCATGATTCTTGCGTTACGTGGTATCAGCTTCAAGGTAGAAAATGGGCAAGTTGTATGTTTAATTGGCGCAAACGGGGCTGGCAAAAGCACAACATTGAATACCATTAGCGGCTTACTCAAGCCTTACGCTGGCAAAATTGAATTTGATGGGCGAGATATTACCAAATGGCGACCTGATCGTATTTGCAAGGCAGGATTGGTGCAAGTGCCTGAAGGTCGGCAGGTGATAGCGACAATGAGCGTGCAAGAAAATCTTGAGATGGGTGCTTATGCACGTTCTGGAGGATGGTTGGGGCCATATCTGCATCCACAAAAAGCCCGTAAATTATCAGAAGAGCAACGCTACGATATTGAGATGGTCTTTAAGCGTTTTCCACGCTTACAAGAACGCCGCTATCAAAAAGCTGGCTCTTTAAGTGGTGGAGAGCAACAAATGCTCGCTGTGGGTCGTGCTCTTTTGGCAAGGCCCAAACTCATGATGTTAGATGAGCCAAGTATGGGGCTTGCCCCTGTTTTGGTGAATGAAGTATTTTCGATTATCAAAGACTTAAAAGCAGAGGGGAAAACTATTCTGCTGGTGGAACAGAACGCGCGCAAGGCACTTGAAGTTGCTGATTATGCATACGTGCTTGAACGAGGGCAAATTATTAAATCAGGGCCAGCTGAGACATTGCGTAATGATGAACAAGTGATCGCCGCTTATTTAGGTTAGCTTAGATTTGTGAGTTGTCGTATCAGTTGCGATAGAGCGCGGCGATAGGCACTATTGGCTGGTGTTAAAACAATTAGCAAATAGGGATGCTCGTTGATATGAATGACGCGACAAATCAAACGTCGACCATCCATATCGTAAAAGATAGATTCTTGGAGCATCTCTAAAATTTGAAGACCTTTGGGATAATTGAGCACCCGTGTAGCAACATCTAAAGGGGCTTGTTGGGTACGTATATCTAACCCCGCTATTTGGTAACGAGCGACGGTTTCCCCATGCTCATCTAATAACAGCGCGGCTAAAAAACGTTTAGGATCAATTTTTTGAAATACCGTTTGGGCATTGCTCATTGTTGTTGCGCACCTACTGCACCTAGTGGGGTTGCTGTGGGTTGTGGATCGGTAATCCAGATGGTGATTTCACAAGAGGCGGCAACTTCATCTAATGTGTTAAATACTACGAGACGAAAACGATATTCTCCGATCAGTAGGCCAAACGGCACAATGTTTCCAAGCGGGCCGTTAATGACAGGGGTTGTGCGCTCCCCATCTGTATAAACGCTCCAATTGCTTTGTGCAACACCTTTGATCTCAAAGCGATATTTAGAAAAATCTTCTACATTTGCTGTGCCAATGATCGTTGTGTCAGCAAAAACGTATTGACCATTTGCTGGAATCTGAATCCAAGCGCGATCAGGGTCACAACCCACACGTGGATCACTAGGGCCAATTGTTCCTACAGGTGTGCTAGGAGGGGCAAATGTAGATAAAATACCGGGCCCCTCTGTAGCAGCACGGTTTGGATCAATGTCGAAATTATTACCACTGTTAGGTGGGATATTGGTTTGAAAGGTTCTCCCTGCATTGGGCGTAATGCTAGATGGCAGCCCCTCTCGCCATGTTGGTGCAGCAAATGTGCTAATACCCCACACTGCGATCATTAATTCGATCATCACTGCCACAAAAGTGAAAGAGCGTCCGCCGCGTCGTTGGGCTAATTCACGCTCTAATCCAAATTGGGCAAATCGCAGCTCAGAGACTGCAAGCCACAAAGAACGAACATGCCATAACACAATCGCAGTTCCCAGCACATAGAGGCCCGGCGCTAAGTTTTCGATAAGGGAAAGGAACTCACCCATGACTCATTCCTTAATAACAAATTCTGAGATTTTGTCGGTAATTGAAATGCATTTTATTGAGCTAATTCTACCCACACAATGGATTCGTGTATATCGTAGAATGTGTGGCATGGGGCAATAGCTGATACAAACCCAGCCACACATGCCTTTATCTGTGATTAAGAATCTTAGGGCATATTTTGCAAAACACCACGAATGAGTTTCATCAAGTTTGGTACGATTTTCGCCCCCACTTCTAAAACTTCTTCATGACTGACATCTCGTTGAACATCTTGATGATCAATGCTGATATTGGTAATGCTTGATATGCCTAGTACTCGAATGCCGCCATGTCGCGCGACTGTGACTTCTGGTGCGGTCGACATACCTACGGCATCTGCTCCCCATGCCCTAAACATCCGAATTTCTGCTGGTGTTTCAAATGCGGGCCCTGATAGGCATAAGTACACCCCTTTTTGTAAATGAATGTTGAGCTCACGTGCAACGCGCATGGTGTGCTCTCGTAGGGCTTTATCGTAGGTAACTGTGAAGATGGGGAATCGCTCTCCTAAGCGCTCATCATTGGGGCCAATGAGAGCATTATGTCCCATATGCCCTAGTAGATTGATATGATCTTCGATGAGCATCAGATCACCCGCTGAAAAGCTAGTATTAATGCCACCCGCCGCATTTGTGACGATGAGTGTTTCAATGCCCATAAGTTGCATGACACGGATCGGGAAGGTGACTTGTTGCATACTATAACCTTCATAGTAATGCACTCGCCCTTGCATGACCATTACAGGCTGATTTTCAATATAGCCAATGACAAGTCGCCCTTTATGACCATGTACGGTTGATCTTGGCCAGTGGGGTATTTCGTTTGTTGGGATAATGGTGGGATTTTCAACTTCATCGGCCAACGGCCCAAGCCCAGAGCCAAGAATAATAGCAATCTTAGGTCGAAGGCTTGTGCGCTCAAAAATGACTTGTACTGCTTCTTCATAATCTGAATAGGTAAAGGTCGTTTGTTGCATACTTTTTGTTTCTCCGCTTAAATTCGAGTATTGTACCATGTCCACTGACAATGTAAGCTCATCATCGGAGGAGCACTCGATGAAAGTTTTGTTTCGTCGCATTGTAATGTTGATTGATCAAGTTCTCATGATTTTTAATTTGCCGACACTGAGTAATGATCGTGCTTTGCGTTTACGACGATTGCGACGTATTTACTATCACAATCCCAAAGCGACTATATCGCATGGCCAAGTGCGAGACATTTTGCATGGCCATGTTGAAAAGACGTACCGTTCATATTATGAACGGTTGCTTTCAATTGAGCGCTTGATATATACAAACTTACAAAGTCTGCCAAACAGCATAACATATCAAGACTTGTTGATACAGACACAACGTTTGGGTGACCGACTAGCTGCTATAATTGACGAAATTCAAGCACTTGAACATCAGCGGCAACGATTAGCCAAAGTAGATGAACTTTTAGCAGAACAAGTGCAACAACAGATGGATGTTCTGCATCAACAATTAGAAAAAGGTTTTGCCCAACAGGCGCAAATTTCAACTAGTATGCAACAGCTATTGATGGCACGTACAAATCATGAATATGATCGTGTGACGGAAGCCTTGAATCGTTTATCCTTGCAATTGGAAGATATTGCTGCTAGTTATGCTGATTTAACAGAAGATCCAATTGCGCGCGCATTAAGGAATGAACTTGATGAAGATTGATGCTCTTATTTGGGACATGGACGGTGTTTTAATTGACTCGGAACCTTTTTGGCAGGCTGCTGAAATGGCGGTTTTAAAGACAGTGGGTTTAGAGCTTACATTGACGGATTGCGAGCAAACTATTGGGCAACGGATTGATAAGGTTGTGGAATATTGGTATGCACACCAGCCATGGCCTATGCCTCCAACAATAGAGGATATTACCGCGCAAATTGTAAATAATGTCACAGAGCGAATCTATCAAGAAGGAGAGGCAAAAGCAGGCTTATTTGATGTTCTTCGTTTTTTGAAAGAGCAACAAATTCGTATGGCAATTGCTTCTTCGTCACCTTTGGCGTTAATTAAGGCTGTCGTGCAGCGCTTACAGATCGAAGATTATTTTGATGTGTTGCATTCTGCAGAATTTGAGCGTTATGGTAAACCACACCCTGCGGTATACTTAACGACTGCCGAACGGCTCGGTGTCGCACCACAAAACTGCCTTGTCATAGAAGATTCACTGCGCGGTATTTTATCTGCAAAAACTGCTGAAATGCATTGTATAGCTATCCCTGATCCGTCATTGCAAGGTGATCCGCGGTTAAGCATTGCAGATGCGGTGTTATCTTCGTTACAAGAATGCACCCCAAAATTTTGGGAAACTTTACTCGCTCAATAATGTTATAGGATTGAAAAACGATGTCTCTTGAGAATCTTGTCTCTAATATTCAAGAACGTATTGAAACACAACGAGAAGACATTATCACTTTCTTAAAAGAATTATGTGCTATTCCTAGCATGGATAGCCAAATCAGAGAAGTGGGTGAACGTGCTGCTGATGAAATGCGCAAATTAGGCTTTGATCGCATTTGGTTTGATGCGATGGGCAACATCGTTGGCCAGATTGGAGATGGGCCGCGCAAACTTCTCTATGATAGCCATCTTGATACTGTTGGTATTGGTGATCCGGACGAATGGGAATGGGACCCTTTTCAAGGCAAGGTTGAAGATGGCGTATTTTATGCGCGTGGTGCTTGTGATGAAAAAGGTAGCACTCCCGGTATGATCTATGGCCTTGCTATGGCTCGTGATCTAGGGTTGTTGGATGGTTATACAGCCTATTACTTTGGCAATATGGAAGAATGGAATGACGGTAGTGCCCCTCAAGCCTTCGTAGAGACAGAAAACATTATTCCTGACTTTGTAGTGATCGGTGAACCAACTCGTATGATGGTTTATCGTGGGCATAAAGGGCGTGTGGAAATGAAGGTTGTAGCTAAGGGTAAAAGCGCTCATGCTGCCAGCAATCATCTAGGGGATAATGCTATTTATAAGCTGGTGCCAATTATTCAACGCATCAGCCAAATGCAGCCAGAACTAGGAACACATGAAGTGTTGGGGGAAGGACGTATTACAGTAACTGACATGTTCGCCGTAACTCCTAGCATCAATGCTGTTCCTAATGAGGCGACTATTTTTATAGATCGACGTATCACTTGGGGCGAAACTCCTGAGCAAGTTATCGAACAAGTAAGGCAAATTGTTGGCCAGCGTGAAGATATTCAAGTTGAATTGTTGAAATACAATGAGCCAAGTTATACAGGTTTTGTTCTTGAAACGGATAAAATCTATCCTGCTTGGTTTTTTGAAGAGACCGATCCCTTTGTGCAAGCAGGTTTGCAAACCCTTCGCGCTTTGGGCGAAAATCATCCACAAACAGGAACTTGGAACTTCTCTACGAATGGCACTTACTGGGCAGGTAAGCGGGGTATCCCAAGTATTGGATACGGCCCGGGTGACGAAGTTGATGCACATACAGTACTTGATCGTGTTCCTCTAGAGGATGTTGTGCGTTCTACTGCATTTTATGCGCTGTTGCCCTTTATGCTTCGGCAGCAACTTGGCAGTTAGTTTGTGGTACAAGGTGCGCTTCTTCTTTTAGGGCGCATCTTGCTTATTCGATAGGTGAAAATGTAGAATACACTACTCAGAATCTTTATTCTGGTTATATTTTAGGAGATCCCCATTATGCAAACTCATCTCGCTGGGCGCGATATGATCACGACCCAAGAATGGACTCGTGACGAGATCGATACTGTTCTAGAAGTAGCCTACGATTTTAAACGTAAACGTGCCTTAGGCGAACCCCATGCTGTGTTGCGCGATAAAGTGCTAGCGATGCTCTTTTTCTTTAGCAGCACCCGTACTCGTGTGAGTTTTGAGGCTGGCATGGCTCAATTGGGTGGACACGCGCAGTTTATTGATCATCGCAGTACACAAATTTCGCACGGAGATACGGCTAAAGAAATCGGCGAAATCATTGGACGATATACAGATGGTATTGCTATTCGTCAATGTGATTGGGGCGTAGGTAATCAATACATTCGTGATGTGGCAGAAGCAAGCCGTGTTCCTGTATTGAATATGCAATGTGACGTTTATCACCCGTTTCAAATTTTGGCGGACTTGATGACGATACAGGAATATTTTGGGCGCGAAAGCCTTAAGGGAAAGACGATTAATGTGAGTTGGGCATATGCCTCTAGTTACCAAAAGCCGATGAGCGTTCCGCAAAGCCTAATTTTGTTGATGACGCGATATGGTATGAATGTTCGCCTTACGCATCCCCCTGAATTCAAACTCATGGATGACATTGTTGAACAAGCACGCGAAAACGCGCGTAAACATGGTGGCAGCTTTGAAATTCTTGATGATTTTGATGCAGGATTTAAGGATGCTGATATTGTTTATCCGAAGAGCTGGGGCGCTATGTTAACGACTACTGACCCCGCAGAAAGCGCTGCTATTGCCAGTAATTATACAGACTGGATTACAGATGAGCGGCGTATGGCACTAGCAAAAGAACACGCTATTTACATGCATTGTTTACCCGCAGATCGCAATATTGAAGTGACTGATGCAGTCTTAGATGGCCCACAGAGTATTGTGTATGATGAAGCAGAAAACCGCTTACATGTTCAAAAAGCTGTGATGGCTTTAACGATGCGTTAGTGTAGGGCAAAAATAAAATGGAAAAAACAGCCGTCGTTGCCATTGGTGGAAATTCTTTGATTTTGGATAATCGGCATCCTGAAGTTGAACACCAGTGGGAAGCTATCCATGAAACATGTGAACACATCGCCGAAATGATAGAAGGGGGCTGGAAGGTAATTATTACTCATGGTAATGGCCCGCAAGTAGGCTTTATCTTGCGTCGTAACGAACTTGCGGCACCAGAAGTACACCAAACCCCACTTGATCTCATTGTGGCTGATACACAAGGCTCTATCGGGTATATGATTCAACAAACTCTGAACAATACACTCAGGGTACGTGGAATTAATCGTAGTGTGGTCACAGTCATCACACAAGTGGTCGTAGATCGTAATGACCCTGCCTTTGCTAATCCTACAAAACCTATTGGCAAATTCATGTCTGAAGAAGAAGCAGCTAAGTTCCGAGCGGTTGGTTGGCATTTGGTAGAAGATGCCGGACGAGGATGGCGGAGGGTTGTACCTTCCCCCAGACCTCGTGAGATTGTAGAGCAGGGGGTAGTCCGTTCAATGATTAAAGCTGGCTATGTGGTTGTCGCTTGTGGTGGCGGTGGAGTGCCTGTTATTCGCAACGCTGAGGGGTCATTAGAAGGTGTAGAAGCCGTTATTGATAAAGATTTGGCTTCCAGTCTATTAGCTCAATCATTGCGTGCTGATTTATTTGTGATTTCAACAGGTGTGGAGCGTGTGGCCATTCACTTTAATACTCCTCAACAGCAAGATTTACCACAGATGACGTTGGCCCAAGCACATCAATATCTCAATGAAGGGCATTTTGCAAAGGGGAGTATGCGCCCTAAGATCGAAGCGGTGATTGATTTTATTGAGAATGGTGGGCCACGCGCATTAATTACAAATCCTCAAAGTTTGGGGGCTGCACTTCGTGGGGAAACAGGAACATGGATAACACCCAACTAGCAATTACTGGGCTTCAGTGTGTGGTGTGTGGCACTGTTTATTCAGTTGGGCAAACAGATTACGTTTGCCCAACTTGTGGACCCGTTGGCACACTTAATGCATTATATAATTATCATCCTCATCAATACGTTGCCAATGGCACGCTAACAATGTGGCGACAACGGGATTTATTGCCGCTAAATAGCGAGCCTTTAGTAGGGCTGCAATCTATTGGGGGCACGCCTCTCATTCGGGAAGATGCTCTAGAACGCCTAGCTTCTGCGTTAGATGTGCGTGGTGTGTGTATAAAAAATGAGGGGCTTAATCTCAGCGGTTCTTTAAAGGATCGTGCTAGTGCAATGGTGGTCAATTATGCTGTGCAATATCTGAAGCGTAATATTATTGCAACTGCTAGTACGGGCAATGCTGCTGCTGCACTTGCGTGCTGTTGTGCGGCTGTGCCAGAGGCTCATGCGGTTATTTTTGTACCCGCGAGTGCACCTGAGGGGAAAATTGCACAAATGCTCGTCTTTGGCGCAACTGTATTGTTAGTTGAAGGCGATTATGACACAGCTTTTGATTTATGTTGGGAAGCCTGTGAGGCGTTTGGTTGGTATAACCGCAGCACTGGAATCAACCCTATAACGACCGAAGGTAAAAAGACAGTTGTTCATGAAATGGCGGAACAATTGGGTTGGCAAATGCCTGATGTGATTGTAGTCTCTGTCGGAGATGGCAGTATTATAGGGGGTGTATACAAAGGATGCTATGAGTTATATTCACTAGGATGGATCGATAAGATGCCACGCCTGATTGGGGTACAATCAAGTGGTAGCGATGCTTTAGTCTATGCATGGGAGAATAATCTCTCCCCAACAGAGATGACACCACGACCAGCAGAAACTATTGCGGATAGCATTAGCAGCCGTTTGCCGCGCGATCGTGCAAAAGCCTTGCAAGCTGTCCGAGATTCTCATGGGGCCTTTGTGCGCGTTCCTGATGCAGAGATTCTAGCGGCAATACCGACTTTAGCACAAACTTCGGGAGTTTTTGCTGAACCTGCAGCTGCAGCAACTTATGCTGGTGCAATAGAAGCACGCAAACAAGGGTATATTGAGCGTCATGAACGTATACTCCTTCTTGTGACAGGTAATGGATTAAAAGATGTGCACAGTGCTATGCAAAGTGTGGAGCATCGACATCTGACTTCTATATCGCCAACGTTAACAGCAGTGCGCGCTGCGCTTCAAAAAACGAATCTAATGAATAATGATGAGATGTAGTAGTAGAACACTATGATAGAAGAAACCCCCATTTTTTCAGTGGTTGCGCCTGTACATAATGAGGAAGGAAACTTATTTGAGCTCTATCGACGTATTCGTGATGTGATGGATGGCTTGGGCGAGTCGTGGGAGCTTATTATGGTTAATGATGGTAGTACTGATAACTCTTTTGAGGAGATGCTAGCTCTACATCAACAAGACCCCCGCGTTCGTCTCATTAACTTTGCACGTAATTTTGGTCATCAAACTGCTGTCACTGCGGGGATGGATTTCTCGCGTGGCCAAGCTGTGATTTTGATCGATGCAGATTTGCAAGACCCACCTAAGTTGATTGTTGATATGGTTAAAAAATGGCGTGAAGGGTATCACGTTGTTTATGCTGTACGTGCAAAACGCGAAGGAGAAAGCCCCTTTAAAGTTTGGACGGCCAAGCTCTTTTATCGCCTGACCAATAGTATTACCAATATTGACATTCCATTAGATACGGGGGATTTTCGTTTAATGGATCGGCGTGTAGTAAATGCCGTGAATTCGTTGCGCGAACATAATCGCTTTATTCGTGGCATGACAAGCTGGGTTGGTTTTCGGCAAACTGGGGTTGAATATGTTCGCAAGCCGCGTATGGCTGGCGAGACTAAATATACCCTGCGCAAGATGCTTAATCTCGCGCTTGATGGCATTACGGGATTTAGTTATTTTCCCCTTCAAGTGGCTATTTATATCAGTTTTGTGTTAGCAGTATTAGCTGTTTTGGCATTGCCTATTATTGTAGTATTACGTCTGGCAACCACTGAAGCCTTTTTAGAAGGGCAAGCTACTACCTTATCAGTTTTATTGATATTAAGCGCTTTTCAATTTTTGTTTTTCTTCATCATGGGACAATATATTGCTCGAATTTATGATGAAGTGCGCGCGCGACCATTGTACGTTATCGCTGATACTTATGGATTGCCTTCTCAGAATGTGCCTCCACGTGTTGTTACGCCTGTTCAAGCTGCAGAAGAACATAGTCATAACATTAGTGAAACTTCCGCAACAAGTTAACTTGCTTTTATTGGGCAAAGTAATGGAAAACAAGTGATGGAATGATTGATTTAACAGTATATCCTGATGTATTGGAACGTACCGTTCAACGGGCGCGAGAGCGTCATATTTTCATGCCTACTTTTGGTATGATGCGTAATCCGCAAACTTTACCTTCTGCCTTACGTGAAAAATTGGCGAATGTAGGGCTTTGGGACGTGAATCCTCTTAATTTGGCGCGCATCACATGGCATAACGAACCT
>RFGP01000018.1 GCA_003697365.1 Chloroflexota bacterium | reverse complement strand
TGGTATTTCTTTACTAACACAAGTGATCGTATTTATATTGGTGAAGCAGAAGATGCAAATTTGCTAGAACTGCCTTTGCCTCCTAATATTCAAGGCTTGAACTTCCAAGCTGAACTTGGCCCAGCGGTGAATGTCAACTTTGTTGATAATGTACCCTATATTGTTGACAATCGCCTTGTCTTTCCTCAACAACGCCAAGTATTGCCTATCGAATTTTTCTTGCCTTATAACGGTGAATTAACATTAACACATGATATAGGCTATGCTGCTGATCGTATTGTTGTTTATGTGTCATCATATCGGAAGTTGGCCTTTGAAGGTGTTGGTTTTGAATCTACAGGGCAAGAAGAGCTACCATCTTTAGGGCTGTATGAAAGTTATACGAAATTCTCGCATTCCAAAGATGATGTTGTGGTTTTTACGATTGCAGATACTGATCAAACACCACAAGTTGATCCTCATACAATTACTAATCCTAATCAGTCCGAAGAAAATGCAACAACGGCGGATTTCTTCAGAGAAAATCGTTGGTTCATTTTTGGAATAGGTGTATTGATGGTTGTGATGGGGGGAATGTATTTTGTTTATGACTTACAAAAAGAACGTATTCGTGCCCGCGCAAATATTGAGCATTTATCGAATATAGAACAGCGTCAGCAACAGCTTATAGAGGCGTTAGCAGCATTAGATGAAGCCTATGAACGAGGTGAGCTTAAAACAACTGCTTATCAAAAACGTCGTCAGCGCTTACGAGATGAACTGAAGCAGTTGCTGAAAGATTAAATTAAATAGAGCACTACATGTGTATCATAGCTTGGATGTAGTGCTCATATTCCTACACGATTGTATTAATCTACTAGCACACGAGCATGTTGTCGCCGCCAATATAGATAAACTTGTTGGCCAGCGGCTAAGGGAACTTCTGAAGGCTGATCAGTTGGCATCCGCACAACAACATTTGCTCGGCTACCATTTTGCCCTACTTCAACGATGTGGCGTATGCTTGTACCGATAAAAGTGGAACTTACAATAGTGCCTGCCAAAACAGTTGCATCGTCACTTTGTTTTGCTTGAGCCAGCAGGTTATCCACGCTTGTTTTCTCACCAGAAAATGGAACGACTAAATGACCTTCCTTAGGGAAGATAGTTAACTTTTCTGGACGAATTGCTACTGTGACTTCTGTTGTAGATGATAGTGTATTGTTATCTACTTCAGCATGAACAATATCGCCGGTTGCTAGTTGAATAGCAGCATTATCATCTTCTAGCTTTAGTACCTTACCCGTCAAGAAATTGGTCTCGCCGATAAAGTCAGCTACAAAGCGATGGCGCGGTGATTCATAAATTTCGTTGGGCGTACCAACTTGTAGCAAGTGACCTTCGTTCATCACGGCAATGCGATCTGCCATTACCAGAGCTTCTTCTTGGTCATGTGTGACGTAAATGAAGGTGATACCTAGTTGTTCTTGCATCGACTTAAGTTCATATTGCATCGAGCGTCGCAACTTAAGATCAAGGGCACCTAATGGCTCATCTAAAAGTAAGACAGCTGGACGTTTGACCAGCGCACGCGCAAGCGCAACCCGTTGTTGTTGGCCACCAGAAAGTTGATGTGGCTTTCGATCAGCAGCGCCAGAAAGCTGGACAAGTTCAAGCATTTCATATGAACGCCGCAAAATTTCCTTGCGCGTCAGCTTTTCCATTTTTAGCCCAAATGCCACATTTTGGAGTACTGTCATATGCGGAAAAAGTGCATAATCTTGGAAAACAGTATTGACTGGACGATGAAAGGGGGGTACGCCTCGTACACTTTTTCCACGAATTAAAATATCGCCTACAGTTGGTTCTTCAAACCCCGCTATCATGCGTAGCGTTGTTGTTTTGCCACAGCCACTTGGCCCTAAAAGCGCAAAGAATTCACCCTGATAAATATCTAGGGTGACGTTTTTCACGGCTTGTAAATAGTCATTTCGATTATTGCGGCGTTTTCCAAATTCCTTCGTTACGCCACGCAACGAAACATCAATTGTTGCTTCCATCGCATTGCCTCCTTTTTTGATGATGGGAGAAAACTACCGACACGACTCGTGCCGCATCGGTATAAAACCCATGCAGTATTCATGAATGTGTGCTCTAATAACCAACGCTTAAAATGATCTCGTCCCACGCATCCAAGATCGCAATTTCTAGATCAGGGTTATTTTGAATGAAGAACAATCGCTCAATAACCTCTGGCTCTAGGTAAATTGCAGGATTCTCTCGAATTTCAGGATCAATGAGCCCCAACTCTTCCACCTTTTTATTTGGTGAAGCGTAAATAACAGTATTGCTGATTTCTGCCGCAACATAGGGATCCATAAGATAGTCGATAAAAGCATGTGCCAAGCGTGTGTTACGTGCGCCTGTAGGAATGCTGACCGAGTCAATATAGATATTTGCTCCTTCTACAGGAATGACATATTCAAAATCATCGCATTCACATGCTTCAATGAGTTGATAAGCCTCTCCGCTATACATGATCGCCATATCAACTTCGCCTGTTTCCATCAACTGAATGAGGTTAATGGATTCAATAGCACGAACATTGTCGCCGTGCTCAATTAAATAATCACGGGCTTCTTCTATTTGCTCTTCATTCTCAGGATTTGGTGGGTTTCCTGTCATGAGTAAACCTATCGCTATAATATCGGGCGGTTCGTCTAGCCAAGCGACTGGGCCATCATATTCAAACATATCTGCCCAACTAGTAACCTCGTCATCAACACGGTTGATATTGTAGGTTAGGGCAGTAGTTCCCCATAGATAAGGCACAGAATATTCATTTTCAGGATCGAAAAATAGTCCTGTGAATTGCTCTGAAATGTTCTCAAAATTAGGCAATAGGCTAAAATCAAGAGGTTCTAAATACCCTTCTTCGATCATAGCTTGGGTCATATAGTCGCTCATAAAAACGACATCATAGCCCGGATTGCCTTCGCGTAGGCGGGTCAGCATAACATCAGCGGTGTCATATACATCATAATTAACAGTGACATCGCATAATTTCTCAAATGTAGGAATGGTTTCTTCACCAATGTAAAGCGACCAGTTAAAAATGTTCAAGGTTTGACCAGAAAAATCTTCGGGGCATTGCCATTCAATGCCATCTTGGGCGTTTGCCGCTGGAGTTAGTGGGGATAGGGGAAATACACCCACGACTAAAAATGCGAGCAAAACAAAAAATATAAAACGCTTCTTCATGGTACAGTTCCTCCTAATGTGGTTAAGTGTAGTTGAGACATGGCTTATACCTGCCTCGAATAACGAGATTGAATAATGAGCGAAACGCTGACAAGTAAGATTGAAACTGTAATCATCAATGTTGAAATGGCATTGATTTCGGGAGTAACCGTTTGCTTTAAGAGACCATAAACAAAAATGGTGAGCGTATCGGTGCTGATGCCTTTGGTAAAGAAGCTAATGACGTAATCATCTAGCGATAATGTGAAAGCAAGTAATGCCCCGCCGAGAATGCCGGGCAGCGCTAATGGGAAGGTGACACGTATAAATGTTTGCAGGTTATTAGCGCCTAAGTCGCGGGCAGCTTCTTCTAGATTTTGGTTCATGGATACAAGTCTAGCCCACACAATGACAGCTACATAGGGAATGTTGAAGGTGATGTGTCCTAGTATCATTGTTAGAAGGCCAAACTTTAACCCCAAGGGCTGGCCAAAAAGATCAGCCCAAGTTGCGTTGATATATTCAAAGCCACGTTCAAAATAGATAAGTAGTGATATACCTTGTGCAATTTCTGGTATAGCAACTGTGATATAAAGCGCACCGAGCAATAGAGGTTTGCCCTAATAGCGTCCGCGTGCCAAACTTAGAGCACATGCTGTCCCAATGATAGTTGCTGCAATCGTGGCAATTGCTCCAATACGCAGAGACATCTCGAACGCTTCAAGCATTTCAGTTGTAGAAAATTTGGCTTCACCACCAACAACATTATTGGCGATGTTGTTGTACCATCTTGCGCTAAACCCGTGCCATGTTGAGGTTGAACGCGAATCGTTGAAGGAAAACACAATCAATACGATGATCGGAAGCCATAGGAATAGATAACAGCTTAATACTGTTAGTCTTAGGATGGTGCCACCTATAACACGCATGACGCGGTCACGTGCTAATCGAATATGATCAGGCAACCAAAACCACAAGCGCACTTGACTAAACGTGTTTGCAATAGGATCGATTACACTATTAAAGTAAGGAATTCCTAGCCATTGCTGCAAAAACCCAAGCCGTTTTTTCATAGTGTCGTTTCGATTAGGTGCTGTTGGGCGCTCTAGGAAAATAACATAAATAAGCAATAAGGCTGTGACGATGCCCATCAAAATCATAGAAGTGGCTGCACCTCTAGGCCAGTGACCTGTACCACTAAAATTGCGGGCTATGAGATTCCCGATCATGCGGCCTTGTACCCCGCCAAGCATGTCAGGGGTGACATATGAACCAATCGAAGGTACGAATACCAATATACAACCCGCCAAAACTCCCGGTAATGTTAGGGGGAAGACGACCTTCCGAAAGGTTGTGAAGTCGTTCCCGCCCAAATCTTGGCCTGCTTCGACAAGTTTAAAGTTGAAACGAGCTAACGAAGCATATATCGGCAAAATCATAAATGGCAGATACCCATATACTAATCCCAAGATAACGGCTTCACGGGTTAGTAGCATTTCTATAGGACTATCAATGATGCCAAGACGAAGTAATGTATTGTTGATAATGCCTTCTTTTGCTAATAACAAACGCCATGCATAGGTGCGAACGATGAAGTTTGTCCAAAAGGGCAAAACAACTAAAAATAACGATATTTGACGCACTGCATTCGTGCGACGTGTGCTGATAAAATAGGCTACGGGGTATCCAATAAACAAGCAAATGAGTGTTGTATAAAGTGCAATCTCAAAAGAACGCTCGAACACGTCCCAATAAAGACCATTTGTGACGTAGACGTAGTTCTCATCTGTGAAATCTGTGATGATGGTGTTGCGTGGCCCTCGTGAATAAAAACTGAACTGCAGAACGATCCACAGTGGTGCAAAGAAGAATATGAGAAGCCATAAAATTGTTGGTAATGCAAGTAGAAATCCGTTAAGTGAGTATCTGTGCCTGTTCACCACTGTTTCTTCTATGTTATCTCAATGACCAAACTCAGAAAAATTGGACATTTGTTAGGAATGTCACCATAAACACAAATCCACATTGTCACTAAAAAGGGACTGATGCCGACACTATAGCATATCCTGAATGTAGAGGACATACTCGGTGTATATTTTTACAGAATTGAAATAAACAACCTTTTTAGGATTGACAGATTTTGAGCGCGCCTAATCAAGTTATGATGGCGGGTTCGTTGTTATTTTAGACTTTTTGAGCAATGAAGAATAAGTGTATACCTTTTTGATTAAAGAACAGGCTTTTTATCACTGAGATAGGAAGGAGAGCATATTTTTTACTGCCTAACTCTTCTGTCCATGCTAGCGGTTTTTGCCGAATGATGATGTTACTAAATCCGTGATTGGAGAGCAAGTAGTGTAAGCTGCTTGGTTCCCAGTAAGTGAGGTGAAATGGCGGCCAATGTGCTGCGTCTTCAGATTTACGCATCCATAGGCTGCACCAATTGGGTACAGAACCTGCAAAATATCCTCGTGGTTTCAACAGAGAGAGGACTTTTTCAACAGTTTGAACAGGATTGGGCAGATGCTCTAAAACTTCCCACATTGTAATAGCATCATATTGTTTATCCGTTGAAAATTGATCGAGTGTGCCAATTGTGACTGGGGCATTGGTTCGTGTTTTGGCAATTTGAGCGGCGCGTTCAGATATTTCTATGCCTTCAACTTGCCAGCCACGTTGCTGAGCAAGTAGCATAAATTTTCCTGTAGCACAACCAACATCTAGTAATGTTCCGTTTTGTTTTACCGCTTTGAAAAAAGAACGCATTCCCCATGTTAAATGAAGACCTGCCGATGTTGACATTTGTGCTACATACTCAGCATAAGCTCCTTCATCCTGATAGGCATTATCATACAAATCCGCTGGAACTTCATAAGGTGTAGCGAATACTAGAGTGCAGTTTGTACAACGTACTAGCGTGTATGGGGATTTTTCCAATTCGGGTTGGTTTGCTTGTGATTGACAAATTGGACATATGCTCATCATTTTACTTAGACTTTCTTATGCTTCTAAGGATTTTGAATGACGCGATTATAAACATCTAGTGTTTGACTTGCTGTTTTCTCCCATGTGAATTGTTGAGCACGTCTCAATCCTTTTTCTCGTAATGCTTGCCGCATGGTTTCATTAGTAAGTAAAGTGCGCATACGTTTAACTAACTGTGATATATCTAAAGGATCAAAAATTAATGCTCCGTCCCCAACAACTTCTGCTAAAGATGTGGCAGCTGATGAAATTACAGGTGCACCGCAAGCCATAGCTTCTAAAGGGGGAAGCCCAAAACCTTCAAACCTTGACGGGAAGATAAAAATATAAGCCAAGTTGTAAAAAGATACTAGATCATCTTCAGGGACATAACCTATAAATTGGACAGCATTTCGTAATCCCAAGTCTTGAATGCGTTTTTCAGCTTTTTTACGCTCACTAATGATCTCTGGTTTGCCAATTTTAAGCAGGCGTGTATCTGGAAATTCTCGGTGAATTATGCTGAATGCTTCTAGAAGCGTCATAAAGTTCTTACGAGGTTGTTCAGAACCCGTGTATAAAATATAGCGATATTCAGGGTTTAGGTGATAAGCGTTGAAGAATGCCTCGTCTAATGGCTTCACTTTAAATAGCTCGTGATCTACAGCAAGATATATGATACTGATATGCTCCTCAGGAAGTTTTACCTCGTTAACGAGAAAATCGGCTAAAAAATGAGAATCGGTAATGACATGTGCTGCGCGATGAAATGCTTTTACACAAATATTTTCAAACCATCGATCTAAGAAGCGGGTTGGTATCGACATGTCAGGATCGTTTCTAAGTAGATAAGTAAGCGGCCCATGCGTTGTTACAACGCTGGGTTGAACTTTCTGAAAATATAATAACGAGGCTATGTTTTCACTGGTTAGATGATGAATAGAAGCATTTACTTTGGGTATGCGTAATGGATAGTGCCCTAAGAAAGTCTCTATGTCATAACCTGCCTTGTTTGCTAGTTTTGCGAGCAGGGTTGGTAGCTTGGGGGTAGTGAACTGTATGTGAGTGTTAATGCCTTGTTGCTCTAAAAAACGAATAAGCGTTGTTGAATATCGTCCGAGCCCTGTTATGGTTTTACTGCGTTCAACAATAAAATTGACTTTCATAGTACATGCTTTCTATGTTGTTTAATAAATTCGCATATTATTTTAATAAACAAGAGAGAATGTTCACTATGGAATGTGCCAATATTTTACATCGCAGCGACTTTTTTATGGAGAGTCTGTTATATCGTATAATTTAATGATAAATTTAAGCAAGTCATTTAGATGTAGTAGGATATTAACGAGGACAATACAACGTGCAGATTTACAACAACATTGTCGAGACAATTGGCAATACACCCCTTGTTCGACTCAATAGCCTAGCAAGTGGCATTGAAGCGCAACTGGTTGCTAAAGTTGAGTTTTTGAACCCGGGTGGTTCTGTTAAAGATCGTATAGGCATTCAAATTATTGAGGATGCCGAAAAAGAAGGTTTATTGAAACCCGGTGGTACTATTGTTGAAGCCACATCAGGAAACACAGGTGTAGGTTTGGCAATTGCTGCGGCTTTGCGTGGTTATAAGTGTATTTTTGTCCTTGCTGATAAACAATCTCCCGAAAAGATACAAGTTTTACGAGCTTTTGGGGCGCGTGTTATTGTTACCCCGACAGACGTAGAACCCGATGATCCACGCAGTTACTATAGTGTGGCACGTCGCTTGGTTGAAGAAACGCCAAACGCGATTCTTGCTAATCAATACCACAATCCTTCTAATCCGAAAGCTCATTACTTGACGACAGGCCCTGAAATATGGGAACAAACTGATGGGAAAGTTGATGCTGTTGTGATCGGAATGGGGACAGGTGGGACGATTACGGGAACAGCGCGCTATTTGAAGGAAAAGAATCCTAATATCCAAATTGTCGGTGTTGATCCTGTTGGATCAATTCTATACGATTACTTTCATAGCGGTAAAATTGTTGAGGCGCATACCTATCTTACAGAGGGTATTGGCGAAGACTTCATTCCAAGTGTTTATGATATGTCGGTTATTGATGATGTAGTGCAAGTGACAGATCGCGAATCTTTTTTGATGACGCGGCGCTTGGTTCGTGAAGAAGGTATCTTTGGCGGTGTTTCGTGTGGTAGTGCTATTGCAGGGGCATTGAAATATATCCGCAAGGAAAAACTAGGGCCTGACAAGCTAGTGGTTGTACTTTTGCCAGATTCTGGAACGCGCTATTTGGGCAAAGTCTTCAATGATGATTGGATGCGTGAAAACGGATTCTTAGAACCTATCTGGATCGGTGCTTCAGTAGAAACTTTGCTAGATCAACGCCCAGCTCAACCACTTATCATAGCCAAAAGTGATGAAAGTATTGGCAGCGTGATTGAGAAAATGCGACAAAATGCAATTTCGCAACTGCCAGTGCTAGACCAAGACCAAAAGCTGTTGGGTATTGTACAAGAAGTCGATTTACTGAATTATTTGTTGCAAAATAACCCCCAAGAAGCAGTTTATGTGTCTTTGGCAGATGCAGGGGTTATTACATCAGATATAACAACTGTACGTTTATCTACCCCCCTAGAATCGCTTAAGACGATTTTTAACACACAATCTGTTGTTATCGTCGAGGATGCTGGACGTGTGTTAAGCATTATTACCAAGATTGATCTCATTGAGTTTTTAGCCAAAACAGCGGGATAATAAAAATGAATCATTTCTATCACGATGAAACACAAGCTGTTCATGCTGGGGTGGAGCCAGAACCCATCACTGGGGCAATTATGACTCCTATTTTTCAAACATCTACTTATGTACAGGCTGCCCCTGCAGAACATAAAGGGTATGAGTATAGCCGCACAGATAACCCTACGAGAACAGCTTTGCAGAACGCTATTGCTGCTTTGGAACACGGAAAATATGGACTTGCGTTTTCAAGCGGAATGGCAGCAATTGATACGCTTATGCGATTATTAAGCCCAAACGATCATGTTATCGCAGGTAACGATGTTTATGGTGGAACATACCGCTTATTTGAGCGAGTTCTTGCTAAATTTGGCTTGCGATTTAGTTGGGTGGATTTAACAGACTTAGATGCCGTACGATCTGCAATTACG
>RFGP01000164.1 GCA_003697365.1 Chloroflexota bacterium | reverse complement strand
GGGCATCAACCCTGTCGGAGACGGTGTAAGACGTGTTTCGCACGCGACCGTTGTGGATGGCAAGAATCCCCTGCCTTTAGGCATGGGGAGTATGTCAACTTTTTTGAATGGCAATTTTGCCTAAGTGCCCTTGCATTAGCCATAATAAAATAGGATCATTATGCACTAAAATAATCTTCTAGCTTAGAACTGTAAAGGACATCAAAGTGAAAATCCGACGTATCGCCGTAATGACAAGTGGGGGCGACGCACCCGGCATGAATGCAGCAATTCGTGCGGTGGTGCGTTCGGCTAATGCAAAAGATGTCGAAGTATATGGTATTCGTCGTGGTTATACGGGCTTGCTTTCAGGCGATTTTGAACGCCTGACCAATCGAGAAGTTAGTGGTATTTTACAACGCGGTGGCACAATCTTACAAACTGCTCGCAATGCTGAATTCAAAACTGAAAAAGGACAAAAAAGGGGCTTGCGTCGCCTCAATGAACAAGGCATTGATGGTCTTGTTGTTATTGGAGGAGACGGCAGTTTAACAGGAGCGTTAGCGCTTCATGAGATGGGGTTTCCTGTAGTAGGCATTCCCGGCAGCATTGATAATGACATTTGGGGCACCAACATGAGTATTGGTGTGGATACAGCCCTAAACACGATACTTGATGCTATCGACAAACTCCGCGATACAGCCTCCAGTCATGAGCGTGCATTTTTAATCGAAGCAATGGGACGCAATTCAGGATACCTTACATTAATGAGCGGTATTTTAGGTGGAGCTGAAATTGTTGTAACACCTGAGCGCCCCATCGAATTAGAAGAAATTGCACAAGCGCTAGACGATGCCTATATGCGTGGCAAATCTCATGCAATCGCAGTCATTGCTGAAGGCGCTAAGCATAAGATCAACGAAGTTGCCGCTTATCTTGAAACCCATCCTTGCGGCTTTGAGGTACGTGTAACCATTCTAGGGCATGTACAACGCGGCGGCAGCCCAACTGCTTTTGATCGTCTATTAGCCACACGGATGGGCGTTCATGCCGTTGATGAGCTATTAGCAGGGCGTTCAGGTGTGATGGTTGGCTTGGATGGGCGATCGATTACCCCCGTACCACTTGCTGAGGTCATTAGTCAAAAGCGCGAAATTACTGAAAGTTACTTTGAGATGGCGCAAATTTTATCACGTTAATAATCCTCTTTGCCCTCATCTAACAACTAAAGATGAGGGCCTGTCCCTAGTCGAATGTTGCTCTATTCAGTAATTGACGTAATTTGCTACACTATGCATGGAAACTTCAAAATAATGAGAATGAGTGCAATGATAAAAAAGCGCTTTATATTTTTACTTGTTAGTATTTTTAGCATCATCTGGCAAGGTGATCTCCGCTCTCATGCCCAATCTTCACGCCCTGATGTAGTGATGGCCTATGTTTATAACAATAGCGTTCATCTCGCTGGCGCTGACGGTTTGCCTATTGAAGATGTGGGACCAATGTTTGAAGGGCAAGCAGGTAAACTATTTTGGTCAACAGATGGGGAAATTTTATACACAGTACGCGGCAACCAACTTTTTCAAGGATATGCTGCGGGTGGGGCATCAGTTTTACAACCGGGTAGCTATGGATTAACTATTACTGTTGATCGCGGGGGGCAGACTCTTTATTATCTTGAATCTAACAATCCGCAACCCGCAGGTGATGGCTTCGTAACAATACCATTGCGAGAATCAAATTTATCAGTTTTGAGTAGTGGCCCGGGAAGACTAGTAGGTTACGTTGGGCGTTATCCTAGTGGAATTTCCGCACTCACCTTAACAGGGGCAGCTCTGCAATATGCGCGTGATGGTGGCATCCTTGACTCAGCACGCCCTAAATTAATTGCCACATATGGCCCAACATTATTTTATTCGTGTTGTTTTCCAAATGCAGGCATTGGTGCTATTAACATCAATAGCGGCGAAACTTGGCTTTATGAAGGCACAGAAAATGTTATTCTAGGAGCAGCAGACATCAGCAGCGATCTTTCGCGTATTATCGCGCCTAACACCAATAACGGCGTGACAATTGTTGACCTCATCACTGGTGGGTGGCGCTCTTATAATCTTGATCTAGGAACTATCGAACGAGTCGCTTTCGGGCCAAACTCTAGAGACGCTTATCTTGTCGTGCGCCAACCTCCCACAAATCCGCTTCAATTAAACCCTAGTATCCTCACCCCTTTAGATTTGCGAAGTGCATATATCACAATTTGGCAGCTTGATCTCATCACTGGTAATACCGTGCGCATTGCGAGTTTAGGGGATTTTTATGGGGCAAGCTCAATTGCTGTGACAGAAGACTATATTTTCGTCGTTGTTGTAGAAAGCAATGCCAAAGCTGTAGAAGACTTAAACGCGGGGCGTTTGCCCGGCGACTTATCTATTGATGATCCTATTCTAAGAAGCACCTATCTGCCTAATTCAATTCTGTATCGTATCAGTTTTGATGGGCAAGAAGCTATCTCTATTATGAGCAATGTGTGGGGCGTAACAGCACGTCCACATCCTTAACAAAGAGAAAGTGTCATGAAAAAGAAATTATACTTTTTATGGAAGCTAAGCTGGTTGCGGACACTCGTACAAATCTTCTTTTTCATAGCTATCGGTTACTTCATGGCACAGTATGTTCAAACCCAGTGGGATCAAATCAGCCATAACCCGCCACAAGTAAATTGGTCAATCCTGCTTGTTGCCCAGCTAGGCATCATGATAAGTATGGGAATTCAACCCTTTGGAACTTGGTTAATTATAAAAAACTTAAATGGCACGCTTTCCAAACCACAGGTATGGCAAGCCTTTTTCATTGGCCAAGTTGCTAAATATCTACCCGGTAGTGTATGGTCGTTGCCAAGTCGGGGCTTCTTATATAATCAACGCGGACTCGACTCCAAGCGTAGCATTGAAACGGTTATATGGGAAACTGGGCTAGCTGTAGTCGCTGCTACACTGGTGGGAATACTTACCATTCCTCTATTTACGAATTCTGTTTACTTACCACTGATATTCCTAGAGATTGGCGGATTCTCTACCATATTTTTAGGGAGCAGTATTTTACTGCGTCGCACTAAAATCAACTTATGGCTGCGCAATCGTATACCATTTTCTACATCCCTATTAAACATTTATCCTCATCTTCCTATATGGATAATGCTTAAAGCCCTAGCATTCTATATTGTACAGTGGTTGCTTATGGGGATTAGCTTTATAGGAATTCTTATAGCTTTAGAAGCCCCACTTTCACTTTCAGAAGCCATACAGGTTATTGGGTTGTTTCCTTGTGTGTGGGCAGTGGGACTTCTGATCATCATCACGCCGGGAGGCATTGGCATTCGTGAAGCACTAATCACAATTGCATTAAGTGATATAGTAAATGATCCTTTACCCCTTTATGTGGCCATCATCATGCGCTTATGCTGGCTAATAGCTGAAGTGGTCAATATTACTATAAGCAGTATTTTATATGCTCAAGAAAAACGTCTACAAGGTTTTCAAATAGACCCAACCATTATCTCTTAAGACAAATCACGGATAGCACGCCCCAACAGCACAAGGAAAATATCAACACCGTGCTCAAAAGCAAGATAAGGGCTTGGGCCAGTGCGGCAAATAATTTCTAGCCCTTGTTGATAGGGGCGCACATCTAAGATACGTTGCAAGTCAATATCTTCTGAAGTAGTCGATCCTCGTAAGGCAACACGTCGATTAGTTAAGTACGCAACACCACGATCAATTGCCTGCCATTCATCTAGTATTGGTTGTTCTTCTACCCCCTGCAGTGGTTGATAATTTGCTTTGAAAAAGCGTATATTACCAATTCGTTCTACCAATGCTTGGCGTTCCCGTTCATACCAGTCAACTTCTACTGATAAATAACAGCGTTCCCCAGCAGCAAGTTCTAGGGGAACATTATGTAACTCAGGCAATCGTCCATTTTCGATGATCCAATAGAGTCGATACTTGTTCAGCACAGAATAAGTATTTTGATCAATATTTAGATCAACACCTAAACTTCTAGTGATGGCATTTAATTCTTGTTCTTCTTCAGGGGATAAACGTTCATCTTGGACGGCACTCTCAAAGAATAGCTGTAGATATTTACCTGCATGATGCTCATAAATGCGTTGGGCAATTTCATCAGAAAGCCGTAGATCGCGTTGTAATTTCTCCAAAAATTCGCGCTCTTCAGCATCTAAGCGCCCATCAGCGATAGCTTCAGCGACACTTTCATTGTAAATGGATTGCACCACTTGCTCATGAATTTGCTCTACGATGCGATCATTTAAGCCAAGCACAATCTTAAGGTGTGCCAAGTCCTCTGCTTCAGCTTCGCTAATAACCTTATCGTTCAAACATTGCTTGAGATAATCACTATAAAACTCTGCCAGTGTTTCAGCAAATTCAGTATAAGGGTTTACTTGATAGGTTACAGCGATGATCTGAATTTGCTCTTCTGTAATGCGGCGCACCAATCGCTCTTGATTAGCGGCATCTAACAGTGCAACAATCTCTTTTAATGCGCCCTCAAAGTCTGGACGTTGCATATTGCCCCCTGTTTTATCATAGCTAGTGTTGAGTAGAACCACGTTCTAGACCGGCCAACAAACTCCGTAGGTTATCATAATCTTCAAGAATACGCCCTGCCCCACGTGCAACACAAGTCATAGCATCCTCAGCCAACCATACACGCACATTAACTTCTTGAGCTATACGTTCTGTTAGGCCTTTTAGCTGACTGCCACCACCAGCCATACAAATTCCACTTTCCATCAAGTCAGAAATGAGTTCAGGCGGTGTTTCATCCAAAGCATCGCGAATTGTATCGACCAAAATTCCTACAGAACCAGCAAGCGCCTCCCGAATTTCAATAGAAGAAACTTCCCTTGCCTCAGGTAGGCCGGTGATAAGATTCCGCCCACGTACAATAGTGGTGCGTTCTTCTAGAAGAGGATAAGCCGAACCGATTTCGATTTTTATTCGTTCAGCAGTACGCTCACCAATCAACAAATTGTATTTAGAGCGCATATACTGGACAATATCCTCGTCCATCTCATCCCCTGCAACACGAATGCTACGACTAATAACAATTCCCCCCAATGAAAACACAGCAACTTCAGTTGTTCCACCACCAATATCAACAATCATGCTGCCACGTGTTTCTTGAATGGGTAACCCCGCTCCAATGGCAGCAGCCACTGGTTCTTCTACCAAGAAGGCCTCACGCGCACCTGCACTCATAATTGCATCATAAACAGCGCGTTTCTCAACTTCTGTCACCCCTGAAGGGATACCAACTACGACACGTGGACGTGGAATAGGCACCCAACTTTGCTGGTGGGCCTTTTCAATAAAATAACTCAGCATAGCTTCAGTGATCTGAAACTCGCTAATTACACCATCATGTAAAGGGCGGACAACCTGTATTTTATTAGGCACTTTGCCCGCCATTTCTTTTGCTTCTTGCCCTACAGAAATCGGGCGACGTGTCTTCTTATCTATGGCCACATAAGACGGTTCATTGATCACGATCCCTTTACCCCGCACACTTACAAGTGTGTTGGCTGTACCAAGATCGATCCCAATATCTAAAGAAAACAGCCCTAGTAGCCAGTCTAATGGACTAACCACAGATGCGGTGTCTCCTCGCTACTTCATAGAAAGCATCATTTGCCAAAATTAATATTGCTATGCGGCGCTATTGTACTGTTATAAGCCGCTTTTTCCAAAATTTCACTCTATCGCTAGCACATTCAAGTTATGCTATACTGCATCTAAGCTCGCTTAATTGTAGACGAAAAACCAATGAATAATACTAAAAAATCTGTACAAAAACACGGGGAGAAGTACACGCCATCCCCACATATGGCTGACAAAATCGCTGCCAATCGACGCGGAGTGTTGACCCCAAGCCAACGCATCCCTATTATTAGTGCGGCAATAGTTTCAGGTTTCGGTTTTATCATTTTTAGCATTATTGGCTTCGTAATGCTTTGGGGGCTTGTACAAACCTTACCTTTTACAGGCTTTTTCGGGCTGCTAATGCTACTTTTTTCGGGAATGAGTATGTTTTTTTTGATAGTAGTTCTCTATACTAACGCCGAAATGTTTGTTCCAGAAGCCCTTGATACTAAAGCTGTGCGCTGGACACGCGGGCCACTTACAATCAAATATTCTGAACGTGACCGACCAGAAATGCCATTTGTTTACATTGTCAATGACTACAGCTTTGCCCCATTTGTAGCGCCCTACGAGATTCCAATGGAAGAAGGACGCGAATACATCGTCTATTATACGCCACGTAGCCGCTTATTGTTAAGTATTGCTCCTGCCGATCAAACAGAATCAAAAGATTGGTTGCCTATTCCGCCAGATTCTGCCTAGCTTCATCGAGTGCATTAGCAGCTTTTGATAAATGCAAAATCGATACTTCACTCACTTGTTGAGCAAGATTTGCTGCTGGTGGCAAATCTATAGTTGCTCCCCCCTCACGTGCACAAAGTTGTTCTAAAGTACGTTTTACTGTTATAAGCCGCTCCTGAGCTGCTTCCATACCGTCAAAAAAATCGTCTAAATTCTCTTGGTTTTTACCATCGCGCGCTGCCCACTCTGGCCCTTCAGGTATATTAAATTGAGAATTATTTTGAAAAGAAGAACAATCGAAAGATGTGCCGCTTAATGCAGTTGTATATACACCTGTTGTCTCGATCATTTGTTCAAGCCAAATATCAAGCCCCTGAATAGCATCTTCACGAGTACGTGGTTCTGTATATTCTTCACGCACAGCAAGTGTAAGCGCTATGACTGCTAATAATGCGCTCAGCCATAGAACCATCTTAAAGTTGGCTCGTTTTCGTCGCTCGCGGCGAGCACGGCGCACTGCTTC
>RFGP01000163.1 GCA_003697365.1 Chloroflexota bacterium | reverse complement strand
TCAGTTACTGTCATATGCGGGAACAATGCATAATCTTGAAAGACCATCCCCACGCGCCTTTTTTCAGGCTCCACCCATACACCATTGCCTGCAACAAGGCGATCATTTAACCATATTTCACCAGAGCTAGGACGCTCTAGCCCCGCAATCAGGCGCAATGTGGAAGTTTTTCCACATCCACTCGCTCCTAACAACGCTAAAAGCGTGCCCGCTTGAACTTCAAACGACACGCTATCTACAGCAAGAACGCTATTATCATATTGCTTTGTAACGTTGATCAGACGAATAACTGGTGCGATTTTCATCCGTGTGTTTCTTTGGTATTTTCTCCGATACGCATTAGTAAAAGGATAGGAATAAGTCCAAACCCAACAATTGCAATTGAGGGCACGGCCGCCGCTTGCCAAAAAGCCTCTGAAGCCAAGCCATATACCCACAATGCAAGCGTATCAGTACCAAAGGGAGGACGCAAGATTAGAGTTGCAGGAATTTCTTTCATAACATCTACAAACACAAGGATTGCACCAGCAGCAATGCCCGTCTTCAATAATGGTATATAAATACGACGAAAAACTCGGAAAGAGCCAGCCCCCATTGTGCGTGCTGCTTCTTCCATGCTTGGCTTGATCTTTTCTAGGCTTGCATCAACGCTGTTGAAGCCAACCGCCATAAATCGTACCACATAGGCATAGAGCATAGCAGTCATTGTGCCTGTAAAGAATAAATCGGGGTTTGTGCGCCCCCATTCTAGTTCTAAGTAATCTGTGAATTCATGATCAATCGGCATCACAATGAGTAAAATCCCTACAGCAACCACAGCACCGGGCATTGCGTATCCAAGCGTTGTTAAGCGTGCAATAAAACGAGGGATGCGCTTTTTACCGCTTGTAGCAGTAACACGAACCCCATGTGCTACTACAATCGATAAGCCAATGACAAGCCCTGAAGCAATACCAGCAATGCGTACTGTGTTCTTGATATGCTCTTGGAAAATATCAACTGATAAAAGCCCAACTTGTGGATTTTGGACTTCATGATATGCCCAATAAACTAAGCGCCCATAAGGTAATATAAAGGCAAATCCTAAAATAACACCTAAAATAGCCGTAGGAACAAACTGCTTCCAGCCCTTGAGAGGAACACGCTGTAAGCGCCGACCTTCGCCGCCTTGTTGATAATATTTAGCGCGCCCACGCAGCAAGCGCTCAAGCACTATCATTCCGAAAGCAATAAACATAAGTAATGAAGCGAGTTGTGCGGCGTTATCTGCCGCGTCAAAGCCAAACGTACCTTTCCAAATACGAACAACGCCCTCACTTAACGTTGGATACCCAAAAAAGCTGACCGTACCATAATCTGTCATTGCTTCCATCATGGCAAGCACGACCCCTGCTGCAATAGAAGGGCGCGCTAATGGCAAGACAAGGCGAAAGAAGGTTTGAGTACGGCTATATCCCATAACGCGCGCAGCTTCAAAAGTGCTTGCCGCCTGCTCTCGAAATGATGCGCGTGCTAAAATATAAACATAAGGATATAGCACCGCCGTCATAACGATAATAAGCCCCCAAACAGACATAACATCAGGGAACCAAGCATCATCACCAAACCAATCTCGCCATTGAGTTTGAACAGGGCCAGCATAGTCAAAGGTAGCAATAAACACAAAGCCCAATATAAAACTCGGTATAGCAAGCGGTAATAGCAGCAAGCGATCAAATAATATACGGCCGGGAAATTCATAGGCTGTTACCAGCCATGCAGCCACTGTTCCAATAATAAAAGTACCAATGCCCACACCAAGCGTTAGTTGCAGCGTGTTGATCAACATTGGTGGCAAGATCGTATCCCACCAACGAGTCCAAAGCGCCTCATTGGGATCAGTAATACTGCTCGCCAGATATACCAAAGGCATCAATACAAGCACTGCAATAGACATCGGTAAAATTAAAGCAAGCCAACGCCACCATCGTAAAGATGGTAGCGTAGCCGCTTTCACTTGAATGGAAATAGTATTCCAACGAGATTGCGAAAGCGTTGTTTGACTCATTGCCTATCCTTCATCAAAGCCATACCCTGCTTCTTCTAGTAAACGCACAGCATCTTCTTGATAATTGCCGTACTCCCAAAGCGGGTATTCAAGATCAAGTTCAAATTCACCAAATTCTTCGATAAATTGAGCAAGAATTTCATTGAGTTCTGCTTCTGGATTTGTGGGGAACTCAAAATTGACACCGGGTAAGCCTTCTGGCGTGCCTGCTTGGCCTTCAAGAGAGCTCATGAATTCCAGAAACTCGACTGCTTCATCATAGTTACGAGCATTTGCTGTGATGCCTGCACCATTAACATTATAGAAGGTACCGCTGGCATCCTGATTTGCCCAAAACAATGCAGCGGGATATTCAGGGTCTTGACTCTTCAAGCGTGCTAAATAATAGTGGTTCACAATACCCACATCGCAACCACCCGCAACAATCGTTTCAATAATACGAGTGTCACTATTGATATATGTTGGATTGTTGGCAACCCACCCTTTAACAATTTCTAGAGCTTCATCATAGCCATGATGATAAATGAGGCTGCTCACCAATGACACCGTGTAAATATGTGAAGCTGGACGCAAGCACAAACGATCTTTCCATTGTGGATCAGCTAATGCTTCATAAGTTGAAAGTTCGCTTGGATCAACAACTTCTGGATTGTAAGCAATCGTGCGCACGCGCTGACTAAGTCCAAACCATCGATTTTCAGGGTCACGTTGAGATTCGTCAATGTTATTCAATAAAATTTCAGACTCAACAGGTTGCAATAACCCTTCTTCAGCAGCTAAAGACAAAACACCAGCATCAATTGCCAAGAAAATATCTGCTGGGGTGCGGTCACCTTCAGCGCGCAGACGTTCCAGCAATGCGCGTGGCTCGCCATCTGATACGCGCACTTCAATACCTGTAGCCTCTTGAAAAGCCACAAAAGGAGCTTCTAGTGCGCCATAATGACGTGAAGAATAGATATTCAACACACGCCCACCGCGCGCTTCAGCAACTGGCTCTTGATTTGGTTGTCCTAGAAAAACGCCACCTAAAGCTAGGACTCCTATTAAAATACTTAAAACAAGTTTACGCATTGTATTTAAGCAACTCCTTCACTGACTGAATGATCAATTGTTAAAAAAGTGGTTGTTGGTTTATAGCGCTTATTACGCTTACTATTGTTGCGTTGTATATGTTTGGGGTCAATGGCAGTAGTTAATCGGCATTTTTACACAGTTCAAGCTAAGATTTACCTATGTTAAATTTTGAACTTGATGGTGTTTTAAAGCGCATCAATGCTTGTATATCTCAATATGGTACAGCTATACTTACTTTGGATGCCCTATCGACAGATGACTTTTGGACAAAATTTTCGTGACAGAACGCCCATATCACATCTTACTAGTCTCAAATTATTTCGCCCCCGATTCAGGTGCTGCAGCAGTACGACTAACACGACTAGCGAGAACGCTGCGTCAAATCGGGCATCACGTTACTGTTCTCACAAGCCTTCCCCACTATCCACAAGGGCAAATACATGATGCCTATCGTAAAAAGCTCATTGTTGTTGAAGAGCGAGATGGCATACGAGTTATTCAAACGTGGCTTTGGGCAACACCAAGCTCAAAAATTAGTCGCAAATTGATCAGCCAACTCTCATTTATGTTTACGGCGCTCATACGCGGTTTGTTTCTAAAACGCCCAAATGTTATTTTGATAGAAGCACAACCAATTTTTACTGGCCTTGCTGGAATGCTTTTAGCATTTTGGCTGAGATGCCCTTATGTCCTTAACGTCTCTGATCTATGGCCAGATCATTTATTATCTGTTGGCGCATTAAAAGAAGAGAGCTTCATTTATCGAGTTGCTAGAAAAACGGTTAATTTACTCTATCGCAGAGCAGCAGCAATTATTGCAATGAGTCCAGCTTGGGCAGAACGAATCGCGCAACATATCGGTTCTTATACACAACTTCATGTTATTTATAATGGGGTTGATTTAGATCGCTTCCGCCCTAATTTAGACACCACTCTATTTCGCGAACGCTATAACATTCCCAAAAATCAAAAAGTAATCGCTTTTGTTGGAACTTTTGCCACGCAATATGACTTTGAGCTTATGCTTAATGCAGCAAAAATGATTCAACACCCCGACGTTTATATCCTGTTTGTTGGTAAAGGAAGTCAAGCTGATTTAGTGCGGCAACACTTGGCATCGCCTGAATTTCAGCATGTGCATTGGATCGAGTGGTTATCGCATGATGAAATGCCACTATTGTGGAATAGTTTATACTTAACCTTTTGGGCAATGCGCGAGCACGAGTTATATAGTGGCACAATTCCGGCCAAGTTGTATGAAGCGATGTCTTGCGGTGTCCCGATGATTGCTTATGGCAGCGGAATCAGCGCGGACATTTTGCAAATGAGTCAAAGCGGCATTGTTCTAAACAGTGGCGGATATGAAGCATTAGCTAACACCATCCTAAAATTACTTGATCAAGTAGACCAACGACAACTACTTTCTCAAAACGCCCGCCGCTATGCCGAAGAACATTACGACCATGAACAAGTTGCACAGCGTTATTTATCTGTGTTGGCATCTGTCGTTGAGCAAAAAAGATCATGAGACAATTAACTTTTGAGAACAATTATTCTCATAAGTAAAAAGAAGGGTTTTATGCAAAGACTTTTCATTATTTTATTTATTGCATATATCACCTTTATCGGTGGCACACTATACACCATCAGAATACCTATCTTAACGATATTTTTTCACGTTGTCATAGGAATAAGCGCCGCTGTTTGGTTAACAACGTTAATTATTCAAAAAAGACAATGGCCACATACTTCTTTTAACCTACCCCTTTTGCTTTATGTCATTCTACTCATCATTACTTCTGCCACTGCAATATATCCTCGCATTGCACTAGAACAAGCATGGCTGATGGGAGTACATGTCTTATGGTTTTATATGTTGCTTGATTTTGTACGGGCAGGAAAACAGCGCGCTCTATTTGAGGGACTTTTCATTGCAAGTGGTGTCGTTGTGTTGATAAGCATATTAGAATATGCATCTTGGTACTTCGGGCTAGGGTTTGTCGGATACGATCAAGGATGGTATGCCATCGGTGGGCTCAATGATCCTATCCCGCCTGTTTCTTACAAATTATCCTTAGCTTTAAATGTGTCTACGTGGCTAGGGAACTATGCAATGGTCTTGCTTCCCATCATCGTAAGTTGGGCACGCACAACCTCACAACGTGATCTAAAGATTGGGTTATGGTTATTGGCTGTGGCGATATTTGGGGTACTTATTGGCAGTGGGTCGCGCGGTGCATTAGGCGGCTTTTTGGCTGTATTAGGGGTTATGAGTGCATTCCAGCTGATGACATGGCAACGAACACGCAAGCTATTTCGTCCCAAATGGGTTTTTCCGACCATGTTTATAGGTATTGTGAGTATAGGAATACTATTGATGCTATTCGCTAGCAGCTCCGACTCAACTAGTGATCGCCGCCGTGCTGATATGTGGGAGCGCTCGATTGAATTTATAACTGAAAGCCCGATACTAGGAAGTGGCGTAGGATCATTTGGGGCCAAATATCGTGTTGTGCGCAATACAGAGTTCATTCAAGATAAAATTGTGTCTGCACACAACTTATGGTTAAATACTACCGCCGAAATAGGTATCGGAGGCTTTATTTTACTTATTTGGTTAGGCATCTGCTTCTTCATCGTTTGGCATCAAAATTGGCGAACAGCACCTCGTCCCAAGCAAATTCGTTATGAAGGTATATTGGCTGCATTAGCAGGATTTTGTGTTCACAGTACAGTTGACAATTTTATAGCCTCAACGAGTGTGTTACCCATCCTAATTATTAGTGCTTATGTTATGGCAGATGAAAAAAATCCTCACCTCCCAGAAAAAATACAGTACAACAAATGGCGACGTTTAGCCCCTATTTTTGTGTTTGCCTTTTTACTCATCAGCCTCGCTTGGCTATTCACTACTGACATCGCTAGAGTACGAATGCTAAATGCGTGGCGAGCCTTTAATGATAAAGACTATACAACAGCCTTAGAGTACTTTGAAAAAGCAGAAGCAATCGATCCCAAACAAGGAGCTTACGCGCTACAACGCGCTTATGTACTGGGTATATTGGCAAATGAAAACCCTGAACTATATCTACTAGAAGCTATTGAAGCTCATGAGGCTATTTTAGAAGATAATCCAACCTACGATATGGGCATGGCTAATCTTTCAGCACTTTATGCCATGCAGAGTGACTATGAAAATGCCCTTAAACTCATTGAACGTGCTTTAGCAGTGCATCCTGATTTATGGGAATACCATCTTTTGCACGGACGATATTTAGACAAACTGAGCCAGCACACAGAAGCAGAAGCAGCTTATGTTCGTGCATTAGAACTAGCACCTTATATTGCTCTATCACCGTTTTGGATAGCGCCTGATGATACGCTTCCTTCACGAGATGAAGCTATGCAAGCCTTCTTAGCGAATACAACGCCCGATATTCAAGTTCAAGTTGGCTTATGGCTGAATGATTTAGCTATTGTTGAACAAGGGCTACTTCAAAATGACCATGACTTATCACGTCAATATCTGGCACAAGGGCGCAATGCTTGGGCAGAAGGCAACCTCCAAAGAGCGTTAGAATATTATACAAGCGCAATCGAAGCCATTGATGTTACAGACACAACCGAGTTCGCCGCTTCTACATATGCTGAACGTGCAGAACTTTATCTTGAGTTAGGCCAAGCAGAATTAGCACGTAAAAATGCCAATTGGGCTATCTTTTTAGATAAAGTAGCAGGAGCACGCGGTTATTACGTTTTGGCGCAATTGGCTTTAAGCGATCGATCACTCTCTGAGGAAACCATTAACGAATATCTAATTAAAAGTGTTCCGCCTCGCTTTGTTATCCCGAAGCAATACGCTGGCACAATCTACTTTGCACCAGCCATGCTAGATTATTTACCACAGCTGAAATCAAAACTTCCCGGACGTGGCGATGTTGCTTATCAGCCTTGGATATTGCTCATTGAGCGCTATGAAAATGACACCGATCCAGAGACCGATGCTCAAGAAGTCATTGATGCATTGCTTGCTGAAGAGCCCTATACAGCGCTTTTAGAAGCAAATAATTAACAACTTCCAATTTCGCACAGAGTGAATTGGAGACTTTCTGCTATAGCGTCATTTATAATTAATTCGACCGTCCAAGAGCCAAAGGTATAAGGAATATCTGAAGATTCCATCCAAAAATAAACACAGGTTTCATCATAGGCCCGATCAGCTTGCCATGCGATGGACTCATAACGAGACATATCGTCTGCTGTGTTATACCACCTTGTCCGAAAAGTTGTGCCAGCTGTTACATTACGAACAACGGTAGAAAAGTAGATAGCGGTAGGATCCTCAGCACCTGTGATGGGGAATTGAGTACGACTATCGACTGCACACCCATTGCTATCAATTCCTGAACTAATCACACTATTGGACTCTATGCTTTGGGGTTGATCAGCAACAGCCGTAATTTGTGGAATGTTAGTAGGAGTGATGGCAATGACAGTGCCTAGCATATAAGCATCATAAGTGGCCATCAACAAATTGTTATATTGCAGCATAGCGGCATATTGTGTTTGCATTGGCACCGATGCCTGTACCGTTTGCTGCAATGCCGCATGAGTAGCCGACTGTGTGTTTAGCAAAAAAGCTGTTTGTTGTGCAATGCGATATTGATTTTGACGCACAGAAGGGTCTTCATAGTATAGTTCACTGCCAATCAGTAGAATCACAACAATCAAGGCAGCGCCAAGCAGAACCATATACTTCAAGCGTAAAACTCTCCATCACCTTCTCCAAGCAAACAAACGAACAGTCTACGCAAAAGATTATGAATTGTCTAGATAGTTTGTGCAAAATTACACAAGCGCTTAATAAGCGTTCTTGGCTTTATAATCACAAAATAGTCACCTTGATAGAAATTTGTTATCAAGCAAACGTTGGGCAATCGCCGCTATGCTTGACCGTTGGTAAAGTTCTCGTTATGCTCATAAACCTCAATCTTAACGCTTTACAGGAGTAGCAATCTATGAGTGATCGCACTGAACAATTACGCCAGATACGTGACGAAGTACTCAACCTCACAGAATCACCCTTATATAGCTATCGCAAGCAAAATGGGTATTTTCCTGTCATCGGACAAGGTAATCACTACGCTGATATTATGTTCATTGGTGAGGCCCCCGGTGAAAACGAGGCAAAAACGGGGGTACCTTTTTGTGGAGCTTCTGGGCGTGTGCTCGATGAACTTATCGCATCTATTGGTCTAAGGCGAGAAGCCGTTTATATCACAAACATCGTTAAAGATCGCCCTCCCGCTAACCGTGATCCAAATAAGCAAGAAATAGAGCTCTATTCACCGTTTCTTGTACGTCAAATTAACATCATCCAACCAAAAGTCATTGCAACTTTAGGGCGTTTTTCGATGGAATTCATCCTAAAATTATTCGATATGCCGCAGAAAACGCAAAAGATAAGCCAACTACACGGTAAAGTTTTAGAAGGTCAAGCCGAATTTGGTCTTATTTATGTTGTTCCACTATTCCACCCTGCAGTGGCTTTATACGAACGTTCAAAGCGCGCTATCTTAGAAGAAGATTTTCAAGTATTACGTCAATTCATTTCTTTGCAATAAATACGTAAGAATTTCCTGCTAAGATGACTTAATAGTCGGTTATCTGTTTTCTTAAAGCGAATCGAATGCGTATAATTACTGTATTTAGCGTCATACTTTTGGGGATCGTATTAGTGGCGATGAATCAATCATCCTCTAGAGATAATATAACGATTCCCCCTTCTCCCACCTATCAGTTGGGAAGAGAGCCCATCGAACTTCCGTTAAACTATAGAGAACAATTTGTCCATTATGCCACTGTTGAACGTTCTGATGGAGTAATACGTCATTTGTATATTAGCCCTCAAGCTATTCAGTCAATACTAAATGGCGAAGAGTTGCCAGAACGCACAATGGTTATCATTGAGGCTTATCGCCCTATACCTGATAACCCTAGTATGCATTATCTTGATCCAGAAGTTCATGTTGCTGAAAGCAGAAGCACATGGCAAATTGCTGATCTCGCAGCGTCATCGAGAGTGGGCACATGGAACTTTGGCGCATTTAATGCCGAAAATGGCCAACCAATTACAGATACAGCGCTGAATGACTGTTTTAGCTGTCATGAAAGTGTTTCAAGCAGAAATTTTCTGTTCAGCAATCCCCAATTAGAAGCCTATGCCCAAACAGGCAAAACGCAATATAGTTATTGCCCTCGTGCAGGACGCGCCATTTGCCGCTAAGGCTATTCACTTATTGCAAACAATGCCATCATCACGGATACTAGCTACTATCGACACAGTATAGTTTCGTGAGGAGACGACATGACAACAACTCATCTTCACCCGGATGCAATTGCTGCATTAGTTCACGGTGATCATGGTGCCCCCTTTGACATTTTAGGCCCACACCCTGTTGACGATCAGACCGTTATCATACGCGCTTTTCGCCCAACGGCTCGTGAGCTAGCAGTCATTACAGAGCAACATACACGCTACCCCATGACGCGCATTCATGAATATGGACTTTTTGAAGTAGAGGTTCCTATTACAAAACCCATTATTTATCAACTAGAAGAAACTACTTTTGAAGGCAATTCTTTTATTTTTGATGATCCATATCGCTTTCCACCAAGTCTTGGAGACCTTGATCTTTATTTGCACAGTGAAGGTCGCCACTTAGAAATTTATAAAAAATTAGGCGCACATCTCATTGAACAAAATGGTGTTAAAGGTGTACGTTTTGCTGTTTGGGCCCCCAATGCTAAACGAGTAAGCGTGATTGGAAATTTTAATAATTGGGACGGTCGCGTGCATCCTATGCAAACGCGCGGAGGAGCCATTTGGGAGTTGTTCATTCCAAATTTACAGGCAGGGGAAATTTACAAATATGAAATACTCTCTTGTTTTCATGACTATCGTGCCGAAAAAGCCGACCCTTATGCTTTTGGGAGTGAGCTACGACCGCTTACAGCTTCCATTGTCACTGACCTTAGCACTTATGAGTGGAATGACTCAGAATGGATGAACACTCGCACTCATCGGGACATTCTGACAGAACCTATGAGCATATATGAAGTACATTTAGGTTCATGGAAACGCAAAGAAGGCAATCAATGGTTAACTTATCGTGAGCTTGCTGATGAGCTAATTCCATATGTTAAAGACATGGGATACACTCACATTGAATTAATGCCTATCGCAGAACACCCTTTTGATGGTTCATGGGGGTATCAAGTTACTGGCTACTATGCACCCACACGACGTTATGGTGTGCCACAAGATTTTATGTATTTTGTGGATCAGTGCCACCAAAACGACATAGGCGTAATTCTAGATTGGGTGCCAGCACACTTTCCTAAAGATGGTTATGCGCTCAGTTATTTTGATGGCACTCATTTATATGAACACGCTGATCCACGTCAGGGAGAGCATCCTGATTGGGGAACGTACATTTTCAACTATGGACGTAATGAAGTGCGTAATTTCCTATTGGCCAATGCCCTTTTCTGGCTAAAGGAATATCATATTGATGGGCTGCGCGTTGATGCTGTTTCATCAATGATTTACCTAGATTTTTCCAGAAAAGAAGGCGAATGGGTACCAAATGAATATGGCGGAAATGAAAATCTGGCAGCCATTAGCTTTCTAAAAGAATTTAATGAGATTGTCCATCGCGAAGTTCAAGGTGCGTTCACGATAGCAGAAGAATCTACTGCGTGGCCAATGGTTTCTCGCCCCACTTATCTTGGTGGGCTCGGCTTCACTTTTAAATGGAACATGGGCTGGATGCATGATACCCTGCTCTATTTTCAAAAAGACCCAATTTACCGCCGTTATCATCATAACAATATCACTTTTTCATTAGCCTACGCTTTTAGTGAAAATTTCATCTTATCCCTCTCCCATGATGAAGTTGTACACGGCAAAGGCTCACTGATTGGTAAAATGGCAGGTGATTGGTGGCAAAAATTTGCCTCTCTGCGTGCCTTATATGGTTATCAATACACGCATCCGGGCAAGAAATTATTGTTTATGGGACAAGAATTTGGTCAATGGAGCGAGTGGAGTGAAGCACGCAGTCTAGATTGGCATCTTACAGAAAACTTCCAGACACATCAACAACTTCAGCGATGGGTCAAAGACTTAAACACATTCTACCAAACACAGCCCGCATTATATGAACAAGACTTTACGCATGAAGGTTTCCGATGGATTGAGGCAAACGATGCTGATCAGAGCGTATTTACATATATGCGGTTTGCCAAAGACCCGAATGACTTCCTCGTAATCGCTTGCAATTTCACGCCAGTGCCACGTCATCATTATCGCGTCGGTGTTCCTAAACGTGGGCGCTACATCGAATTATTAAATAGTGATTCAGAGATTTATGGGGGTGGTAATCTAGGAAATTTAGGTAGTGTATATTCAACAGATCATCACTGGCATGGTTATGAGCAATCGATTGTGATCACTGTGCCACCGCTTGCTGTGGTCATACTACGTTGTGAACCATACGTTTAGTATTAGCGATGCTTCATCAAAAGATAGACTGCAATACACTAGGTTATAGGATGGTAATTAGCGGCTAGGTTTGTGTTACAATTTGTGATGCTATATATTTTAATATAAGCTACATTAGCATAGTTCAACATGCTGAGAAGCTGTTTGTGCTATAATTCAAAAGTAGAAAAAGATATTAAATAAAGGTAAGTTCCATGAGTTTAAGTGATGCTGCAGCGCGTTTTCGTAAGATCAACGCTGAAAAAGCTCAAGAAACCCCATCAACCGAACCTCTTGACCCCGCTGAAGCAAGAGCATTACGTTCACGAATGCTAGGAGTTCTACTGCGCGATGCTCGCCTAGATTCGGGGTATACAGAGCAAGATATAGCTAATTATTTAGGTGTTAGCGTCGATGATATATTGGCATGGGAATATGGTTATGGCACCCCAAGTTTGCCCTTGTTAGAAGTATTGGCGTATTTCCTTAAAATCCCTGTAAGTCACTTTTGGGGCACAGAAACGCTTCAACAACAACAAATGGAACGCGCTATTGATGCCGACGAATATATCACTGTGCGAACACGTATGATCGGTTTGATGATCCGCACACGGCGTGAATCATTAGGCATCAGCGTAGATGAACTTGCCCAAAAGCTCGATATTCCTACCGACGAGCTTCTCTATTATGAACAAGGGTATTATCAAATCCCTATGGCATTACTCACCGAAATTGCCAATATTTTAGATGTTAGCATCAGCTACTTTTTAGATGCCAATAGCAGAGTCGGTGAGTTTTTTGAGTTATTAGAAACCATGAAACTTTTCGCCAAAATGGACAGTGAAGTACGCGACTTTGTATCAGTACCTTCTAATGAACCCTATATTCGTTTAGCTATGGTACTCGCCAAAATGCCCACTGAATCCTTACGCGAATTGGCTGAAGGTTTATTAGATATTACGCTCTAGAAAGTAGTTAGATATGTCTAAAGGTGTAGAATTACAAGGCAAGGCCACTCGTCTTTACGAGCAAGGCAATTTTGAAGAAGCTGTAAAAGTCTTTGAAGAAGCAATAGCAGCATATGAAGCAGAAAACAACGCTGTTATGGCGGCTGAAATGCGCGTTAATTTAGCGCTAACCCATAGTGAACTGGAGGCTCATGAAACTGCTCTAGAGCTTTTACAGGAAAGTTTAGCCTTTTTCAAAGAAATGAATGACCAACTAAGAGAAGCCAAAGTTCTCGGTAATATGGCATTAGTCTATTCAAGAGTAGATGAGCGCGATCAAGCCGAGACATTCTATCGTGAAGCAGCAATCCTATTCAAAGAATTAGGCGAAAACAGCTTATATGCTGAAACAGTGTTAGCGCTAGGTGATATGCAGTTTCGAGCAGGCAAAATAATGGACGCAGTGGCAACTTTTGAAGCCGCGCTAGACGGTGTTAAAGCCCAAAATCACCGCCAAAAAATCTTGAAACAATTACTTTTGATGAAAAATCGTATGTTGGGCGGTGGCACTGTAACTGAAAATCATACTGACGATGAAACTTCGGATGAAGACACATCCGAAAACAATCGTCGACAACGCCGTCGTCTTCGCCGCAGTCGTGGCTAGATGAGATTAGTATATTTGTTGCGCATTGCAACACTCTGTACTAAACCAATCCCAAACAACAAAGTCAATAGAGATGAACCACCAGAACTAACAAACGGCAGAGTAAGACCTGTCACAGGGAGGATGGAAAGGTTCATCCCAATTGACACCACCGTTTGGAAGGTAATAATGCCCGCTACTCCGTAACAGATTAAAGCACCAAGTTCGTCGCGGGCATTTGTGGCTACATCTAATATTCGCCAAACCACAACACCCATCAAAAAGATAACTGTCGTGGCTCCCAAAAAGCCAGCTTCTTCAGCAATAACACTGAAAATAAAGTCTGTATGACGAACCCGCAAAAAGCGTCCCTGAGTTTGCGAGCCATTGGTATAACCTTTACCCGTTAAACCACCCGATCCAATGCTAATTAAGGCTTGGTCACGATTAAACTGAGCAGCTGAATTTTCTTCCGCTTCAGGGTTGATAAATGTTAAAATGCGTTCGCGCTGATAATCTTGCATATTTATCCAGAGCACAGGTAATAAGCACATACCAATAAGGGCCAAAATCCCTATATGCTTAAAGCGCAGCCCTGCTCCCCAGATCATCGATAACCAAATAACGGTAAAAGCAATCACATTCCCCAAGTTTGGCTGCAAGAAAATGAGTGTAGCTGGAATTGCAAAATAAATGATAGAAATAACGACTGTCGAAAATTTATCTAATTGCTCGTATCGTTTAGAAAGATGATTGCCCAGCGCAAGGATGATCAGCATTTTACCGATTTCTGATGGTTGTACCGGAATCCCTACGTCCAACCAGCGTTGTGCCCCAGCGTCACCAATCTGCCCCACAACCGCGACCATCGCGAGCGCAAAAATAAGAAATAGATAGATGTAAGGTTCTAATGCGCCCAAAAGACGATAGTCTAAAGCGGCAAGTGCTATGACCACAAACATGCCTAAAATGGTATATGTAATTTGGCTATCAACGCGGCCAATTAAATCCGTGTCCACTGCGTCAAGCGTTGCACTACGAATAAATAAAATGCCAATAATAATTAGGAGTAAAGTTGCTCCCATTAAAATAAAGTCAAAATTTTGCCATAGCATAGCGGTGCGCGAGCGTGTACGAGGAGCAGCTGTCGTGAATCGCGATTGTGATGATGTGGCCATAACTTATTGTCTTACCCAACTACACAAAATGTATACCTTTCAGGTAGCTTAGATTAATGTGCCAAACAGACAACGTCAAGCCAAAGTTAGCAAATGTCATGAAGACGGAGGGTCTGGCTCAGCTTCAGCAGATGCATCTGTTTCAGTAGATGATTCATCACTTTCTGACTTTAGGGTTTGTGCTGGAGTCTGTAACATAAAACCAATGCGCCCCCCATCTTCATCAGAATTTGGGTTTTGTTTTGCTAGGGGAATATCTGCCACAAGATAGTTTTCCCGTTCTCGTGATTCAATCTTAATGTCGATGCCTTCCTCATTAATGCGATAATACTTGCGGATGACATCTAAAATTTCTGCTTGCATTTGGCGCAATTTTTCTGGGGACAATTGGCTACGATCTGTTACTAGAACAAACTGCAATCGTTCCTTAGCAATTTTAGCAGATTTGGGTTGAGAAGAGCGACCTAAAAAACGATCTATCAAATTTGCCATGATATTTTTGGGATACTACTATTATATGGCAGCCATTATGCCTGAGTATCCGTTCTCCTTTTCATAAACTCTATCAACTAACTGTTATTACCGAATAAACGACGAAAGCGCCCTAAAAATCCGCCATTCGATTCCTCAAAAGGCACATCTTCTCCGCATAGTCGACGGGCAATATTTTCATATGCCTGCCCCACAACACCGCCGGCGGCAATGCCCATGTTACTACTTTTCAAAACAGTTTCATCATCAGGCACAATGCCGATTAGACGAATAGAAAGCATATCTACAACATCTTCAACTGAAAGCATATCACCACGTTTGACAAGATTCGACTTCAAGCGGTTAACGATGAGTCGCACTTTAATAGGCGTATCATGATTTTCAATAATGCCAATGATACGATCTGCATCACGCACAGACGAAATTTCTGGATTTGTTACAATCAAAACTTCATCAGCAGGTGCTAGTGCATTTTTGAAACCCCACTCAATTCCTGCTGGACTATCAATCAAAATAAAATCATGAGATTCTTTCAATTGCATTGCTATTGATTTCATATGTTGGGGGCTAACGGCCGTTTTGTCACGATTTTGTGAAGCTGGAATTAAATACAAGTGAGGATAGTCTTTATGTTTAATCATCGCTTGGCGTAAGGCGCAACGTTCCTCGATCACGTCCACCAAATCATACACAATACGGTTTTCTAGCCCCATCACTAAATCTAAGTTCCGCAATCCAATGTCAGCATCAATAGCAACAACACGCTTATCAAGTCGTGCTAATGCCATCGCAAGGTTAGCGGTTGTAGTTGTTTTACCACCCCCCCCCTTGCCAGATGTAATAGTAATTACTCTTCCAGTCATAACAACACTAAGCCCCTCTATTTATATGACCACTCTTCAGCTTCAATGTGCCCATCCCTCACACGCGCAATTTCTGGACGTGGTTTACGGCGTTTCCCTTTTTGTGGTGGTGATACATTAATAATAGAACCAATGCGCAATTGTGTGGGCTGTAAGTCTAGCGCACAAATAACACAATTCTCATCTCCCATTGCGCCAGCGTGTACAATACCGCGCACTTTCCCCCACACAATAATATCTCCCCCAGCGATAACCTGCGCTCCGGGATTTACATCTCCAATCACAATCACATGACCGGGATTACGCACTACACGTCCACTGCGCAAGGTACGCCGAATCAAGACCGCCTCAGCACCTTCTGTTTCATCATCAAACAGGCGTTCAGGATGAGTAGGAGTTTGTTCAAAATCATCAATACGATGTTGAACAGTTTTGGCGCGCACCTCAGCTAAATCAACTGCGATACCAAGCTGACGTGTTGCTCCTTGTGTAACTGCACTTGTACTCAAAACACCTGCCAAAACCACTTCACGCTCAGTAAGCAAATTGACGAGTCGCTCCAATTCATGGCGTTGCACACTACGCTCTAAAAGTTGCAAAACAAGTGTAGCGCCCTTAAAGAAGCTCGCTTGATTATCAATTCGTGTGATGAGCGCGCTGACAGTTGAGGGCCAATCTTGTTCTGGGTTAACAGTAACTAAAACGCCCTCACGAATACCTTTTAAAGTTAATCCATCTTGCATTCCCAAATAATCCGAAACATTTTAAAGTTTAACACTTTCATTGTAGTATAATGTGCATTTTGCGCTAGTTTTCGATATTGCCCCATAAGCGAATAGTTGTCCATAGTACTAAGGCTTGAGAAGAATCTTGTGGTTGGGCAACCCAAATCCCCCACTTTTCAAAACGAAAATCAGACTCAAGCGCAACATCCCACATCCACTCACCACCAAAACGCAAGGTTAAGGTTGTTGAACGTAATGCAAGCCGAGTTAACTGAATTCTATTAGGTTGTCCTACAGGTTTGATCAAATGAAAGTATTTCCAAACAGTCTCAATTTGTTGTGTGGGTTCAAACGCAGGCATACATGACAGTAGACGATAGTCCCAAGTCAATGACTCGCAATAACGAACTGTCACATATTGATGCCCATTAATGCCAACCACAAGCCAACGCTCATCTGCTACTTGAAACCATATCCCCCATGCTGTTAAGGTAGGAATATCAGCTTGTATTGTTCCCTCAACTTCTAGCGTAAATTCATTTACGGTTGTTAGGGGATGGGGACTTACATACCATTCTAAGTTGGTTTTTGGATTTGTTTCTTTTTGCCAAGAGATCGGCGTATCTTCCCATATCAAATAAGAAGCGCGAGGAGGATCAGCCATACCATTTGCCAGTGCTATTGCAAATCCTATGACTGATACACTCCCCACCCCAAAGAGCAAGAGAGGGACTTTCCACTGCCAACTTTCAGGGAAGCTCATACAATTCAACAAGAACACCATTAGTGCTGCGCGGATGAATAAAAGCGTAACGAATTTGATCTGTTGGGCGAGTTTTTGGCGTATCGTTGATCAATTCAATATTATGTTCACGAAGACGCTGCATTGTTGCTTCAATGTCTTCAACTTCGATGCAAACATGATGCATTCCTGCGCCTCGTTTTTCCATATAACGCGCGATACCACTTTCAGGATCAGTGGGTTGCAAAAGCTCTATATGGCTGCTACCTGCTTCAACAAAAGCGATATTGACTTTTTCATCAGGGTTTTCTTCTGTACGGGCCAAATTTAGCCCTAGCGCGTCTCGCCAAAAATGAAGCGCCTCATCCAAGTTTGGTACAACTATTGCTAAATGATTAATGTTATGTGTCATTATTATTTTACCCCTCATGGTTTGCATGATAAACTGATGGGTGTTTTTACTATTATTTTTATGATACAAAGTAAATGCATTGAAATCATATGACAACACCACTCAATCGAGAAGTACGAAAAGCACTTGTTCGTTTAGCCGAGCAAAATGCTGAATATCGCAAAATTGCTCGCATCATCCTATTATTAGATGCAGGACGTGATATTGCCACGATTGCTGCTGCTACAAAAGTTACTGAGCAAGAAGTTTTAATGTGGCAAAAGCGTTATGAAAAAGAGGGATTAACCTTATTTGCTGGTGTTTTACCGCAAACACTTATAACCTCCACACCAACTGCTCAGTCTTCAAATCTATCATCTTCTCAGCTTCAAGAACCCACCATAACAGATATACCTAGTTTATTTGAAGGGCTACCAGAATTGCCCGAAGTCATCCCCCCCCCTCCTAAACCTAATCTACCTGAACCATTACATAAAAAGCGTAAGTTTGTCTTACCCGAAGGTGCCCCTGATCCTAGCAGCCCAATCAGCATCGGTGCACTGGCAGCAAGTTTCAACATTGACATGTACCAAGCACGACATATAAGCCGACAATTACGAGAACTTTTTGATATTACGGCAAATATTCATCGCCTAGCTCCTCATTTTCGTGATTTGTTACATGCCTGTGCTATGCTACATGGAATCGCCAAAGACTTAGATCCAACAGATTATGCTGAATATGGGCGTGAGATTTTGTTACTATATAAGCTAAAAGAATTGACCCTTGAAGAGCATAATTTAATAGCAACCGTTATCGGACTACAAAATAACGATGATATAGTGCATCAAGATAGCGCCTTCCAAAATCTTACAGATGAACAAAAGAAGCCTGCCGAAATCATGGTTGCTCTTCTACGGATAGCTCTCGCGCTAGACTCAAGCAACACTCAAACAAGTTTCATCGCCGATCATCATCAAGGGCCTAGCGAGCTTGGACTTGTTATCGGCGGAGAAGATGCCCAAGTTAACATCAACGCAGC
>RFGP01000162.1 GCA_003697365.1 Chloroflexota bacterium | reverse complement strand
GTAACGCCAGACTCAACACAAGAAGTGACGGCTGAACCACAGTCTACTGATGGTAAGCCAGAAATTACTGTTGAAGCGAGTAGCACGCCTACATCATCCCCGACTGTTGCGCCCAATGATCCTGATGATGGAACGATTGGGACTGATGCTGCAAGTAACCCCGCAGGGGCGACTTGTCAATTAACTTTAGACGATGCAGGCGATAACGACCCCTTCACCTTTAATATGGGGGCGATTTCAAGCGGTATTGAAGCCTATTCTTGGGATTTTGGAGACTCAACAACTGCGGGTAACTTGGCAAATGTCTCTAAGACATATACAAGCACTGGCGATTTTACTATCACGCTTACCTGTATTGATAATGATGGGGCTGATATTATCTTAAATGGCTATATCTCGATCACGAGCGTGCCAGTTGCTTCTTTTTCGATTACTCCAAGCAATACTGGTTTCAGTCCTTTTACTGTTTATACAGTGAATTTAAGCTCTGGTGGCCCATTAACGTATTTGTGGCAAGTGGCTGTTCCTGCTGGCGCTCCTGCTATACCTGACTCAACAGATACAAACCCTAGCTATACATTCACTGTGCCGGGCACATATACCATTACTTTGACAGTGACTGATAGCATCGGACAAACGTCCACAATTTTTGCAGATGTTGTAGTCGTAGCCCCACCCCCATCGGCTGATTTTTCACTTACGCCAGCATCGGGTACAGTAAGCACTGTCTTCACCGTCCAAGCACAAGACTTAGGTGGAGGACCGATTACGAGCCTTACTTTCGACTTTGGTGATGGCTCTCCAATTGTTGACGGTTTTGATTTTGGCCCTCATACGCATACCTATGCTTCGGAAGGTACCTATTGGATCACCATGAACTATAGTGGTCCCGGTGGCAGTGGTAGTGTTGCGCGTCAGGTAGGCGTATATCCTGATGGCACAACAGTTTTTGCTGATTTTACTTATACCATCACAGGAAATGTTCCCGGTGGTATCGAAGTATGCTTTGAAAATACGAGTGATGGCCCAATTGTGCGTAATTTATGGGACTTTGGCGATGGTTCACCTATCGTTGAAAACAATGCGCAGGTCGTGTGTCATGTCTATGCTACTGAGCAAACATTCTCTGTTCAATTAAGGGTAGAAGCTGCTGATCCTTTGGTTTTCTCTGAACGTGATATTAATGTCACAGTTGTTGCCGCACCCCAAGCGTTAATAAATGTTGCTTCTACTAATATCATTTGGGGCGATACTGTCACCTTTACGGATGGCTCAAGCGGCGTGATTACACAGTGGGAATGGGACTTCAATAATGATGGTGTTATTGATAGTACACAGCAAAATCCACCAGCTGTGACCTTCACACAATTGGGGGCGAACCCCGTAACTTTGCGCGTCACTGGCCCGGGTGGAACTTCAACCGCACAAGTCATTATGCAAGTTGCTCAGCGTGATATTACATGCAGCATCTCAGGAAACTTAAACCCTGATCTCTCTACGCAAACTTATGATGGAATTGTGACAAATCTTGCAGGGCGTAATGCAACCTATGAATGGACTATAAGCGGCCCTGCTAGTGTTGGCCCATTCAACACTGAAGATATTAACGTAACATGGACTGTACGTGGAACTTATGTCTTGAACTTTACGGCGATTGCTGATAACGGCGCGCGATGTTCAGACAGTGTGACGGTTGAAGTAGATTATCCGCAATTGACCTGTAGCATTTCAGGTAATTTTAATCCCATCCCTGACAATAGTGTTTATACCTATACTGCTAATGTTGGTAATGTGGCCGGACGTACATTGCAATATCAATGGTATGTTGATGGCAACCCCGCAGGTAATGGCCCAACGCTGGATTTGCAATGGAACAATGTTGAACCTGATGTTCAGATTTCTTTGCTCATAACAACACCAGATGGTACGGGTGCCTGTAGTGTTCCTACACAAACAATTACAGTGCGTTGGCCCGACTTACAATGTGCTTGGTCAGGCAGTGTTGATCTTAGCCCTAACCCATTACAGGGGTCAGATACCTACACTTTGGTGCTTACAGGAGATAATGGGCTACCCGCCGATATTATTTGGTACGTTGATGGTGTTATCCGTGAGCCTGAAAGCTCCAATGATTCTCTGTCGCTTACACTCACTTGGAACTATGACGATCAATTCACGAGCCCGCACACAATTCGTGTTGAAGCTGCTACAGACCCCTCTTTTGGGCCAAGAAGCGGTAGTTGCTTCATTCAAGAATCCTTGAATGTTAGTGTTCCAGCTTTGAATTGTCGCAACCCCTTAGGTGATCGCACGCCAGTGGTGGGTGAAACCGTTAATTATCAAGAAAATCTAGGCAATTTGTTTGGTCGCCCTGCAACGTTCGCGTGGGATTTGCAAATTAGTGATAGCGGTACCACCGCAGGTCCTTGGACAACAGTGCAATCTGGGGTTTCAGGTGATCCATTCCCTGTGAACTTCCCAACTCCAGACGAAGTTTATCGTGTGCGCTATAGTGCTACTGTGACTAATCCTTCTACTATTGAGCCCACGAGCAGCTGTACCTCTAATTGGGTAAATATCACCGTTGAGGGTGTGGGTGAAGATTACGCTTGTGATGGCTGGGGCTTAGGAAACAACTATGCACCAGACAGTGGCACAGCGAATTATACCTATACATTGGATATTGATAACTCAAATGGTCGTACGCTCTTCTTTGAGTGGATTTTGACCGATGGTGATGGTGTGGCGCGATCATTGGGTACATTCCCCGCTGGTGGCTTTACTGGAGATAGTACCTATAGCCAAGTTTTCAATGGGGCAGATTTCGCGCCGGCTGATGTCTATACTTTAAGCGTTAATGTCACATCAACCGATTCAACTTACACCTGTTCATATCCTGCACAAACACTCACCGTTGGTGAACTCTATGTGGCTTATACTTGGAATGTGAACCGTACACAAGTAGCCGTTGGAGAACTCATTTGCCTGACAAATACTTCAACAACAAGCCACGATCCTACTAGCCCAACACCTACGATGACCTATGAGTGGAACTTGGATGATATTAGCAATTCACTCGGACAAGTAATCTTCGATACAACTGATCTACCCGACTGCTTTAGCTTCCCTAATGAGGGCGTATATAACATTAGTTTGACTGGTACATCACCAACAGGCGGCTTGTCTGACACCTATACACAGGCGTTCTATGTCTATGGTTTACAAAGCATCGCTATTGATCGCGAGAATGAGCAATTTGCCCCGAATAGCGTTGATTTTTCGGCGATCGCTGTCAATATCGATAGCTATTTCTGGGAATTCTTCGATAGTGTTGGCACTTTACTAGGTACACGTACGGGTCAAAATACGTCGTTCTTCTTCAGCAATCCGGGCTTCTACACGGCACGTGTTACTGGTACAGGCGATCTCGGCCCAACAGTTGCTGAGGTAACCTTTGAACTGATTGGTATTAATGATATTCGTGCGGCATTTGTGCCCTCAACTTATGGTGGTTTAGCACCACTCAATATCTGTTTCACAGATCGTAGCTATAACCAATCTACTATTACATCTTGGACTTGGAATTTTGGCGATGGGTCAGCGCCGGTGGTCTATAACACATATCAACCGCAAATTTGCCATACGTATACCTCGCCCGGCCAAGTCTATAATGTGACCTTAGAGGTTACCGATGGTACGAACATTGCCAATGCGTCTAATGTGGTACGTACCTACAATGTTGTTGAACAAAATGCAACGTTTAGCATTTCGCCACAAGGTAACGGGCAATACTGCTTCACGCCGATTTTGAGTTCTGGCATCAATGTGTATGAATGGGTGTTTGATGCACCGAATGGCCCTGTCTTTAGCGTCAGTGACAATAATCAAGTGTGCCACACCTATGCATCTTCTGGTGGATATTTGGTCACAATGCGTGTCACAGATGGTTCAACTCAAGGTGAAATTACGCGGCCATTAACTGTTGATTTGACATCACCATCTACACCACCATCTTTTGATATTAGCCCAACCTGTGCGGTTTCAGGCCCCGACGCTGTTGGATCATTTGTGATTACCAACACAGGTGGTGATATGACGACACCGGATCGTTTGGTCATTACAGATGAAGATGGCGATATTTTGCTGACTGACGATTTCTTCCAATTGGCGAATGGAGAATCGGTCACCTATAACTTTGTGAGCTCAGGGGGACAAGTAACACTTACCACAGTTGATACTGGTATCAATACAGCTGTGAATTGTCCTTACCCAACACCTGTTATTGATGTGCAAGCTGTTTGCAATGGTAATTTTGCCCGCTTCATTATCAGTAACAGTGGTGGCCCAATGACCGCACCTCAATCTTATGAAGTTCGTGATGCGAACAATGACGTTGTGGTGAACGGTACATTCAATATTGGCTACAATGAACCAGATGTTATCGTTGATGTTCCGAATCCATATGGACAGATGACTTTTGTCAGCAATGGTGCTGTGGGTTCATTTAATGTGCCAATTACTTGTAGCCCAGCGCCCGTTTTAACCGTAACAAGTACATGCGCATATCCTGTTACCTTTACGGTGACGAACACGGGTGGCGATATGGTACTGCCGCAGAATTTCAGCATCACAGATGCGAATGGTGCAGTGACGTTCAGCCCATCAGCGACGAGCTTCCAACTAGCTAGTGGCGCGAGCATTACCTATAGCCTTGATGGTCTGAATCCTTACGAAGCCTATACATTCAATACAAGTGGCTTTGCTGGCACACAAAGTGTGGTGAATAACTGTGAAGACCCCGCTCTAAGTGTGGGTGGTCTATGCGGAGCACCTGTTTCTCTACAATTGAGCAACACGGGTGGCGATATGCTATTGCCACAGTCCTTCACGATTACAGGGCCAAATGGTGAGTCAGTTTCATTTACGCCAAATGTGACCACCTTCCAATTGAATCGTGACGAGATACTTGTATTCAATATGCCTGCGGCAAATCCGTATGATAACTATCTGTTCCAATCTGATGGTTTTGCTGGCAACCTACGCTTCCGTACCAACTGCGATTTGCCAGAATTGTTAACAGTAACGGCAACTTGTGGTAACCCAACAACATTTGTCGTGAGCAACTCTGGCGGTGATATGCTGGCTCCACATTCAGTTACTGTAACTGATGGTGAAGGAAATCCGATTGCTGTTTCGCCAACGAGCTTCCAATTATCCAGTGGCGGCAGCACCACAATCACAACACAAGGTGTTTCAGCCAGTATCTATGTCTTTACAGCTACAGGTTTAGGTGGAACGCTATCGGCTACGTTGAATTGTAGTGAGCCAACAGCTGTTGCCCAACTTATTGATCCTTCCAGCAGTCCCACTGAAAACACGTTCTTGGGTTTGGGAGATTTGCCCGATTGGTCAACAGTCACAACATGCGGCTTCAATTGCCCAGTGTTTGAGCTGTATCATACGGATGAAACCGGGGACTGGGAAATCTTCCGCCTTGATGGTGCTGATGAGATCAATCGTGAAACAATTCGCTTGAACTTATCACAAGGCTTTGGCGAAAATGTCGACGATGTCGCCCCCAGTCGTTCCCCCAATGCTGAATGGATTGTCTTTAGCAGTAATCGTGATGGTAATTGGGAAATTTATGTTGCGCCTACTGACGGTGATGCAAGCCGTATTCAGCGCGTTACATTCAATACCTTTGCGATTGACACCGATCCTGTCTGGGGCCCGCATAACTACGTGGCATTTGAAAGCACACGTGATGGTAATTGGGAACTCTATTTGGTGGATATGGAAACTGGCGTTGAATATCGCCTAACTGAGAATGAAGCCAGTGACATTAATCCCTACTGGTCACCAGATGGTTCTAAGATCGTTTTCCAAAGTGACCGAGATGGTATGTGGCAAATCTATGAACTTGATTTGAACACACGCAGCGTGCGCTTACTCAGTGATGGTCAAGGTATTGATGTTGAACCGCAATACTCACATGACGGACGTAAGATCGCTTTCCGTTCATATCGTGATGGTGACAATAGTGTTCTGTATATCATGAATGCTGATGGCACAAACCCTGAAGCAATTACAGGCGTAGATGAAGATGCCACAAATCATGCATGGTCACCAAATGATCAACTAATCGCTTTCCAATCTAATTTAGATGGCGATTTGGATATTTATATCTATGAAGTGGCAACAGGTGAACGTCGTTTGTTGACGGATAATGACATTCCAGATTATGCGCCAACTTGGCTCTGTGATTCTACGCACGTTTTGTTTACTTCAGATATTGAGGGTAACCCTGACATCTATGAAGCGCCTGCTGTCCCGATCACTGATCCGGCGCTATTTGTTGAAGAAGATGCCGATCAGCTGACATTTGAATTATCGAACGACATTTACCCTGAAGGCACCCCTGCAGAGGAAAATGCAAGCCGTGAAGGTCAGACGGTGTTAGGTGAGTTTGGGGAACAAACGACCTTCCTATTCCCAGACTATTCGGTAACAGAAGTTGATCGCACATTCTTTGGTGTAGAGACTAAAGAAGAACCCAATATCAACGCCTGTGAAATGGATTAGTGCTTTTGCACTGACCAAGCGATAAAACTTGGAGGGTAGCATATTCGCTACCCTCTTCTTGTTCTCAACTTTAGGTGGGTGTGCAAATTCTATTTCTATAGAAATATGCACTTAAGTTTTTAGATCAGCCTTTAACATTTAGGACGAGGTATTGCTGTCGTTATCCTCAGTTTGTTCGTCATCTTGATCAACTTCCGCACCAACCATTGTAATGAGCCCTAAAATTCCCATATTAGCAAATAACAGTGGGGCCATAACTGGGGCATTCCGAATGAAGCGTTCTGTGTTAATGCCGCCTTGTGGGCCTTCGGGCAAGTCCGCATTAATGTGGAACCCTAGACCTAATACTCCGACAATGATCATCAGAATCATCACCCAAAAGAAGATGAAATAGTCGCTCGTTGTATGACGTTCATAAATTGCCATCAAAAGCGTGACGACTGTGCCAAAAATCCCTAATACAGTAGGAGTCCAAATGAAGAAATTGCTAAAGTCAGTACGTGAATGATCAATAAATGCACTGATGGTTGCTGCGCCGATACCTAGCCCAACGAGCCACAAAAGTTGTCGAGTTTTAGAGAGTGGTGTGTTAAAACGCAAAATACCCGTAAATTCAAAACAGCCAGAACCGGGCTCAGTTTCTTTGAGCACAGATAAAATACCCATTAAGCCAATTCCAGCAAAAGCAAGAGGAGCGAGGGCCGGTGGTGCATGAATAAGCCAGTCCCAACGCAAACGTGATCCTTCAACGAAAGCAGGGGCAATCCCTCTTTCCCAATGGAAGGATGCCCCTAAAATGCCTACGACAACGCTCAGTGCAGACATACCTAAAATCACTAGCGTTGTTATAGTCTGTTTGTCAAACATAACACGCACAAATAGCGCGATGATGACTATGATACCTGCGATTGGCCCAAAGAATACAGGAATAGCTTCGGACGGTTTAATGCCACCACTGATTAGGTGTGCTAGGTATGTTTCAAAGCCTATGGCAATCATGTTGAAGGCCACAAGTAAGATCATCAATTCATCACGGCCTAATGGAAATTGAAAAACACCAATACCGGGAATTGGAACTTCTTTGGCTTTGGGTACTTTCCAACCTGTCTTCAGGCTTTGCATTCAAATGTGCTCCTATTCATCTTCACCAATAACTTGACGTGCTGCATCGATGGATGGGAAGTTTTCAGGAAGATCAAGCGGTTCCAAGCCGGCTGCTTCAAGTTTGGCATCAACCATCTCTCGGAGTTCACTTAGATCATGCATAATTTCATAGGCACCATGCCACTGCACATAGTCAGCTCCTTGCATCCATGCACCAAATTTAGCTGTGCGTCCCCAATGGTGCCAAATATTGAAATATACATAGTCTATAGGTTCATCAAATGGGGCAGGGGTCATCAGGCCATTTTCTTTTAGTGGTGCAACAAGTGCATCTGATAGGCGCACCCAGTCGTTTACTGCGTCTACTACAAGATCGGCACCTGAGTAAAAGTCTTCCACAAAATTGCTGCTGTGACATGCTAAGCAAACATTTTGCATCCGAATGCGATTTTCAGAAGCGTTAGGACGAGGTTCTGAAATTTTTGCAGCTAAGAACCACGTCAAGCGATCTCCCACATCGTGTGTAGTGGCAGAAAGGCCAAAGCCGCTCATGTGGCAAGTAGCACAAGTTGGTGCAGGAAAATCTACAACCGTTAGCGTTCCGGGTTCGGCTTCCCAGTTCCATTCATGCCCTAAGGTCATATAGGCAATTCCGTGTGGGCTTTCTTGATAAATTTCCCATTGCGGATGGTCAGGGCCAATATGACAAGCATTACATGTTTCAGGCTTGCGTGCTTGCTCTAAATTGAATTCATGGCGTAAGTGACAAGTTGTACAATCACCAACGGAACCATCTTCATTGGGCTTTCCGATGTTATGGCAAGTTTCGCAAGCAAAGCGTGTTATTTCTGGCCCTTCCATAGCATGAAGTGAATTGCGCTCGCGCCCACCCGGCATTGCGCCACCTTCAGGGATAGATTCATAAAGCGCTAAATGCTCTTCTGATAAGCCATCTGTTCCTGCGTAAGCGATGTATGCAGGCAATGCATGTCGACTTAAGTTGAATTCTTGTACCTGCTGACGGTGACAGGTCTCGCATTTTGCTGGTGATGAACTTGGCAACACATAAAATTCAGCTTCTGGATGCTGAACGGCACCTGCGTAACCTTCTTCTACTTCATGGCAATCGGCACACGAAACATTGTTTTTGAAATGGTCGCTTTGTCCATATTGATTCACGATACCCGGCGTATGATTTGAATGACAGACAACACATTCATCATCAGAATCACTGAGCTGGGCGAGAGTATCTTCAACGGTGTCTTCATCTTCAAAAGCAACAATTGCGATGGTGGTGAAAATGAGAATTAAACCCGTAAGAACTATACCAGATAACAGTAAACGTGTGTTTTTAAATATTTTCATAAATTCCCCCTGATATACAGAGTTTCTAAGGTTGAATTGATTAAGAACCCAATACGCTCACTATTAGCTTAACGAGTGATGAGAAAGTCGTCTTTGCGATATATCAAAGATGATTAGGAGAGGAGGAATATCATTTTTCGGGGTAAACCATTATAAAAGTGGGCAAAACTATACAATTATTTGTTCTCTGCAATATTCACAAGAGTTGCCCAATCTAAAATTTCAATTCGCAAGCGTGAAAGTGCGACTAAACCTTCTTGATCCCATTGTTTTAATATTCGATTAACGCTTTCATTGGTTGCACCCACAAAGTTCGCAAGGTCTTGCTGGCTAATGGAGATATTGATCAGGATGTGCCCATTCATGCGTTTACCGAATTTTTGCCCATATTTTAACAAGGCACGTGCTAGACGTTGTTCAACTTGTTCTGTAGCCATTTCGCGCACGCGACTGTGAGCCATGTGAACATGCTCAATGAGCAAATCTATAATGCGCAGGGCAAAGTCTGGATGTTGCAGTATGACATGACGTATGCTCTCGCGATCTAAACACATCATTTGTGTGGGGAGTAGTGCTTCAACACGACTTTGGTGGCGATAGATACCGCCAATGGAAAGCAAACCAAAAAGATCACCAGCGCTATATAACTTTAAGCCGACAACTTTACCATCGTTTGTATGCTCAATGAGTTGTACGCCTCCACTCAGCACAACATAGATCGCATGAGCTTCTTCACCTTGTTGATATAATATCTCTTTAGGCTTGAGATTGCGGAAATGAGCGGCCTCACAAATTGCGATTAATGTATCCTCTGAAAGCCCTGCTAGGGCCTCAATTTTTGAGAGTGTTTGTGTCGTATGTTGATTTTGTTGATAACGTCCCATATTTTATCCTCATAGTACCTTTATGTTCTGATTACAAGAATATCGTGTTGAATGGGCGAAATAAAATGATGCTTGTCATTGTTTTTAAGACATTGATCCATATCAAAGATGAAAAGCTAGCACTGTGTTAATCTTCAGCTCTAATATCATTCTATTTTTGCGAATTGCTGGGGAAGTTATTTTTTTGAAGCGAACAGTTCAATATTTACTTAGCTTGTGTATATTAGTTGCATTGGCTTCTTGTGGTTTTTCGACTTCATCAGAACCTGAGGTTGTTAGCGAACGCACACTTGGACCCAATCCAACGTCGGAGTCTAGGCTGGTTCAAACCGAAGAACCTGCTGATCAAGCTCCTGCAGAAACACCAGAGCCGGCTGATCCACCGCAAGAATCTGCCGCATTTGATGGGTTATATATAGATCGCGTATGGTTGATCTTGACAGAGGTCACTGAAGAAAGAGCTACAGCGCAAATGTGGTTCTTTTTGTCGAATAATAGTGATGAACCCTCACCACAGCTGAGGCTAGCAATGTTTCCCAATGCGATAGATGTATTCGTTGATGATTTTGACTATGTGGTTGCTAATGAAGAAAATCAATCTGTTGTTGTTAGGCGTGATCCCCTACCGCCGCAAAGCAATAATCAACTGTTAATTGTTGATTATCAATTACCTGCTGATGAATTGACCAACTTAAATTATCAAATTGCGTATCCAACAGCAGAGTTTTCGGTTTATTTGCCACAGTCTTTGCGCCCACAGCTTGAAGTGCCACAATTAGAGTATCAAGGGATTCGCTTATTGCGTGGCTTGGGGGACTTTTTACTTTTCACAGCATCAGCGCCAATTTTACCTGAAGAGGGCTTAACGTTTGATATTATGCCAGCTTCAACCATACGCTACTCAGAAGATATTGAATTTGTAGATTTTTCAATTTCTGTTGAAAATGGCACGTCTAATGCGGCTTTGCCTAGTGAACTTCAGCTTACAATATTGAGTGTGCGAATTGGTGAAGATAGTGAAACGTTGATCGAACAACGCGAAACAAGCTGGGGCGGTGAACCTTTACGTATTGAACAGATGCCAATTTTTGCTAATGGTTTTATTGAGGTACGCGCTTTATATAACGATATTACGTTTTGGGCGCGTTTGGATGC
>RFGP01000161.1 GCA_003697365.1 Chloroflexota bacterium | reverse complement strand
GGGCATCAACCCTGTCGGAGACGGTGTAAGACGTGTTTCGCACGCGACCGTTGTGGATGGCAAGAATCCCCTGCCTTTAGGCATGGGGAGTATGTCAACAATCTCCATCTGTTCAAGCAAGCTACGAATTTTTATCAGAAACATCAAATTATTTATTTGATGTTTGCGCTTAAACTGGAGTTTATAACGATGTCAAAAAGAACTATTTTATGCTATGGTGATTCTAATACGTGGGGAGCCATCGCACATGGCGGACGACACGATTTAAATACCCGCTGGCCCGCAGTATTAAGAAACACGCTAGGAGATAATTTTTGGGTTATTGAGGAAGGCTTGGGCGGACGTACAACGGTCTTTGATGATCCTATTGAAGGAACACACAAAAACGGTGCGCGTTATCTATTGCCTTGCTTAGAATCACATCAACCGATTGATTTAGTTATTTTGATGCTGGGCACAAATGACTTGAAGCATCGCTTCGGACTTTTAGCAGAAGATATTGCCAGAGGCGCTGAAAAACTTATTCAAATTATTAAACACAGCAATTGCGGCCCTGATTATGATACACCTCAAATTTTACTGATGGCTCCCCCGCCTATTGGCAAACTTACTGATTTATCTCACATGTTTTTAGGGGCAGAAGCCAAGTCTTTAGAACTTGGACAAGCCTACCAAGCAGTTGCTGAGCGTCAAGGCGTGTATTTTCTTGATGCTGGCCAACACATTCGCTCTGATGATACAGATGGCATTCATCTAGACGCACAAGCGCACATCGCATTAGGAAAAGTCGTCGCAAAAACAGTGCTCAATATATTCGCCACAACTTAAATCACTACGGCATATGGGCATCTGCTCATATGCAATAAATTCACTCTGCGCCCTATACCACCAGCGGACAAATTTTTTTCATATAAAATTCACACAACGCCCCATTTAATACCTTTATAATGAACGTGTAAGACACTTTTCATGAATTTATCACGACATAAAACTCAGAAAGCACATCAAAACGACACAAATTAAATTTTATTTACCTTTACACAAAATTTTTTCATATATAATGATAATAAATATATTGGGGGTAAGTGTACAAAGAAATGAATAATGCCATGAAAAACTATGAACAACGTCGTGAGTCGATGGTTGCTTTCCTGTGCCAAATGGCCAACAAGTCGCTGAATCGCATTATGAGTAATAGCTTCAATCCAGAGAGAGAAGAAAAACAACTCCATAGATTTCTTGAGAGTGCCTATGAAGTTAGCTCTCCTCAAGCGATTGCAGAAATTTATGCCACGTTCTCGATCTTCTACTATGCAATTGGACGCTTCAAAAAATCCATTGAGGCAGGTGAAAAAGCAGCTGCAGAAGTGCTGCAGTCCCCAGATTTAAGTGTGAAGGCTTTTCTTTTTCGACCACTGAGCAAAAACGCTGAAACGTACCACGATCTAGGTGACACGCTTTCTGCCCTAGAGCTGACTTCAACGCTACTCAACACGCCTGAATATGCTGACTTTCGCCCACCACTGAATGAAATGCATAGCCTTATTGTGAACATGGGTTTCTACCATTTAGCACTTGAAGAATATGAAGCTGCTGAGGACGCTTTTAGGCGCGTGTTGCAACTTCCTGAAAATGTTGGGCAGGAATACGCCAACGCGATTGCCGATGCCTATCGTGGGCTCTCAGAAATCTATTTATTGAAGGGTGATTTTGTGAATGCGTGGACGAATGGCCGCCTTGCTTATGAGATCGCCCAACGCCAACGCGATCCATTAGCATGGTTTTATGCCAACTGTGCGATGGCACACATCGCCGAACAAGACCCTAATTGTAAGGCAGCACCAGAGAGCTATTATGCCACGACCATCAAAACCATTGAGCAAATGGGCACGCCAGTATTGCGTGCAGTTGCTTTATTACATGAAGCGCGCTTTCATCATCGCACAAAAAACTTAGGGCGCGCCAAGCAATTTGCCGCATTGGCTGCTAACATTTTGCATGATGCCAAAATCACTGCCTTTGACCCCGAACTTCACCATCTCATCACAGCACAATAACAACACTTTCGGGGATAATTAGTCTAGAATATCCCCGAAAGCATTGAAGCAATTTTCCTATTCCATAATTTCACGCTACAATAATGATCACGATACAGCTGGGGAGAAAGAAGTGCTTATGGCCAAACAACAGCTTAATCATAAAGTGATCGTTATTGGTGCCGGCGCAGCGGGTTTGGCAGCAGCGCGTACTTTACATGATGCAGGCCACCAAGTGCAAGTTCTGGAAGCACGCGAACGGCTGGGCGGACGCATGTTCACCAGTTATGATTGGGCCCCCTACCCCGTTGAGATTGGCGCCAGTGCAATACATGGCCGCAATACAATTACTTTCAAGCTCATCACAAAGTATCGTTTTCATACCAGTAAAGATGCAAGCGGTCATGGTAAGTGGTATGTGTATGCCAACGACTATCTCTATGATGACCTAGAAGCAACAGACCTTCCCCCTTTTGAAGTGTATGAGTTCATCCCAGAATTAGCGGAACATTGGGCAAAAACCCAACGCCAAGATGCGAACCTGCTTCATGTTATCGAAAGCTGGGTGCGCCAACACCGCCATCGCTTATCAATGGATATGTGGCGCTTAACAGAGCATTTGATCACGGCAGAATGGGCTGCACATCCTCAAGAATTAAGCACATTTGGCATCGCCCAAAGTACCTATGCCAACGATGGTGAGGGAGACTATCGCATTGATGAAGGGTATAGTCGCCTTGCGCAACGCCTAAGCCGTCGGCTACAGATTGAATATAACGCCATTGTACAGAAAATTGCATGGCAAGCAGAAAATGGTGTAGCCATCACACTGACAGATGGGCGCGAATACAGCGCTGATCGTGTTGTGATCACCTTGCCATTAGGTGTTTTACAAAGTGGTGATGTACAGTTTAGCCCTCCATTACCTGAACGCAAACGTCAAGCGATTAAAAAACTAGGCGCGGGGCCATTGGGCCGCCTGATCTTGCGCTTTGGGGATCGCTTTTGGCCGGGCGGGATGGCGGGTTTCGTCACTACGCACCCAACTCAATTATGGTGGCGTGCAGCGCTTCAACATGATCATGAAGTTTTTGTATGGACGAGCGTCTTTGGCGGAGATGCTGAGCGGCGCTATGCTCACATGTCCCCTGAAGCTGTCGTGCAAGAAGCACTCGATCATTGGGTCGAAATTTTTGGGCCTGTTGCGGCAAAAACATTTGTGCGCGGAGAATATTATAGTTGGAGTAAAGACCCTTTCAGCAAGATGGGCTACAGCTATGTGCCGCTTGGCGGCGTTGGACAGCGTGCCGTGTTGGCTGAAACAGTCGCGAATGTGTTATATTTTGCGGGCGAAGCCACCCACACTATTCGCCCATCGAGTGTGCATGGTGCATTTGAAAGTGGGTATCGTGCTGCGCATGAGATTATCCAGCACGTAGCAACTTTGAGTCGCTATCAGTAATAACAGAATGAGTGAGGCATCGGGTGTCATCTTATCCAGATTGGTTTTACGACATGATTCAATATGGATTAACCGAATTAGAAGAACATGGCATACTTTCCCCACAAACACGCCTTGCCATTTATGAACGCCTTGACCCAATGGATAGTGATCCGCCCAATATTCACATCATACGCGGTCGCATAGCACTGTATGCCCTAGAGCGCGTGTTACCTGTTTGGAAAGCACATTTGCCCATACTTGGCGATGAAGACGATCAACTGCCAATGATGTTAGCCAATGCCATCCGCGAAGTGATCGAAGGGCGCGCAAACTTGCCCGACATGTGGGCATATGCCAACGAACAATGGCATCTCAGCAGCAGCATTGTTGAAGAAATTTTTGAGTATCATGATGAAGTGCCCAACACTGTTGCTTATGTCATAGAAACAGGCATTAAGGGTTTACTAGAAAGTATGGGGCTAGAAACCCTTAAAGAAGTAGAAATGTGGTCAGAAGAAGATCACATGCGTTTCACGGATGATGCCGCCGCCACAGCGGCCATCGTCCTATGTGGGGGTGGTGATACGGGAATCCCTGTTGATGTTCAAAAATTATATGAATATTGGCGATGGTGGCTCATAGAGCTGGTTCCGCGCGCATGGCAAGGAACATAAACCTCGATTTCCCCTCTCAATAAACGTTTAATAAACGCTTTATTTTTAGAATAAGCATATCAGCATGTTTGCATAGCCACTGCAACATGTGCTGAACTTTAGCTGCTTTTATTTATAAGGACAGAGTTATGGCTAATAATCGAAAACAAGTTTCAAAAGGGAAGAGTTCACAAGCACGCCATCATGAAAGGTCTGCAGTGAGTAAAAGCTCCCCGCTATCTCGCGCCACCCTTAGCGGCCGCATCACCCCTTCGGATGTGCTCGCGCTGCAACGTCATGTTGGCAATCAACGCGCGCAAACACTCATTCAACGCCAAGAAGTCGCACCACCAGCGCCATCAGAAG
>RFGP01000160.1 GCA_003697365.1 Chloroflexota bacterium | reverse complement strand
TATCATATATCCCCCCAACGCCAACCACCACTACGGTGGTTTTTCGCGTTTAATAGCGTATTGTTTGTCTATTTTAATAGTGGCAGCTATAATTTCTTACAATTCCCTATTTAGGTTAGATAGTCATAAATCAGAGGTGAATAGGTCTGATTACTGCGTGTTGCGGAGCTGGGCGTTCGTCAATTCATCATACGACCTGCGCGGTGCGTCCACTAACTGGGATAATCCAGATGACAAGATCAATGTTATTGGGTTTTGATGCGCAGAGAGCTTAACCCATGCCACTGAAAGATGCACGCTCATTTTTTGTTTGGCACGTAACTAACAATGACAACTCTCAACGGCACAATGTATGCTGTGTTTCTTTTGCACAGAAGTTGGTGTGTCAGATAGTGGTTGCATGGGCTATAATTCCCCCTACGGAATAATCGCTGTGTAACATTGAGAGGTCGTTTATGGCGCTGACGTTCCAAGACGTGATCATGAAATTACATACTTTCTGGGCCGCGCAGGGTTGCGTGATTTGGCAACCTTATAATATTCAGGTCGGCGCAGGCACCAATAACCCCGCCACATTGTTGCGCGTTTTGGGTCCAGAGCCTTGGCGTGTAGCCTATGTGGAGCCGAGCATTCGCCCTGATGACGGGCGCTATGCCGAAAATCCCAATCGAATGCAGATGTTTTATCAATATCAAGTCATCTTAAAACCTGAGCCCGGCAACCCTCAAGAGCTCTATCTTAAAAGCCTAGAAGCACTGGGGCTAAATCCGCGCGAGCAAGACATCCGCTTTGTAGAAGATAATTGGGAGAGCCCCGTGTTGGGTGCGTGGGGGCTTGGTTGGGAAGTATGGCTCAATGGACAAGAGATCACGCAATTCACCTATTTTCAACAGGCTGGTGGCTTAAGCCTAGAACCTGTTTCTGTGGAGATCACCTATGGCATTGAGCGTATTGTATTGGCTTTGCAAGGCAAAGATGCCGTCTGGGATATTGAGATTACCGATGGACTCACATATGGGGATGTCTTTAAGCAAGGCGAAATTGAGCATTGCCGCTATTATTTTGAAATTGCGGATGTTGACGGGTTGCGCCAAGTTTATAATACCTATGAGCGCGAATATCAACGCGCCTTAGAGGCTGGGGCAGTGTTGCCCGCTTATGATTATGTGTTGAAATGCTCGCATCTTTTTAATGTGCTGGATACGCGCGGCGCGATCGGTGTGACGGAACGCGCACATTATTTTCGACGAATGCGCGAGATGACCCTACACGTTGCCAAAGCCTATCGCCATCAGCGCGAAGAATTGGGCTTCCCTTGGTTATCTCGGCAAACGTCTTGGCTTGTAAAAGTAGATGACGAGCAACGCACCTTCCAAACTATCCCCGAACCTGTACAGACACCGCAACATTTTCTTTTGGAAATTGGCGTAGAAGAACTTCCACCGAGTGATTTAAGCGATGTGCTGAGTCAATTACGCACGCTTGTGCCTGAAACATTGGGGAATTTGCGCTTGAACTATGATCGCGTACAGGTTTATGGTACGCCGCGTCGCTTGGTGGTGATGATCGAGAATTTGGCTCCTTTCCAAACTCAAGAAATGGTTGAGGTGAAGGGCCCACCTGCAGACCGTGCTTTTGACGCAGAAGGAAATCCGACAAAAGCAGCCGAAGGTTTTGCTAAAAAGTATGGCATTACACCTGCCGAACTCACACGTCGACAAGTGGGAGATGGGGAATATGTCTTTGCTAATGTCGCGCTTGAAAGCCAACCTACCACTGAAGTTTGGACAGTAGCATTGCCCGAACTCGTCGGTAGTTTGCGCTTTGTAAAATCCATGCGCTGGAATGATTCAGGAGTGTCCTTCTCCAGACCAATTCGATGGTTTGTGGCTCTATATGGCGATCAGGTTTTGCCCTTTACCTATGCGGATGTATACAGCGATCGCATTACGCGCGGCATCCGCCCCTATGGCTCACAGCCAATTGAGGTGCAAAATCCCACCGACTATGTCACCAAACTCGCTCAAGAAGGGATATTGCTTGATCCTATCGAACGCCGCGAAAAAATTTGGGTAGATGCGAATGCGCTCGCTGCAACGGTGAATGGCTATATCGCTGAAGATGAAGGCTTGCTGAATGAAGTCACCAATCTTGTTGAGCGTCCTACTGCTATTTTGGGCAGCTTTGATGAGGCATATCTAGAGTTGCCGCGCGAAGTATTGGTTACTGTCATGCGCAAGCATCAACGTTATTTTGCTGTTGAAGATAAACAAGGCAATTTGTTGCCCTATTTTGTGGTGATCCACAATGGGGATGATCAATATGTTGAAAATGTGCGTCGTGGAAATGAGCATGTGCTCATCGCGCGCTATGCTGATGCGAAATTTTTCTATGAGTCGGATCGCAGTCAACCACTTGAAGCCTATTTGCCGCGCCTTGATACTTTGACGTTTGAGGAGCATTTGGGATCAATGTTGGCTAAGAATAACCGCGTGCGCGATCTGATACGCCCATTTGCCGAATTGCTCAATGCTGCTGATGATATTATCCCTATCGCTGAGCGCGCTGCAGCCCTTGCCAAAGCTGACTTGGCGACTCAGATGGTGATCGAGTTCACGTCACTACAGGGGGTGATGGGGCGCATTTACGCCTTGCATAGCGGTGAGCAGCCCGAAGTTGCCGATGCAATCTTACAACATTGGTTGCCGCGTAGCGCTGATGATGCTTTGCCGGCAGGGGCCGCAGGTGTGATTCTCGCGCTTGCTGATCGCCTCGATAGCTTAGTGGGCTTGTTTGCCGTCGGCATCATGCCAACAGCCAGTGCTGATCCGTTCGCTTTAAGGCGGGCCGCATTGGGCGTGATCCAAATTTTGCTCGATCAAAATCTTGAGCTTGATCTCCGCGAAGCCATCGATCTTGTGGCACATTATCAGCCCGTTTCAGTTAGCAACGAAAGCAAACGCGCAGTGCTTGAGTTTATCATTGGGCGTTTCCGTGTTTATTTGGAAGATTCCATCTATCCGCATGATGTCATTGAGGCTGTGCTTGCTGCACAAGGGCATAATCCCGTTAGAAGCATAGCAGGATTGGCGGAATTGTATAAGTGGACACAGCAAGAGAATTGGGAAGCGATTTTAGATAGTTATGCCCGTTGCGCACGCATTGTACGTGAACAACCAGACTATGAATTGCATCCGGACAAGTTCACAGAAAATGCGGAGAAAGAACTTTTTGAAGCATACATGCGCGCTAAACAAAACTTACACCCTCTGATGAACAATGTTGATCGATTTTTAGCGGTGTTCACAACATTGGTGCCATACATTACGGGCTTCTTTGAGGAAGTGATGGTGATGGCAGAAGATCAAGCTGTGCGTCAAAATCGCTTATCTTTGTTGCAACATATTGTTGCTTTGGCGCGTAATTACGCCGATTTGAGCAAATTACAAGGTTTTTAAGTGCTAGAAAAGTGGCCCTGAAAATAAATTCGGGGTCACTATAGCTCTTTAATGGGAATAGAGCAGCTGAAAGTGCTGCCAACACCGCTTTTGCTCTTAAACCACACTTTGCCACCGTGTCGTTCAATGACTGTTTTAACTAAGCTGAGCCCTAAGCCTGTGCCGGCAATCCTTTCAGTTGCTGGGTGTTTGGCGCGGTAAAATCGACTGAAAATTTTGGCTTGAGCCTCTTCAGGGATGCCATAGCCGCTATCTTCTACTTCAAAGATCAAAAAACCGTCCTTGACATAAGCTCTCATGACGATGTTCCCTCCATCAGGTGTATACTTAATCGCATTGCTCAGATAGTTGCTAAAGGCCTGTTGTATTTGGATTTCGCTACCGAGTACAGTAATGCTTTCGTTAGGAATCTCAGCAATCAGTGTTTGATGGCGCAGTTTGGCATGTTCGCTAAAGGTTCGCTGTAGCCGTTCGAGCACTTCTGTGATGTCAAAATGCCGCCAATTGCTCGTGCTACCACTTTCCACTTGCTCTAAACTGAGCACATCTTCAAGCAAGTTTTGCATTTCTTGAACTGTCACGCGAACGCTCTGTACGAATTCTTGTTCTCGTTCTGTGAGTGGAGCGTTTTTGCGCTCATAAACCGTCAAGCCTAAGACCAAACGAGAGAGTGGTGTGCGCATGTCATGGGAGAGCATATGAATGATTTCAGATTTGGTCTGTTCTAATGTTTGGACATGGTGGAAAAGTTCCGCCTTTCGTAACGAAATTCCCATACTGCCCACAAAACTTTTCACAAGCGCTATTTCATCTGCGCTGAAAAGGCGATCATATCTAGATTCACCTACAGCAATAACACCACTCAGTTCGCCACTTTCGTTGATGATTGGCGCAAGTAATACCGTTAGAAGTCCCAATTCTTCAATGAATAAAATATCTTCAGTATTAGCGTTTTTATCGTGCAGGCGAATTTGAAAAATAGTAAAACGCAACATCGCCAACAACATTGGATAATTAAACATCTCGATCACATGCCCAACAGGAACAATCGTTAGGGCGTGTTCAATGGGTGCATGATAAACATGTTCAACGTAGAGTGTGCGGGTTTGTGGCTGAAAATCTAAATACAGAACATCAGAAACATCAAGTAAAGTGGCGATGCTTGCAATGCCTGCATCTAGTACATCCGAGCGCTCTAAATGGCGGGCGAGATTGACACTTAATTCATTCAGAGTATCGAGCTTTTGCGCTTGAAAACGAATGCGTTCATAACTACTGACGATTTCTAATGCTGTTGCGGTTCGATTGACAAGGTGTTGTAAGAACTCCCAATCGGCTTGATCATAGTAGAAATTTTCAGGTACATGATCAAGGCTGATGATACCGCGCGTTACGCGCCGTGATACTAATGGAAGTAAGATTGATGAGTATTGGTCTTCTGTTTCGACAATAATTTTTGACTTTTGAAGCACTTCTCTCACATTTTCATAATGATGTAGCTCTGCTAGGGGGATATGATCCGTTAGTTGAGTATATCGGCCTAACCGCGCGAGAATCATTAGCTGTTGAGAGCTTTCATCTATCCAGCCGATGCTGCCACCTTCTGCCCCTGTAAGGCGCAAGGCACTATCAATGGCGAGATGAATCACTCGGTTGGCATCAAGTGAATATCCCAGCTCATAATCAATGCGCCGCAACAGCTTTTGATCGTCGAGTCTTCTTTCAAGTGTTTCTAACTTTAGGCGCATCGCTTCTTGTTGTTTGGCGTGTTGGAGTGTATGGCGAATAACATAGCGCAATACAGGTGCAGAAGATAAGTCGGTGGCTTCTATGTGCCCTTGAAGTTGGTTATAAATACTTTCTAATGCCATATTAGCTTGCGCTGTGGTGATAACGCCTATAATTGGTGTATCAGTGACGTGAAGGCGTATGTTGTCAATATACTTCTGTAGATTACCGATAGAAGTAAGGTCAACAATGACCAGATCATAATGCGTAAGGGGACGCGGAGAAGTATATTCAATATAAGGAATTTGATCCACTACAAGATGATCTATAGCGGGTAATTTGGGCGCATGAGCAGCAGCAATATAGAGGATGTTTTTAGGATTCATGAGTTCAGTTCCGAATGTTAAATTGATCAACCTGAGTAGGGGATAGCGGACGTGTTTGGCAACAATTGGTGGCTTCTTCCACAAGTGCACGTAGACTCGGCCAAATTTGGAAGATGCTCACACGTCCGTTGCGTCCAGAAGCTAAAAGTTGTGTTCCATTGCTATTAGGGGCAGCAGTAACCACTGGACTTGTTGCTTCACTATACCAAACAAGCGCATCTTCGTCACCAATAGGATCAATATCCCAAATGCCAACAAAGCCAACATTTACATTATTGGTTAGCCCCCATCCAACCAAGCGAAGACGCGATTCATGCGGTACCCAATCAACACCTTGAACAGCATTCTTCGCTGTTGTCCTGAAAATAACATTTCCACTTAAATCATAGACAATAATCTCATCATCAATGGCAGCAGCCATATATTGCTCAGTTGGGCTAAATACGATTGGTGCACGTCCGGGAAAATCGCGCTGTCCAGTAGTGGCAAAGAAAACTTGTTCGTTGTCGGTCACATTCCATAAAATAACATCGCCATTAAAACCAATGCTTGCCAAGTATATTCCGTTAGAGTGCCATGTAACTCTTACTGGAATACGTTCTTCAGTGTTCAGGACATGGCTAGGCGATATAGGCACTGTTGTGGGAGAGTTGGGCAGAGCGTAAATATAGACTTTAGCGTCATCGGATGCAACAGCAATTTGTTTTGTTGGAGCGTGATAGTCTATATCATTAATCCCAGTAGTTAACCCTGCAAACGTTCCTAACACAGAACCTTCAGTATCAAGCCATGTCATTTGACCACTTGTATCACTATAGATAATAGTGTCTTTTACCCAAAACACCTTTTCTACAGGCACATTTAGTGAGAAAAGCATTGTTTGAGTATCAAAGTCCCATAGCTCAATTAATTGATCACGATCACTGTAGCGGACAACTTGTGTACCATCTTCTCGCCATGCTAAGAACCATCGAATACGGCTGCCGTCATCTAATGTAGTGACTGTTCCGCTCAGTAGATCGATTCGGCGGGCAAGCCCATCTTGCCCTGATATGCCAATCGTATTGTCATCGATCCAAAACGCGCTTACCTCGCCTCGCTCAGCGATTTGTGCTTCATATAATTTGCCTTCCCCAATTGGTTGGCCGTTTGCGTGAAACACTTCCCAAATACGCGCTGAGCCATCTTGGCTCACACTTAATAGACGGTTGGTATCTAACCAGTGTAGTTTCTCGACTCGATTAGTATGTCCTAGCAAGGTGGAGATAACTTCGCCTGTATTGGCATTTAGGATGACAATTGCGTTGGTATTGGGGGCGGAAGCAGCAAGTATAGTATCGTCTCGCCATGCCACACTAACGATACTTGCACCAAATACATAAGGTAGTGTTTCTTGATAAATGAACCCATCACCTGTGACTTCCCACAGATGTTCAATGTCTTCGTTTTGATAAATAATGGCTCGGTTTCGTTCTGGTGAAAAAGCAACTCCGTTAATAGCAACGCGATCTTGTGTTAAGTCTTGCAATAATTTCCCATCAGCTATTGACCATAAATAGATGTAGCCTAAATTATCCCATGAGAGGAAACGATTTTCATCAACAACAGTAATGTGAAAATTATCCATGTGTTCATGGGTCAGGTCGTTCTCATTTGCGAGATATTGGGGGACGATTTCGTAGCTGATTTGTCCTGTTTGTTTATCCCACACAATAATACGGACTGTATTATGAAGAATGGCATAGCGCCCATCAGGAGTCCAATCAAAACTGCTGAAAATTTGATTGGGATCATCAATGATGTCAGGGTTAGCAATAGAAAAGCGCGTATTTGTGCTTGGTTCCCAAATAATAGCCTGTGAACCGACACAAATACCAATCATACTTCCATCTGGGCTCCATTGGGCACATTGAATGAGTTCTTCGCCCTCTAAAGAAGTTTGGGGTTGGGTGTCTTGCCAAACAACAAGCTGATAACCACGCACACTCAACAACTGCCCATTAGGTGACCAGTCTACTAATGCATTGATGCTCTCTTCAGTTGTCAGTTCATCTAGGAGGGTGATTGTTTCTAAGTTTGTATCACCAATAGCGAGCTCACTGCCAATAAAGGCAATACGTTCACCTTGAATTGCTGTTTCTGCAATCGTTTCTCCGTTAAAAGGTTGTACATATACCCGTTCTTGAGAGTGGTTTACGGCATCTGCTAAAGCTCGCTCTGCTTCTGGAACATAGAGTGTGTCTCCTACTTGTTGTATAGCATAAAGGGCTAGGTTTACACTGGCAACAGGATCAACCTCTAACTGTTCGTGTGATAACGAGGCTAAGCTACGCGCTGCAGCGCGCAGTGCATTATTGCGTTCAATTTCAGCTTGTGCTTGCGCAGTTGCGCGCTGAATACGCTCAGATTCAGCGCGTTCAAAATTGGCTTCTGCTACATCACGAGCTGATATAGCTTCACTTCGTTGATTAAGCGCAAACACTGCTGATAGACCTGCAATAATGCTGAAAATCGCAAATGTGGCAGCCGCAATCTGTGAGATGCGCCGATTGCGTTTCTCTAGCGCTCTTTCGCGGGCAATGCTCTCGGCCTCTGCTTTAGCCTTTTTCTCACGTTCATCTATGCTTGCTTGTACATAGGCTTTTTCATCTTCTGTAAGCGTAATATTTCCAGACTGTAATAAGGTTTCAAATTGCTGAAGGCGTAACCCATCGGCTAAAAAGCTCGGATCGTAATTTTCCGCTTTCCAAATGTTGGCTGCTGAAGCCAAACGTTGTTGAGAACGTACATCGTCACGGCTTTCATCAAGCCATTCACGCAAGCGTTTCCATTCTCGAAGAATTGCTTCATGGGCCACTTCAACTGTAGGATTCCGCGTAACAGGATCGTTATCAAAAGTGAGTAGGCGATAGCGGCTATAAAGATCAAGTACTGTTTGTATAATTTCCTGATTATCGCCAATCGATAATAATTCGCTATATTCAACGCGCCGACGAGTATCTTCTGTGCCTTCGCCCAACGTTACAAGTCGTAGGAAAATTTGGCGGACTGCGTTTTGTTTCTGAGCGTCCAGCTGTTGGTATATCTCTTCAGCACGTCTTGCCAAAGCACCCAACACACCACCAGATGCCTGATAGGCAGTATAAGTTAATATGCTGCCTTCTCGACGTTCAAAAACTTCTGTAAGGGCATATTGTAAAAGTGGCAACGCACCGGGTTGATCCTGAATTTCAGTGGTGATCGCTGCAACAAGGGCTGGTTCTACCGTGCATCCTACACGAGCGGCGGGGCCAACTATGGCTTGTTCAATTTCAGCTGAGCCAAGTGGCAAAACAACTTCACTGTGTCGTCGAATGAGCTCACCAAAACCTGCGTAAAGAAGAGGACGATCATAAAAATCAGCTCTTAGAGTGATGATAATACGAACGCGACTTTCATCACTTGTGGCTGCGACAAGTAGACTTGCTAAGAATGCGGTTCGTGTGGCTTCGTCTTCAACAAGCGTAAAGACTTCTTCAAATTGATCAATAAGAAGCACAAGTTCTGTGTCGTTATCTGGCAGAATACGATTTGCGGCTTCTACGAGCCCGCTATCAGATGCGCGCAATAGATATTCAAGATTGGAAACACGCTCTGTTGCGCAGCTGAGCAGAACAGAAGCTAACTCTCGAAAAGGATCGTTGCTGGGTACAAATTCGCCAATAAACCACTTCTCTGAGTTAGAAAGTGCACCTTTGCGTAAACGTGGAATAAGTCCAGCTTTTACAACGCTTGACTTACCGCTACCACTTGGGCCAATAACTGCTAGAAAGCGAGTTTTTTCTAGGGTTGTTAACAGTTGCTCAATTAATGCATCCCGACCAAAAAAATCGCTGGCATCAGCTTGTTCAAAAGGACGCAGACCTTTATAAGGATTATCAATGCTTGGTGTAATAACGTCGATAATGGGCGCTTCGTCATCAGCAGGTGCTTCTACTTCGATGGCTTCTGCTGTGAAAGAATTTGCTGGTAAAGAAATCGCTTGGCGAAAGGCTTGGGCAAGGGCTAGCGTGTTGGGGTAGCGGGCATCTGGGTTTTTATCTGTGGCTTGTTGAATTACAAGGTCTAGTGTTGGCGGAAGATCAGGGTTGAAGGTTTCTAAAGGCGGCAGAGGTTCATTAATTTGTTTGAGGATCAGTTCCATCATAGTGGTGTTGCCGACAAAGGGGGCTTGTCCTGTCAGCATTTCAAAGAGCACAATGCCAAGACTATAAACATCAGAACGCGGAGAGAGCTTTAATTGTTGGGCTTGTTCGGGAGAAATGTAATGCGGAGACCCCGTTAATGTATCGTCAAAATCATCTTCATCGTCTTCATCGCGGTTCAGATCAATAGAAATTCCAAAATCCGTTAAGTATGCATTTTGATCTTCATCTAATAAGATATTATCAGGCTTTATATCGCGATGAATGATTCCTTGTCGATGTGCGGCATAAAGTGCTGACGCAATTTGATCTAGAATTTTGGCTGTGAATGAGAGCTCTAGGGGGCCTTTTTTAATGAGATCACGTAAGCTGCCACCCTGCATAAGGCGCATAACTAAATAGGCCCCATCAGGATCGCGCCAAAAATCATACAATGGCACAACGTGTAAATGTTCCAATCGGGCGATGAGTTGCGCCTCAGATTCAAAGCTCCTAATGAACTCAGGTTGATTGGCAAATTCGGGTAGAATGATTTTTAAGGCAACGTTACGCTTTACAGCAGGCTGATAAGCGCGATAAACTGCGCCAAAGCCTCCTTCACCCAAAAGTTGCTGAAGTTCATAACCTCTTAAAACAGAACCTTGTTCAATAGCCATACCTAAGTTACCTTTATCAAAAAATGATAAGTGAACAAATTTATTGTACAGTGGATAGCCAAAAATTTCAGTTGATATTATTTTATGTCGATGAGATCGATAACTATGGGGTTGAAGAAAAGGGAATATTCCCTTTCCTTGCAGTACTACTAGTGGTTTTTTGTTTCGTGTTTTATTGAACGGACAGGTTCAACGGTAAGTAACAGATCGTCTACACGTACTACGCGCACAGTTTCACCAACATCTAAAAAACTACCGTCAACAGTCTTTGCTTTCCAGCGCTCACCATTTACAAAGACCATACCTTGTGGTTCAAGTGGAGTACGTACTTCCCCAAGTAGCCCAATCATCCCTTCTTGTCCTGTCATAGGACGTGAAGAAGGTGAATAGCGCATAATGTAGAAGAAGAACAGCAGACCTAGTGTAGCAACACCCCCACTTTGTCCAATAATCAGCCATGAAGGAACGCCCCCGAACTGATCTATCTCAGCGTTACGAAATAGGATTAAGCCCCCAATAGCCATGCTAATTGCTGCTGCTACAGTCAGCAGCCCGAAGGTTTGCGGAGTTAAAACTTCGGCTATGATGAAACCAAAAGCCAGCACAAAGAAGATAAAGCCAAATAGATTAATGGGGAGAACATTCAACCCATAAAGTGATAATAATAGCAGGACAAAGCCGATAGTACCCATGATGAAACCACCCGGTGCTCTCAGCTCAAAAAAGATGAGCAAGGCCCCTGTGCTTAATAATAAGAAGACAATTGATGGATCAGTGAGTATGAGTAGAATCTGTTCAATCCAATTCATTTTGACTTCTTCAACACGTAGACCAGCAAGATTTAGCGTTATCTGTTCGTCTCCGATTAAGAGCACTTGTCCATCAAGCTGAGCGATCAGATCATCTACATCACTAGCTAGATAATCAATTAAGCCTATCTCGTAGGCTTCTGTCGCAGTGACAGCTTCCGCATCGGTGATCATCGCTTCTGCTAGAGCTTGGGCTTCTTCGGGGCGATTTTCTGTAAGGCTACGAACTGTGGCTGTGAGTATCTCTTTTGCCTTCTGGTCAGAGGTTTCATTGAGGTCACTGCCATCGCTGTTGATCGGACTTGCCGCGCCAATTGATGTGCCCGGTGCCATTGCTGCAGCATGACCAGACATTGTAATCATTGCCCCTGCAGATGCGGCCCATGCACCACTGGGCGCGACATATACCACAACAGGCACTTCGGCGTTGCGAATGCGTTGTATAATATCTTCTGTGACAGCTACGCTAGCGCCCGGCGTGTCGAGTTGAATGATGACTAGTGCTGCGCGATCTGTTTCGGCTTGTTCAAGTGCTCGATCAATATAGTTATACATCGCTGGCACAATAGCACCATCTGCGTGCACAAGCATAATGTAAGGATCAGCAGCTTGAGCGGGACGTGGATATAATGAAAATATGCTTGCTAAGATAATGAATCCAAATACAATCAGACGACGCATAACTTGATGATTCATCATTTCCCTCTAGAATTCGCTATTGAACAATACGTGCTCTAAACATATTGTAGAGGAATTGTTAAATAAATGGTCACCCTATTTTTTAGGGCATCAAATCATCTTAAGGTTGAAGTATGCCAACGCCATTTACACATCTCATCAAAGCACAGCAGTTGTTAGATGATGAGCGTTTACCTGTTGCAGCTAAGGGGGTTTTGTTACAAGAACTGCCTTCTTTTTTGCTCGGCAATGTTGCGCCAGATGCCCATCACATGGCGAAAGATCAAGGTGTTCGCCGAGAGACAACACATTTCTATCATTATGCACCCCAAATTGATCCATTAGCGACCGTTAAGATTTTGCAAGACTACCCTCAGCTGAGCGCAACTCAAATTCAAAGACTTGATCATCGTGTGTTTGTTGCAGGGTATCTCGCGCATTTGGCAATTGATGAAATTTGGGCAACTGAGGTTGTGTATCCATTTTGGTTTGGAGAATGGGGCGACCGTCAACAGCGGCATTTTGCTTTTACATCATTAATGGCGCTATTAGATAAGCGTGATTATGAACGAATGCCTAGCGGTTTTTATGATTTGTTACAACGTGCTGAACCTGATCATTGGTTGCCTTTTTTGCCCGATGAAGCCCTATGCAAATGGCGTGATGTTATTGTTGATCAAATTCGACCAAATGGGACACCCCAAACGCTAAAAATTTTAGGGCAAACTGTATACTCTGGCTACCAAGATTTAGCAGATATGGTAAACTCGCCGCAGCGTCAAGAAATAGAATTGTGGTCGCATTTTCCAAAAGAACGAGTTGCCTCTGTTGAACATGAGGCTTATGAACATATGCTGCGTGTTGTTTGTGATTATTTGCAGCTTTGCTGAAAACGATAGAGGATGGTTCAATGCATATTCTTGTTGTTGGTGGGGCAGGTTACATTGGTTCTGCGACGGCTGCACATTTTATAGCAGCTGGCCATCAAGTAACAGTTTTTGATAACTTGGTACGTGGTCATCGAGAAGCGGTTCCTTCAGAAGCGCGTTTTATCTTAGGCGATGTTGGTGATCGCGCTGCTCTTGATGTTTTGTTCCAAACCTTAGATATAGATGCAGTTGCACATTTTGCCGCTTTTATTGAAGCTGGCGAATCTATGCAGAATCCCGGCAAATACTTCCATAACAATGTAACAAATTCCCAAATTTTGCTGGAAGCAATGGTGACGCATGGCGTAAAGCGCCTTGTGTTTTCGTCTACGGCAGCAGTATATGCCACTAAAAACAGCGCAATTGATGAAAACGATCCACTTGGCCCCAGCAATGTTTATGGCGAAACTAAGCTCATGATTGAGCGAATGATTCATTGGTATCATAGCCAATTAGGGCTTAGATATGCTATTTTACGCTACTTCAATGCCTGTGGTGCAATGTTAGATGCTGACGGTCGTGTCTTACGTGGCGAAGCTCATACGCCCGAAACGCACCTTATCCCTCTTACCTTACAGGTTGCATTGGGGCAACGCGAGCGTATGAAGATTTTTGGCAATGACTATCCTACTCCTGATGGTACTTGTGTGCGAGATTATATTCATATTGAAGACTTGGCGAGCGCTCATGTTTTAGCGTTAGAGGCAGTGGATGAACGTTGTGCTATGACCTATAACTTAGGCAACGGGCAAGGCTATAGTGTTCAAGAGGTCATTAATGTCGCGCGAGAAGTAACAGGGCATCCTATCCCTACAGATGTCGTTGAGCGCCGTCCCGGCGATGCGCCTATTTTGATAGCATCTGCTGAACGTATCAATCATGACTTAGGATGGCAACCACGCTATCCAAGCCTGCATGAGATCATTGCTTCGGCTTGGGCATGGCATCAAAATCCTTATTATTAATGGTGATAAATTATGTCAACTAAGGCAGCAGATCGTATCCTAGAGACAATCTTGAGTGTTAACTGGACTTATGATCCACAACATCAAGGCTCGCATGTTCTTTTGTTACAAGAGCATTTTCGGCGTATGGTGTTGAATACGAAGCATTTAGATGAATCCAATATTTTTATTACAGGCGATTTAGGTGATGCGGTTAATCCACAAGCACGTGCCCCAGAATCATATGTCCGTCAACTTCGTGAGCACTTGTTGGAGCGCACATGGCCCAGTTTCGTTCATGTGTTGGAATATGCTTTGCATTGGGCAGTGGCACGTTATACGCCCGAAGCGGCAGTATTGAAAGATTTGCCCGATCCATACAAACCTATTTTGGTTATGTATGAACGTGGCGGTACATTCACTTTCGATCACAAAACTGACACCTATCAACTTTCGATGAATTTTGAAGGCCCTGCTGTTCCTAAATTGCCATGGTGGAAGTGGAATCGACGGCAGCCATTTATTCGCCTCGATAATATCGCACTAGAAGAAGCTGATTTGGATTGGCACGATTTTTTGAGTGAACAAAACGTTGATGATGAACATAAGCGTTAATCGGCAACTTGAGCGCCGTTTATTATTGTTGGTTTTGCTCGTTGGTGCTTGGTTACGCTTTTATCAACTTGCTGATACAGAATTTAATGTTGATCAGATGTACCCTGTTTGGCAAGCATTGATGACTCTTCAAAAGGGAGAGTTTCCAATTATTGGACAGGGGACATCTGTTTTATTTGCAAATCCTGCTTTGACGGGATATTTATATGCACCATTTTTAATTGTTGGCGCAAATCCCCTAACTCCTTTGGTTGTGGTGATAATTCTAAACGGCTTTGGTATTTGGTTTACTTATCGTGCCATTAGAATTTTATTGGGAGTTCCAATTGCACTAATTGCAACATCATTGTTTGCGGTTAATCCATGGATTATTGAATATAGTCGTCAGACATGGGTTCAAAGCCTTATGATATTTTTCATCACATTCATTTTCATGGCTTTTGTACCTATTTTATTGCAACGTTCTGCTCTGCCTTCACGTCGTTTATGGAGAGTAGTTATTGCTTGTACATTGTTTGCTAATACATACTTACTTGCCTATTGGATAGTCATCCCTTTAGGTGTATTGACGATTGTTTTTTGGAAACGTGTTCCTAAAAAAACTCTTGTTTTAGGCTTGGGCTTATTTCTAGGCGCTTTTAGCCTTTATGCATATGGTTTAGGCCGAGAATGGGAGATTACACGCTCGCGCGCTGAATCTTTCTTAGCAGAAGGTGAATCGCATTTGAGTGATGAAGCACTTGGCCACGCCATTCGATTGGTGACGGGATGGGAATATGCAGCTGCGCGCGGTGTGAACGCACCTGCAGATGATGCGGTGTGGCGCTCTAGAATTAGTGATGGTGTACATTGGTTATGGGTTGGCGCATTACTGATTGGTATTGGACAGGCAATACTTGCTATCCAACGTAAAAACATATTTCATGATACAGCTGTGATCTTATTGCTATGGTATAGCCTGCCTATTTTAAGCATGACCTATGTTTCGCGAATTGTGCATCCTTTTTATGTGTTATTCAGCGTGCCCGCAGGACATGCCTTAGCCGCTTGGGGTATCATGCCGCTTTTTCGTTCAAAATTGGGGCTGCGTTTGGGGCTTATGGTGATTCTTTTGACGGCATGGATCAATAGTCTCAATAGCGTGCGTTTTTATCAAGAAAGTCATGCGAACTCAGGCGAGCACAGCCCGGGAACTTTCACTGTTGGTATTTCGACAAATATAGGGCGGCGCATTGCTGATGCTTATGAAGATGGCATGGTTGTTTATACGCCAATGGATGTGTGGGGCCCGATGTCCTTTGCCGGGAAAATTTTTCCAACTATTCGTGCTTTTGAGTTTGATCGGCATATGGTTATCCCGCCACAAGGTGGGCTTTATATGACATTTCATTTGCCCAATGAACCAATTGCGCCACCTATTCATGGACAAGCAATAGGTATTCCGCTGTATATGCATGATGGCACTCGTTTTGTGTTATGGCGCGCGGAACAGAAGTTTACCCCACGTCATACTGCGGATATTCCATCGGATATTGGGGTCAGTTTTATCGGTTGGCATCTTTTGCAACCATTACAGCCTAACAAAACAGTACAGTTGCGTACTTACTGGCGTGTGGATAGTTTGCCAATAGAACGTTATGGGTGGATTTTTGTTCCATACGCTCATCTTTTTGATGCCAATGGAAACCGTATTGCTATTATTGATGGCGATGCTTTGCCGATGACAACATGGCAAGTGGGCGATTGGTTTGTTCAAGAGATGAGAATTACTATACCTGCGGATAGTGTAGGGCCATATAAGCTCAATGTTGGTATCTTTGACGGTGGGCGTTTGGTAAATGCTATTTTTCATTATTCTGAAAATGGTGAGATGATTTTTTCAGCAGATATAACTTTGGTGGAGTAGGGAATGCATATTGCATTTAATGGATGGTTTTGGAATCAACCGCACACAGGTAGTGGGCAATATATACGCCAATTATTGAAGGCTTTAAGACAACTTGATTCTACGCTTCGGATAACGTTGGTTTTGCCAAGCCATGTCAATAAAAACCCTGAAGACATTCCAGATGGTGTTGAAGTGGTCTATGGCTCATCTGGGCGAGGGGGAAATTGGGGGAAATTACGCTTTGAACAACGCAGCTATCCTGCTTTATTGCGTCAAATACAACCTGATATTGCGCATGTACCTTATTGGGCTCCGCCGTTGAGTACTAAGCCTGCTCGACTTGTTACTTCAATCTTAGACTTAATACCTCTTGTGTGGCCTGCTTATCGTGGCGGTCTTTTAGCAGCACTCTATACAAGTTTAGTTGCGGCTTCTGCCGATGGTTCTGCTCATATCATTACGCTTTCTGAAGCAAGTAAGCTAGATATTGCTGAACGTCTTGAAATTGATCCATTGCGCATCAGTGTTACCCCATTGGCTGCTGATGAACGCTATCATCCCAAACTTGGACGTGAAAATGATGAGCATGTTCGCCAAAAGTACAATCTTCCGGATGAGTTTGTACTATATTTGGGCAGTTATGACATTCGCAAAAACGTGAATAACCTGCTGCTAGCATGGACTTATGCGGGGCCCAGTTTAGGAGAAGCTATCCCGCTTGTATTAGCGGGTCGTCGTCCAACAAAGTGGGAACAACCACTTTTCCCTGATTTGGATGAATATAGTCGCCAACTAGATATTGAGCGCTATTTGATGTGGTTGGGGCAAGTTGAAGAACATGAAAAGCCTTCACTGTATCGTCTAGCAAAGGCATTTGTTTTTCCAAGCAAATATGAAGGTTTTGGGCTGCCTGTATTAGAAGCAATGGCTTGTGGAACGCCGGTGATTGCTGGCACTCAATCCTCTATTCCTGAAGTTGCTGGTAATGCTGCCTATTTAGTTGATCCTGATGATGCCCGAACGATGGGGGCTGCTATCCTTGCGGTGATGGTACAAGATGATTTGCGAGAGCATCTGATCAACGCAGGCTTAGGACAAGCGACCCAGTTTTCATGGCGTAAGACAGCCCAGCTAACACGCGATATATATGAACAAGTAATGCTGACCTGAAAGATTTTGATAGTATTGTTTTGGCATGTGGTATAATCGCAGCGGCTAACTTTGAGTTATGGAATTATTGAGGAGTCATGTTCAAATGACGTATCAGCATATTCAAATCCCACCTGAGGGAGAAAAAATTACTGTTGGTAGTGATGGGCGCTTACAAGTGCCCGATAATCCTATTTTGCTTTTTATAGAGGGTGATGGCATTGGTTATGACATCATGACAGCTTCTAAGCGTATTTGGGATGCTGCTGTTGAAAAAGCCTATGGGGGCAAGCGTAAAATTCATTGGATGGAAGTTTATGCGGGTGAAAAGGCGGCGCGTGTCTATGATGGCGATTATATGCCAGAAGAAACTTTTGATGCCTTGCGTGAGTTTTTAGTCGGCATCAAAGGCCCTCTAACTACACCAGTGGGCGGCGGGTTTCGTAGCCTAAACGTTACGCTTCGGCAAGTGCTTGATTTATATGCTTGTGTACGCCCCGTTCGTTGGTTTGAAGGTGTACCAAGCCCATTGAAAAACCCTGCTGAAGTTGATGTGGTGATCTTCCGTGAAAATACAGAAGATGTTTATGCTGGCATTGAATTTGAAGCAGGATCACCCGAAGCCAAAAAAGTTGAACGTTTCCTAAGAGAAGAAATGGGCGTGACGAGCTTTTTTGAGAATTCAGGCATTGGTATTAAGCCCATTAGTGAATTTGCTACAAAGCGGCTTGTACGGATGGCCATTCGATATGCGATTGAACGTGGGCGTAAAAGCGTTACACTTGTTCATAAAGGCAATATTCAAAAATTTACAGAAGGGGCTTTCCGTAAATGGGGCTATGAAGTTGCCGCTCAAGAATTCCCTGAACAGACTATCTCTTGGGATGAAGTCGCTGCAAATCATGGTGGTGTTGTGCCTGAAGGAAAAATCCTCATTCAGGATGTGATCGCGGATATTATGTTCCAAAAAATGCTGTTACGTCCTAGCGAACATGATGTTATTGCTACGATGAACTTAAACGGCGACTATCTTTCTGATGCATTGGCTGCTGAGGTTGGAGGCGTTGGGATCGCTCCCGGCGCAAACATTGGTGATACAGTGGCCTTGTTTGAGGCAACGCATGGCACAGCACCTAAGTATACCAATCTGGATAAGGTAAACCCCGGTTCTTTGATGTTTTCTGGTGTCATGATGTTAGAACACATCCAATGGTGGGAAGCTGCCGAACTTATCACAAAAGCCTATCAACTCACCATCGCTGATAAAATTGTGACTTATGACTTCGCGCGCCTTATGGAAGGGGCTAAAGAAGTCAAAACAAGCGAATTTGCAACTGCGCTCATTCAAAACATGGATCGCGTTTAATTTTTGTGTTCTCTACAAATAGTCTTGCTGGTCTATTTAACAAGTTGGATAAATAGACCAGTTTTTTGTTATTGATAACGCAAAATCTCTGATACAGTTTTGCGAGCGGCATTGATAGCTGGAATGATACTAGCCAAGCTCGTGATCACAAGCATAATCAAGAAGCCTAATACAAGTACTAGGGGGGGATAATTGAATTCGATAGTTTCTAGTTGAAATGCATTTTTGAGTAGTATTGCGACAGAATAACTGACAGGAATTGCTACGATCCACGCTAAAAAGCCAACTAATAGCCCCTCAACTAAGAAGTGCAGCGCAACAGTATAGGAGCTAGCGCCAATAGAGCGCATAACCCCAATCTCTTTTTGTCTTTCTAACACATTAATAGTCAGTGTGGTGAGTAAT
>RFGP01000159.1 GCA_003697365.1 Chloroflexota bacterium | reverse complement strand
TTGTGGCAATTAGCCGCACAGTGGAAACCCATAGCACAGGCAGCCCATCAAACCCTAAATGTGCATATTCCGGATAAAAATTACTATATCTTAGGTGATCACCGCCGATTGCAGTGGGCAATTGGAAATCTCATTGATAATGCTATTAAATATGGTCTTGATGGCAATGTTATTACCCTCCAAAGCGAAGAGGTTCAAGATGGACAAACAGCTCATTTCACATTACGTGATCAAGGGTTAGGTATTGCAAAAGATGAGTTGCCACATGTATTTAAGCGCTTCTTTAGAGGTCACCCTCAAAAATTAGATGGCACACTTGTTCATCAACCCGGAACAGGACAAGGACTCTATCTTACAAAGCGCGTTATTGAGGCCCACGATGGAGAAATAGCTATTGAAAGCATTATTGGTGAAGGTACAACAGTCCATATATGGTTACCCTTAACCGCAGAAATAACTTTTCCATACATGCCAGAATATTTTGCAACTTCAGCTACAACACAAAAAGAAAACACACGTGAGTATAGTCTTATCCCACGTGTGTTAAAGCAACTAGCAAACAAACGAAAGCACTAGTTGGTGATTACATCGGGTGATGCCCAAAGGATCAAGCCCGTTAGCAGCGGATCAGTCAAATTTGGATTCTTTGGCAACACGCGAACAGAAACGCCTCGTTCACCAGAAGAAAGATAGGTAATTTGCCCTTTGAACGTATAAGCACCATTTGATTGACTGTCAGCTGTCATATCAACAGCTTCACCATCAATCAAAAGACCATTAGTATCTAGCTTTCCGCTATACAGTTGAACCGCTACGTCATTAGGAGTAAGTTTTCCTAAATCAATCACCGCCTCAACAAATAGTGATTCGCCTACAGTGAGACTTTCTTTAGAAACTTGAACATGCTTAATCTGAATGGTATCCCAAACTGCTTTGATATTAATCAACCAATTAGCAAAATCCTTACCAGCTTCTGCATTCTTCGCAATTAAGCGTTCATAGCGTTCAAGTGAAGGTAAATAATATTTTTCTGCATATTCTTGAACCATCCGATGAGTCGTGAAGAAAGGCGCTAATGCCTTCATTCCCATCTTGACTTTACTAATCCAATAATGAGGCATATTGTCGCGACGGCGCTCATAGAATAGCGGGATGACATCTTCTTCTAAGAGATTATAAAGCGCCTCACTTTCGATGTAGTCTTGCAATTCTTCTTGATCTTCAGGGTATACTTCACCATTTCCAATCGCCCAACCATAATCTGGATGATAGGCTTCATCCCACCAACCATCTAAGACGCTTAGGTTTAAGCCTGCATTGTAGATCACCTTCATGCCGCTCGTACCGCTGGCTTCCTTCGGACGACGTGGATTGTTCAACCAGACATCAGCCCCTTGTAACATATAGCGTGCCACCGTCATATCATAGTTTTCAAGGAAAACAATAGCATGACGGAGCTCTGGCATTCTGCTGTAATGTACAATTTCACGAATTAGGGCTTTACCGGGCTGATCGTGAGGGTGCGCCTTTCCTGCAAAAATAAATTGTACAGGGCGCTCTGGATCATTCACGAGCCGAATCAAACGATCGATGTCCCTGAACAATAAAGTTGCACGCTTGTATGTTGCAAAACGACGCGCAAAACCTATGGTAAGCGCATCAGGGTTCAAAACTTCATCAGCAAGCGCAACCTCAGATTGTGGTGCCCCGCGTTCTTCAAGTTGAGCGCGCAGACGTGCGCGCGCAAAAGCAACCAAACGTGCCCGCCGTTGGCTTTTTACACGCCAAAGTTCTGGATCAGGAATACGTTCAACATCGTGCCAAATATGATCTAGAGAAGGCTCAACGCGCCAAGCAGGATCAAGATAACGATCAAACAAGTTCGCCATTTCACGACTAAGCCACGTATGTACATGAATGCCATTCGTGACGTGACCAATAGGCACCTCGTTTTCAGGAACTTCAGGGAACATCCATTGCCACATATTCCGTGACACTTCACCATGTAAGCGACTAACACCATTTGTTGCAGCCGACATTTTCAGTGCCATAACAGGCAATGAGAAGAGATCATAATCCCCCATTGGTTCACGGCCCAAATCGTGGAATTGTTCGCGTGTGAGACCTAATTCCTTCCAAAGCCATGGGAAGTGTTCATCAATGAGATCATAGCCAAATCGCTCAAGTCCTGCAGGAACAGGCGTATGAATTGTATAGACACTTGTAGAAGCTAAGATATTGCGCGCTTCTTCAAAACTAAGATCGGGGTGTTGTTTCATAAACATACGAATACGCTCTAGGGCACTGAATGCACTGTGTCCTTCATTCAAATGGACAACTTTAGGTTCAATATTCAGTGCTTGTAACAAGCGAATACCACCAATACCTAGTAAAATTTCTTGGCGAATACGCATTCGCCGATCGCCACCATACAAGCGATCTGTTAGATTGTGCAGTTCTGGTGGATTATTGGGATGTGTCGCGTCCAACAAGTAAAGTTGAACACGGCCAATATCAACCTTCCATACATAAGCATGAAGTGTTTCAGCCGCAATGGGAACAGTAATAACCAAACGTTCGCCATTGTCTTTATAAACTGGCTGCACTGGCAAATTGGAATAGTCATTAATGGGATAACGTTCTTGTTGATAACCATCTTGATTAAGGTATTGCTGGAAATAACCTTCTTGATAGAGCAATCCAACGCCTACTAATGGTAAGCCCAAATCAGAGGCGCTCTTCATGTGATCGCCCGCCAGCACACCTAGACCACCAGAATAATTCTGTAAACACGTCGCTAAGCCAAATTCCATACTGAAATAGACAATATAGGGCTTATCAAACTCACCATAATGTGTGCGATACCATGTGTCAGTAGCATTCATATAGGCATCATAAGCATCGCACACTTGCCGAAAACTTGCCATGAAAGCAGTATCGTTTACGGCAGCATCTAGTTTTTCTTGATCAATAAGCCCTAAAATCCATACAGGATTGTAATTTGTCTTAACCCATAAATCAGCGTCTAAACGACGAAATAAAGCTGCTGTCTCATGATCCCAAGACCACCGCATGTTATAAGCGAGCTCTAAAAGACGCTCTAGTTCAGGCGGTAACTTAGGAGAGACATCAACAATTGCAACAGGACGAATCATAATTTGCAAACTCCTCGTTAATTATTTGGATGTTGCGTCTATAATCCTAATGGCTTTAGCGAATTTTTGCTCATAACAAATTGTACAAATCCGAAAAATAGCCCAGAAAAAGTATTTATCCCTATATACATATCCTTTATAGTATAAGAACACAAAATATCTTCAAGTTATGGTGAGGAGTATATGGGCACATCAAAACCCATTTTAAATTGGAGCAATATCCTTAAGCGCGCCAATACTTTGGGCATGTTGATCTTTGTTGGTTTACTTGTTATTGCGGGCATTATCTTTGCCTTGCTTGACTTAATCGGATGGCAGAATACAAGTGTACAAGCCTTAGTAGCATTATTAGTTTCACCAATCATTATGGCTGTACTCGTTGGTGTTGGTTGGCTAGTGTTGCGTTCTTTAACCCAAGACTCAACAGGTGATACAAATCATGAATAACGAAAATGGTACACCATTACTCACTGATAAATTACAGCGTCGCGGGCAAGATTTCATTGCTTTATTACGCGATCCCCTTGATGGTGGCCATTTGAAACGTGATGGCGAACACACGCTCATTAATCTAGATACAAACATGCGCTATCCTATAAAAAATCAGATTGTACATTTAGCAACACCTGAACAGTTGGTTGAATTAGAACGTATAACCCAAGCACAAACTGATCAATTCCAAACGAAAGGCTGGCGCGCTCCTACTATTGAGGAATTTCGCAGCTTACCACAAACAGCAATCCCAACATGGGATGAAGCATATTGGGCCAAACGCGCAGCAGCGGTAGGTGAAATGTGGCGCATTTTAGAACAAATCCGTATCGAAGCTGATCTTTTGCCAATAGGGCCGATGGGACATGCAGTTGATTTATCAGATGGGATGGGATGGGTTGGTTATGGTTTAGATATATCAGGATATGTCACTATTGTTGTAAGTTCTTGTACTGGCCCTTATGGCTTAGATGTTTTTCCACACTCACGTTATTTGAAAGTTCAAGCTGATATAACCAATCCTCCACTTGCCCCACATAGCTTCGATCTTGTAACCGTGAGTTTTTGTCTCTCTGAAGAAACCAACACACAGTTATTGCTCCAAAATGCTGCAAAGCTCCTAAAGCCCAATGGCAATGTATTAGTGCTAGCAGCAGAAGATTTTGATATAGACGCAGCGATCCAAGCATTGCAAGCATCAGGCTTAGCTATAAGAAAACAACGTGTAGGCCCATTAGGTAGCACAGTAAGCCGCGCAGTCAAGAATCTGTTGCAACGCGGGCCAAATGTGCCACCAATCATCATTGGGCAACGTATTCGCTAAGGTAGGTAAGTTGCTATAACATCAAGAATATCTTGCTGTGTAGGAAAATTTTCATCCTCATGGCCTACGAAACGCCAAACAATCTTTCGTTCTTTGTTAAGTAGATAAATACCAATAGGACGTTCGCGTGGTGTTTCAACAGGATATGTCAAAGCATCCGCTAAAGTCGATTGCTCATCAGCATATAACTGAAAAGGTAAAGGTCTTGGTGTGCTTACTGCAAAGCCATTCACGGTCGCATAAGGTTCTGGCACAATGAAAACTGTATTTACTCCTTGCGCTTGATATTTGGGATAACGGCGGCGCACACGATCAATTTGTCCAACACAAAATGGGCACCAAGTCCCCCGAAGTACGTAGATTAATAACCCTTTTTCTCCCATTTGTGTTTTTAGGGAAGTTGGCATATTATCAGCATCGTTCACAATTAAGTCTGGTAGAATTGTACCGACTTCATACTGAGACATGGTCTAAACTCCTTGCTAGTGAATCTGTGTTATAGACGATTTTGAAATAATCAATTCTTACGCTATGGATGCTGTAATAGTTGCCACACCAAAAGATTATGCATGGGCGCGCGATCTTGCTGAGCAGTTAGAAATAGCTGGGTATCGCGTTTATTTAGAACCACCAGAAATCGATGCTCAAACACGTAAAAAAACAATTGCCGCTATGCGTGAAGCGAAAGCAATGCTTGCCGTTGTCAGCACAGATGCAGCTCTAGGAGATTCAGCAGAAATCTTTGAACAATGGTGGCGTTCATTTGCTGATCGCGGAAAAAATGTCGTACCGTGTTTGCCCACCTATGCTCCCAAAGGGGCAAAACATTGGATGCCTTATGATTTATATCAGCTGGAGCCCATAAATTTTGCGGAAACAAACGCCTTTAACATTCTTACACAACGTCTAGGGAAGCCACAAAAAACGCTCATATCACCTCCACCGATAGTTGAGTTAAACCAAACAACAACCCCTCAATACAATGATGAATCTATTGAAGACTTAGCTCCTCCACCGCCATCAACTCCAGAACAATATCCCGACATTCCAGATATTACTCTACAACCACCACAAATGGGATTACTAAGGTATTTAGCCAATGTTGTAATCGGAGCTATCCTCGTGGGGTTAGTATGGGGAGCAGCGACTCTATCAGAAGTATCGCTCATTACATGGTTAGGTGGAATTATAGGGATTGGAATAATTCTCTTTTTACTAGGACGAATACAAATCACACGCCGTCAGCAAGATGCATGGCTTGCGCTACGTTGGCAACGTGCAAAGCAATGGAGCAGTAATGAATCTCGCCCACTCATCTACATAGAAGTAGTAGAAAGTCCCTATGCTGAAGAAGTATCAACCATTTGGGAACTTTATGGCGATATATATACTATAGGCAAAAGCGCACACGCAACCTTACCTTTACATAAACACAAAGGTTTGGATGCTGAATGCGCAATGATCACTTATGAGAATGGAAGCTATATACTAGAGAATTGCAGTCAATCACATACAATAATGATCATTGACCAACCCTTGCCACCGTCCTCGACCATAGCCATCCACAACGGAGACTTAATTTCACTGCCCAATATAGGGTTGGTGTTACAATTTCGGATCACAAATCGTTAGATTGCTGAATTAATCAGCAGCCCCTGATGAAACAGAGGACGTGGTTTTGCTGTCACTCGTTTCTGACTTGGCAGATGATGAGCCATTGGTGCTTGTGCTCTCATCTTTTTTGCCATTAACAGGGCTAGGTTTGCTGGCGCTGCGATTATCTGTTACGTAAAAACCTGATCCCTTAAAGACCACACCGGCTGGTTGAATAACACGAAATACTTGGCCTTCGGCACCACATACTTGGCAAACAGTTAGTGGGTCTTCACTAAAACTTTGCTTAAAGTCGAAATCGCTATCACAAGAACGGCAATGATAAGCATATACAGGCATAGATAAGACTCCTTATTTGACGACGTACACCCAACTACATTTCACATTGTACAAACGTGATGGTTTTAATTTCAACCTATCCAATACATATTTTGCATAATTCTAATGCTTTTTTATCAAGAATTATGCAATTTGTCTAAAATGCCTATACATTTTTATCATCCTCCGCCCGGCATAAAAATATCGGGGGAACGGTTAGCATTTTGACAAATAATCCATTGTCCATCACGTTTAATCAGCGATAGCGGAGGATAAACATTGCTCACATCTACTGGAAACTCAGAATCCCCTTCATATAAGGATAATACTCCCATGTAAGTAATTGTAGCAGTATCTCCATCACGGGCAACAAGAACATTTAATCGACTTAAATTCGCTTCACGTCGCCATTGAGCGGTGTTATCCAAGAACACTTGTTGATCACGTAGCATCGTATTCACAGCTTGATCTTCAGAACAGTGCAAACTACGGAACAACTCATAATTACCTTCAATCTGAGCTTGCCAATAAGCATAGCCAATTTGCCGAATGAGACTGTCCTCTGTTGCGGCATCATCACCCACAGAAGAGAATGTGTTATTACTATAGGACAAATCAGGAATCGGTAATACTGTTCCTCGCACTGAAAGGGGTGGGAAGATCACAATGCGCCCCGTTGCAGCATCAGCGACGTATAGATTGCCATCTGCATCAAAATCCATACCAGACACAATTTCCACAGCAGCAGGCCCGCCCATGCCATTATCAGCAAATGGAGCATTAAACGCAATTACTGCTTGCCCATTTAAGTCATAAGCAACAATACGTGGCCCATGATTCGTGTGACTATCATCCATATCAGATACTAAAATCAATGTCCCATCCGGAGAGATAGCAAGATAAGGTCGCACCCCCGATTGGCGTGTGCCTGCCCACATATTCACATCCCATGTTCTTAAAGCACGGCCATCTCTTGAGAACACAGACACTACTTGGTTCCATGTTTCGGCAATAAACAACTCTCCAGAAACGGGATGAATTTTAATACCAACAGGCTCTGGCTCACCAACAAGGCCACGCCCATTTGATTGAATATCACGAACAAAAGTCCAATCTGGGCTATAAACGCGAATTCGGTGATTTCCAGTATCTGACACGTAGATAAAGCCTTGTGAATCAACTTCTATTTCACGTGGGCCAAAGAAACCAAATTCTGAAACAGGATTTTGGCGGCTATCTTGTCCAAAGCTATGAACGAATTCACCTTCTAAGGTATAGATTACAACGCGGAAGTTCCATGTATCAGCGACATAGAGATAACCATCTTGTGGGCTAAATGCAATTCCTTGTGGTTGATTTAATTCGCCCACCCCAATAAAACGAATTGGTTGACGAGTTATCGGATCAAATACAACAATTTGACTATTATCTGCATCTGCCACATATAAATTGCCATCAGGGCCAAATTCTATATCACGAGGTGAATTTAAGAAACCAGTGCCAAATGCTTCTATAGCTGGGATGATCTGCTGTACCTCATCTTCAGGATCAGGGATCAGACGTTCTTGAACACTGCGGCCATCTAAGCCGACATCCCAAATTTGAGCGGCAAAATCTTTACGCACAAAGAAGTAGAGCCCATCAGAAACCGGCCAGCGCTCAATGTTAAAAGTCGTATCACCAATGCATTCATTGCGAACACGTTGTACACATTGTTGGTCTAATTGGCGGCTACCATCATCAAAGTCTTGGTAGCATTGTAGGTTAACCCGATCACTCACACATTTTGCCTCGCTATAGACATCGTACTCACGTGACCACCAAATATTCCACACCCCATCACGATACAAGCTCGCAGCAGGATTTTCAGAATCTGGCAAGAATGCACGACGAACCCCTTCATAATTTAAGAAGAAATAATCTTGCATTGGCCACCAGAGTCGAATGAGATCAAATTCGTAGTAATCGTTCCCCAAAATACGGGCTACTTCAGCGCGCTTATCTGAACCAACAATAACAGCAACGGCCCCATCAAATTCGCTAGCCAGATTTCGCACATTATTAGCGCCGCCATATATATAGTGTTTGTTCGTAAAATCACGTAAATACCACACTAACGGCCAGCTAGATTTATCATCATAAACGATATGCATGTTATAACCATCGGGGTGACGTTCTGCCATATAAACCAAATCTTCGAGCACGTCTTTAACAGCTGGCCCTGCATGAGCATACACCCCAAATTCCGTAGCCAAATCATAATTAATGAAAGTGAACAACCAAGCAGCACGGAAGGTCAAAACAGCAAGCACTAATGACACTGATAGCATTATCAGACGACGTGCGTTTGCCCACCCCACCCGAACACTGGTGTACAAAATAAAATAACCAGTAATTACTAGGACAAGAAACGCTGCCAACCATTCGCTCGTTGCACTAATTTCATTGCGTTGTTGATTATTGCCTTGAAAGGGCAGCTCTTGACCAGTAACAAAAGGCAAGATAGTTTCGGCAAGGGCAATAACAAATACAGGAACTAATACAAGGAACAAGGCCCACCCGCTACGCTTAATAGAAGGCCACGAAACATGATCGACTAAACGCCCTAAATACCACCCACTTATTAAAATGAGTGGAAGAGTAATATGCGTTGTCAGCCATGGCATCTTCTCTCCAGCAAAAGTTAGGCCAGTTAAGACGATCAACGCTTGATAAGCAATAAGCTGTAAAAATGGAACCCCACCTAAATACTCCAAGTTACTCATGCTTTGGCGGCGTGCCATTTCTACCTCATGATCATAAGGCTCTGCCCAAACAGGTATAGAACGGGCAACATAGCCATTTTCGTTTATTGTTTGTTGTGATTCATCAAGAGCACTGGATTCTACGCGAAGGTCGGTTTCACGTTCGCCTAATTCATCATCAAGTTGATCAAGTGAAGCGCCTTCAATAACAGGAACACCATCATGAGTAACTACCTGTTGCTCTATCGTCTGCTGTGCACGAATTGCGCGCATTTCAGCATTACGGCTCGTGCGTCTTGCCCCGAAAAGTTCATTTAAGCTATACAAACCGGCCACACTGGCTAAGATCATCGGCAAGAATTCATAGACCGGCATTTGTATCCACAAATAATAATATTGGGGTTGACTACCGCGACGTACGCCTTGCTGCTCAAGCCAGTAGCCCAAAGAGCCAATTAAACCTGTTCCTACACCATTTCCATTAGTGAAAAATGTGGTGAAAAACAACAAAAACAAAACTACAAAAACCGCTGCAACAGCTGGCCAAACGCGCCAATTCCATGCTAACCCCACAGCGATACTCACCATAAAAAACGGCACGACTGCTACTATCGAAGCAAGTAAAGAATCTGGTGGAAGCGGAGCAAGATCAAGCTGATAACCTGCTGCAAATACTGGGATAGCTGCCAACCAAGGAAAGATCAACGTTCCCATTACGATGAGAACGTCAAATATTGGCTGACGATTCATAAAATCCCACCAATGCGTTGAGAAGCGCGTCAAAACAACCGCAAACGTAATAGCACCGCACACAAGCCAAGCCAAGACAATAATAATGTCTTTGTGTTCTTGGTCTGGATTAGCAGCCCCCTCTTCATCTGGATCAATCGCAACGGCTTCTTGCCCCCCCGCTTGTTGTTCTAAATCAAAAATGCTAGGCACCGTATGACGCTCAGCATAAACAAGAACACTGAGGGTGATTAAGGCAATCAACAAAACGCCTAGAACATCAGGCAAGGGCGTATATTTCAAAATCGCCATAAATAAAACGACAAACACAAGCACAATAATCGGCACAAAGGCCCATTGAAAAAAGTGCGAGAATTCACTCCAAACAATATCAATGTCGGCAATATATCTTTCTTGTACGCCGTTTTTATCAATACGTGTCTCTATGGCCAGATCAAACATATTTTCAGGGCCAATAAAATCAATGACACTTACAACCCAAACCGCAGAAGCTGCACCAATAAACACGCCAGCCATCACAAGGGCAATGGTTGAGCGCATGTTTTTCAGGCTGTTAGCGATCATTCCTGCTATGCCAGCTTGTGGTTCACCAGCAATAAACGTGCGCACAAAGCCAACACTTTCAAATAAGGCAAAAATAACGGCTATTGATCCAAGTTGGATAATAAGAAGTGGTATATTTTCGGGAAGAGGCCCCGCATCGGCACTATAAAATACATTAAACGCTTCTCCGCCCAAATATCCCAAGACAACAGCAAAAAGCCCCAAGACAATATGCCCAACAATCAACATCCACAAGGGCGATTGGTTATAACGAACTAAAAGTGCTGACTCATCGCCACTATCTACATCATGACCAATATGAGAAAAAATCATACCATCCTGTAGCATTCGCAACACCCAATAAAAGGTAAGGTAGCTACCAAAAATGGCAATATAAATAAAAGCAACTTCTTTAGATGCGAGCATAAATAACATCGCACCAGATAAAACCGCCAACCAAATTGGGCGGCGAGTTTTTTCTCCATCTATATATTGCATCGTGGCATAGATCATCACTAAGGCAAAGAATATAGAGGGAATATCGTGGCGAATGTAACGGCTATAGTACATAAGCATAGGGGAGATTAACAATCCCACCGCAGCAATAATTGCTCCGCTGCGCCCTAGCCACCGCCGAAACAAATAAGGGAACATAACAACTGCTACGCCCAGTAAGGAAGTATAAATGCGCGCGCTAAAATCACTTGGGCCAAATAAAAAGTAAAAGAACGCTGTCATGTGAAAAAGCAATGGGCCATGCATTAAGGGAGTATGTTCAAAGCGCCCCATACTATACAGTTCCCAAGAATAATGAGTATGAAGGCTTTCATCATGGCTCATCACACGCTCACCAAGTTCATAAAAGCGTGTGAAAAGCGCCAACAGCAATATAGCCCCCCACGCTACAACTTCCCAGTTTATGGTGTAGACACGCGCTAATAATTGCTCTGAATATGAGACAGAATTAGGTGAAGATGAAAGTGTCTTAGTTGTTGTGCCCATTCGTCTATTTAACTTTACCTGATTCAGTTATCAAGAATATTTAATTAACGACTCATTGCCGCAGCTTGAGAAACCTCATTCTCAAACCGCATCGCATCACAATGCGACATTGTCGCCGTCGCATGATGCGATATAGCACCAAGAGAGAATTCTATCACAATTACACGTACCGTGTTGATTCTAGGTTCTTGAGTTTTCTCAGATTTCACAACTTCAGAGAAATATAAATTCTCTGAAGTTGCCGTGTATGTATTAGTATTTTGGGGATTATTGGGTGACCAGTTATTTTGTGCATTTACCGTTGCATCCCCCAAAAGCAGCGGGATCATAATTAATGTGCTGAATATACATGTTATCACCGCCATTAATTGAACTGCTTTCCACCAATAATGATAACGTGGGGTTGGTCTTTGCACGTCAGAGATAATATTCGTCCATAATTTATCCAGCGGTATTTGAGGATCGCTTATTTCTTGCCACAAATTTTTGTCTTCTAAATGGCCATGTATGCGACAAACCTCTTCGTACGCCTTTCGCCATTGTGGCGAACTTTGTAAACGACAATATACCGCTTCACGTTCATGTGATGGAAGCGTACCTTCTATATAAGCTACTAAGGTATCGTAGATGTCGTTAATTGAAGGCCTCCTCAAGTAATGGGATCACTTGCTGCTCATCCATAACTTTTCTTAAGGCTTGATGCGCTAGACGTACTCTTGATTCTGCTGTTTTAGATGGTACCCCCAAAATTTCAGCCATTTCGCGATAGGTTAACCCTTGTCCATAGCGCAAAGCTACGGCCTCTCTTAAACGTGGCGAGAGCGTTTGTAGACCTTCTTTCAAAAGCTGACGCGCCGTGCTGCGCATACTGCTACGCTCTGGGCTACTGTGTTCATCACTACTAGCGGGTTCTAGCCCATTTGCCAACAGCTCACTCAACGCTACTTGAGGCAACAGCTTACGACGACGTGCATTTCTGCAACGACTAATGGTTATTGTATATAGCCAAGTCCGAAATGAGCCACGCTTTGGATCATATTTGTGCAAGCTGCGAAACACATATACAAAAACCTCTTGCACCACATCTTCTGCATCTTGACGATGCAATAGCACGCTATAAGCTAGTCGATAAACATCTGTTGCAAAGCGCTCATAAAGCTCGGTACAGGCCTGCTGTTCACCTTTTAAGCTACGTTCAATTAGGTTTTGTAATTCTAAATCTTCGTTTCTAGTACTCATAGCCTTTTATACACACCTATCAATTAGACTGCGTAGGAATAACTTCTTGAACTCCGTATACATCTTTACGAATCCACAGCATCACACGCTCTGTATCTATAGGGTCAGTGCTTGTCTCACGTAACATTAGCCAAGACGGAAAATCTGCCCATGACAGTGTAGACCAATGCCACATTTGGGATAGCGCAAAGTCTTGGCCAACATAATCACCACTTAAATTTGTGTTCCGCTGTGCATAAGGAACAATCACTGCTTCCGTATTTGTATCGCCCCCTATACTATTGACGTATACGGCATTCGGAAAATTACGCAGTGCCCATGCGAGCGGTGTATCATTTTTCCCTAGAACAGTAATTTCAATTGCATTTCTTATACCATGCGCCTGAATAGACATATCTTCAAGCGTCTGAATAATAGTGTTCAAATGTTGAGGCGCAGGTTCAGCATTATACCATAGCTCACGAGGATCATTTGCATACACAGTGCTCGCTTGCCACCCTAACCCCATTCCATAAATCAGGAAATATATGAGGAAACCAAACCCTACACCACGCCAAGCGGTTCTACTTCCCCAAATACTACCAGCTAAGAAGTAGCTAATGAGCAACAACATTAATAAAAATACAGTGATCATGAGAGTTAAGGGAGGCAAGTTCTGATTCGACAATGAACGAACCAAAGTCCAAAAGAAAGGAGCATCAAGACGATAATTAAACAAAGAATTACCTTCTATTGCGTTTGGTGGATGGGTAATAAAAGCATATTGACCACGAGCATTTGATTGATCAACAGAGCGTGACACTTTAATGAGATAGCGGTTACTTCCACGTAGGCTAATCGCAACGCCATCTTTCAACTCATCATAAGTATATGGGCCAGCAACCAGTACTTCCTGCACTTCGCCATTCGCTTGCGGCTCTTCTACAACAACGCGCATAATAGGCTCTATGTCACCTTGATAACGCCAAATTTGTGCCACAAATGACACAGTCACGTTTGATGCGGTATCAATTTGGTAGACATTTTGAGAGATATTATCATCAAGGCTAGATATTTCAGCAGAATGCAAAGGGTTCGTAAGGAAATGATACCCAAAAGGACGCGCCTCAAGGTAAAGCACATGGCTAATGCGCGTTGTATTAATCGCGATAGAAACCAATAACGATGCTGTGATAAAAGCATGAACAGGTATCGCCCATCTTGGAACCTCCCAATATCCAATCGATGGATCGCGCAACATCTGAGTTGTTAATCTAGCAGCCAAACCTGCAGCAGGAATCACAATCCACAAAGCAGCATCAGGGGTGGAGTTCTGATAGATCACCGATACAATGACACTAAAAAATAACCATCCTGCTAAAAACCGTGAAAATTGATCGCCTTCAACAAGTGCAAAATACATGCCTAATAGCCCAAAGAGCACGAGCCCCAAGTCATAGCGAAGCGCAACGACTAGCGCAAAAGCCGCTGGTAAATCGTCTGGACGTGACACAAACCCACTCAACAATCGATAAAAAGTGCTGCCGACAAAAGTTAAACTATTAGGGGAAGCAAAAAGCCCAGTACCAACAACAAGGATAATTCCTAAAGTCAGAAGAAGCGCATCTCGCCAAGGCCACGCCCTAGTGACTTGTCCAACGGTACTAAGCCAAGTATTTCTAGTATCATGCCTAGTCCACAGCGCAAACAAAGCACCAAAAACCAAGCCCACTACAGTAAATGCTCCTGTAGGTTCAGTAAGAAAGAGCATTATTCCGACACACGCTGAAACTAAAATAGCTAGGCCCTTGTCCTGCTTCTGATGCGCGTGGTCAAATGCCCAAACCGTGATCATGGCAAAAAACATCGTCCAGATCACGCCCCCCATTGTACGCGAAGCCACTAATGCTACAGGAGAAATACAAATGAATAGAGACATCACTAAGGCCGCAACACGCCCTAAGCGCTCACGCCATAGATAAGGCGTTAAAATAAGCAGAGCGCCTACAATCGCAGTTGCTATTCTGGCAGTAAAGTTGTTATCTGTAATCACAAAAAACAAAAACTGATTGATCAATGCCATTAACGGGTTATTCGCAATAGCGGGGTTTTCAGTCATATGAGGTTGAACTCGATGTAGTGCTGCCAAAGCCTCATGGGCTTCTACTCCATTAAGTGAAACAGCATCTAACTGTACCACACGCAGAATAAGCCCAAAGGTAAATATAGCGATATACAATGCGCTTTCTAAAGATATTCGCAGCAGAGCACGCGCATTTGTTTTTGGATTAGAAGTTATAGCATCGAGTGATATATCCATTATTAGCCCTTACTTTGCGCTTACCCGATAAACAGCTGTGTCACCGGCTTGGCAGATCGGATCAAATAAAATGCTAAATTTTTCAATACCCGCCAAAGGCTCTCGCAGCGCATCACTATAGATTAAGCGCTCCGCACGTCCTACCACAATATAGTCAATTCCATAGCGTTCTAACAAGGGTTTAACGCGCACTTCCCACTCTGTGGCAAGCGATTCGTAAATGATATGAATATCTCCAAAACGCCCAGAACCATATACAATGGGGCTAAAATTTTCGCCGCGCCACTGCTCTTCATGATTATCCCAACCCAATAAAGTAGGAATACCCGTATACATACTAAAACGTCCTAAAGCCGGATCATAGCCACCGCCAGCAGCTTCTAGCAAAACAGCATCGCTGCCATAACCTTCTTTTTCATGAAGGCATTGCATAACTTGGTATTCGTTAGAACCTATTGTCCAAGACACATCTAAACCAGCGCGGTTGACATAGGTAGCATATGCCCCAACTAGAGTATTGCCGCCATCTAATGTTGCGGCAGATTCTGTAGGACATTGAGAGCTATTGCAATTACGCACATTCAAACGTCCTGAATCACCTAAATAATGCTGCCTCAAGCCAAAGTAAGGGTATGTTAGCCCCATCGCCAATAAAGCAACCGTCATAACACCATATGCTGAACGTGTTATCGTTTGCCCTAACGATGGCACCGCAACTGTGGCAAACTGTTTTTGGGGATTTATCTTCCCTGATAAAATAAAATACACCGCATAAGCAGTGCCAATACTCAGCAACGTCCAAGCCTGATAATAGAGCTTAAAGACTGTATTCATTCGTTGGCTAAAATTATCACGCAAATACATTACATCAGGGATAAGCGTGGCTACAATGCCAGCTCCGATCAACAATAATGCAAAGCCCGTTGTTGGACTAAAGTTAAAAATACGCCGATCAGGATCACTACGGCGTGGCTCAACAGGAAACAGGCGCATCAAAACAACACCAAGCAACAACAACATTACAACCTGAGATGCTAGTGCAGTAGTGCGGCGTTCTATCACATCACTAACAATAGAGAGCCCAACGTTGCTGATCTCGCCATACAAAGGCGCACGCGCTAAACACGCCCAGTTAGTATCCGCATTACTTACTTCTGGTTGACCATTTGTCAGCGGGCACGTCTGCTCAATGAGAAAAGCTGATACAAGTGGAACACTTAACAACAAAATAAGCCCAGCAACAACAACAGTGAACACCCCTGCCCAACTTAAACGCGAGCGCGCGTGTCGTGCTTGCCAAACTATAAAAGGAATCAGTGGCAATATAAAAATACCAAATTGCAAGAAAAACTGTGAGGAGCGAGTTGGAAAAATAACATTTGGATAGAAGCCGTTAGCTTGGCTAGAAAAACTCGCCAACCATGGATAATAAAATATTACAAAACAAAGCCCTAACGATATACCAAAACGAACAACAGCAGACAGATCAGTATCGAGCATTAGCCAGTTCGTCAACAAAGTCAATGGCACAGCGACCATCAAGGCAAAAACGGCTTGGAACGTAACATCAATTGGCATAAAAATATCAAGATCAACTATGCCTTGCCAAATAATAATGCCAAAAAGAGTAAGCCACACTAAGCCAATAATATACAAGTTATTTTCAGCACGTTTTTGTAGCGTTGAAACCTGCCACAAATCCGCTAGACCAGAGACGTGTCCAGTCCCATTTTTTAACAAGCGTCGCAGCAATTCCGCCGCAACAATAATAAGTGCATAGATCGCATCCCATGCATTTAAGAAAATCATACCGCCCACTAAAATGCCATAAATCAATACTTCCCACTTTTCAAGCGGTTGATCGCGCAGAGCCAAAGCCATTGCCAAGCCAATCATCAACAGCGTAAAAGGCAATGCCAATACATGGGGATGGTTATCTGCCAATAAAAAGCTAAATTGTGGAAACTCAGCAATTGGTTGATAAGGAATAGAAAGCCCGCTCAAGTTTCGATCATGCACTAGACGGCTTTGTTGCCACCAATTAAAGCCCATATTATCCTCAGGTGGGCCATCATACCAATCTAATACACCATCGCCATCACGATCTGGGGCCCGCACATGTGTTGAAGGAGGCGTATTCACAATTTCGCCCGTATCCAATAAACGATACCCTAAGACATCACTATCTCGGATAATTGACTCATAAAAGGGGCCTGTTCGGTTCAAAATATCCCAAAATTGAAAATAATCATTACCGATGATTTTATCAGCCAAAGGAATATTTGCCGCATAACCTTGATAAGGTAACTCAACTAGTGCTGTGCCTAAATGACCAGAAAGTCCAATTAATGTTGCTGCAAAAAGCCCCGTTCCAATCCCTGCAAAACGACTTCCCGCTGGCCAACGCCCAAGTCGATCAATGGAGCGAACAAGATTATAGCCAATGCTTAGTGTTCCGCTGGTCACCAGTGCAAAAATTAAGACCGTCATGAGATTAAACGCCATAGTTGTTGGCACAGCGCTAAGATCAGCTAATCCTGCAATCATAACGTATCCCATGTAATAATAGCTGATACCGTAACCCGCAAGCCATGGGTCTTTGGGAGGAAAAGAAACTGAATTCCGAACGCCGTTGATGAAAGCCATTTCCATTGGCTTTTCAGTTGAGTTCAATTCAGGATTATGTGCGCGTAAATATCCCCATGCAAATAAAGCTACTAAAAACAAAATCTCGTATATGAGGATATAGGGCCAATGCTCTTTGAACCAAGCGCGCAAAACTCCCCAATTAGGACGTTGGGGCCATGACATCCAAGCCAAAATACTCAACAGGCTAACGAGTATCCAAGCAGTGGCAATAGCACTCGGTGAATTTTGCAAGACACCTAAACTTGTTAATAACCAGAAGACAGCGGTGATAAGCAATAAACCTGCTAGGCGGGCCAATCCATAACCACGATCTGCTAATGATGATAGCAAGCGAAAGATCAAAGGGAAAACGGCTATGCCCCCTAGCGTTACAATAAACCACCAAGAAAGAACATAGCCAGCTTCGTTCTGCAACCAATTCGTAGCAATGCGAGACTCTGACATGGAAAAAATGATCGCAGCAAAGGCAACAATGGGCAACAGCCATAGAGCCCAATTGAAGCGCATAAGAACTTGCCCATTCCTCATTTACTCTAACGCTCCCATCACCAACGCAGATGGCTCATAATTTGCGCCATCTACTACATGATAAATCAAGTCAGTAGAAACACGCTCTGGTGGACAATCTGTGACATTACGGATATTAGGATGAATACAGACCCCGCGCTGATAAACAACTTCAAGCAAGCCTAGTTCTACCATTGTGTCAAACTTATCAAGTCCTGCTGATAAATTCGTGCGGAAAGTGTCGGCTTCTCCACCTGATGAAAGTGGGTCTGGGGGTAATACATCCTCGTATAGGATGCGTTCTAATGTCCCCACAACAATATATTCAATATCATAAAATTGGATAAGCTCCCACGTAGCCTCAATATCAGTCGTTTCATAAAATGCTTTCACATTATTGAAGCGCGTTGCTAACAATCGGTCAAAATTCGGCAAATTACGTTGTTGGGTTTGATGAAAATGCCACCCCAAGATTGTTGGCAACCCGGTGTTAATTGAAATACGTGAAGCCCAACGATACTGTTCAGGATGCTGTGCTTCTATAATAGTTGGCGTTCCTTCTACGTTATCTTGTAACCAACGAATCAAATAATAATCTCCGCTGAGATTAAACCACACACCGGCCTTTTGATAAGCGGCTTCGCCATGTGGTGCATATCGCATATACTCCATACCATCTAAAGTTAAGGGGGTTTCAGCAGCATTCATGCGATCTTCAAAACGCCCCTGTGTTGCTGTAATAGGATATAGCAGCGCGATACTTAACAAAATTGCCACTGCAAATTGCCACGAGCCAGCTAATGTGGGAGTCCAACGTTCGACTGAGCGCATTAACCATGACAAACCAATACCAGCAGCAATGCTAAACAACAACCACACTTGAATATAAAACTTGAAAACCGTATTTTGACGACCTATATCCCCTTGCAACACCACGACTTCAACTGCCATTGTTAACCCCAGTGCTAAGCCAATTAGCACATAAACCCAACGTTCAATTTGGCTTTGATCGGGCAACAAAAATAGCACAAACACCCAAATAAGCATCGGCAGTGCAATAACAAAAATTTTATATTCACCGAATATCCCTAAATAAAGTGTCAGCACAATTGTCAGCACAATGATGCCTAATACACTCAAAACAGGCACACTGAAACCGCGCAGATCAGCCACCTTGTGCTGACGCAACCAACGTGCCGTCTGCCATACGAGCAAACTGAAGATAATAAAAAGGAATACTCCATGAATATTGATATAAGCCCAAAGAGGTGTCTTATCGTATTTCCAAGATAGAATTTTGCCATAAGCAGATGCGAAGCGTTCCATATAGGGCCATACAGCAACTAGTGAAGCACTGCCAAACGTAATTAAACGCGCTATCCACACAGCTAATGCATCCTGCGTAAAGCGATTGCCAAGTAGTACTAGCCCTGCAATGTACAAGAAAGCAACTATGCCTAGAGCAAGCCCGCCAGCCATCAGCATACGTGTATATGAAAATTCAGGGCGCAAGTTTCCTTCACAGGCTTCAGGAATGATGAGGTTGACTTCAGGATCAATTTCTGTACAGAAAGCTGGTATCTGTCCATCTTCAAGACGCTGTTCGTAATCACGCACCTGATAGACATTCAATACGATATATAGTGCCATTCCGACAAACACAAAGCCAACCAGCCACCATACACGTAATAGATGCCAAAAATCTAAATACTCTCTTAAACGTGCATACAGTGGGGAAGGCTCTGCATCAGAGCGCAAACGTCTTTGCCCTACCCATGCAGCAAAAGTAAGCCCAAAGACACTTAATACCATATAGGTTGGCCAGTCCCACGTATTAATAGCGCGCAACATGCCAACTGTACCGCCGAGCAAGAGTAGAGCCACAAAGCTGCCTAGTGCACTACGCAAGCGCATTCCTGCTCCTAAAATTTCAGCAGAAAGCATTAAAACAACAAGCAGGGTCACCGGCATCGCCATCATATGCGCATGTAAATCGCCATACAAAAAGGTGAAGTAAGGCATCTCGTTGATTGCATTATGCCCACGTCCATCTGGTAACTCGGCGATAATCCGCGTTGGTGCCCAATACCATCGATGAGGCGGCACACTTAAAACCGCATCACCTTTAGAAAGCGCCATAAGGCCATCCCATAACGCCTTTAGCCATTTTTGAGTTGCCTCTAAATTAGACAATGACACTTCCTCAGCCATTGCCTCGTATTCTTCGGGTGTAGGTTCGCGGCCTTGTGTGGCTCTAAAATCATTGATGGCAAGCTGAAGTGCTTGCTCTTCATAAGCCGCAGCGCCATTCCATCCACCAGCAGCCGCAACAGCAGAATTGATAACCCGCAATGTTCCCAAGTTACCCAACACAACTGCCAACATTAGCGCTGCAATGCCAGCAAGATATGGATTGCCTCTTGGCGCAAATTTTTCTATGAAGGAAGGTGTTAGGTGAGATTCTTTGCGCCGCTCATTTGACCATTGCACTAAGTTATAAGCAATTGAGAAAGCACCTATGCCTGTCCAAGAGAAGAGAGTTGGTAAAATCAAGTTATAGGCAAAGGATGGTATCACGCCCAATAGCTTAGTGGGAGCTCCTACCAATACATATCCCCAATAGTAATAATTGATATATCCCCCAGCATACCAAGGATCAATTGGCGGGAATATTGAACTGCGCAAAACAGCATTAAAATAGGCGACGTTCATAGGTTTTTCCCCACCAAAAGGACTATGCCATAAATCAGGGTTACCCAAACGTACGCCTATAAATGCCAAAAATAAGACGAGTGATAAGCCTTCAACGAATAATAAATGTTTCCAGCGCTGCGATATAAATTGTCGCAATGCGTGGCGATGCCAAAACGCGATCACCGCATTAAGAGTAAACCATGTCACGGTCAGAATGAGCAGCCATGTTTGTGTCCAAATTTGGTAGCGCAGGCTTGCCCCAAACCAAGCTACCCAAGCTACCACTAACCAACCGACAAGTTTCGACAATCCAAAACCACGATCTGGCAAACCCGCGAAAATCCAATGCAATAGTGGAAATGTCAACCACCCCATCAATACCATCACCCCCCACCACAAAATAACGCCTATGGATTGGTGACGGTTATATAGGGCATCACGATTGAACATATCTGCCCATGTGCCACCTTGAGCTTGAATTTCACGCTCACCTTGGGTGAACTGAAGTGCTGTTGGGCTTGCTGTCGCAGGTAAAGCTCCCCATCGTAGTCGATTTACAACTTCCGTTGTGCCCTCTGAGCCAATCTGCCACCATAAGGCTGGTGATGCATCTTCGGCAGCATTGAGATTGACATTCAAAATACGCTCTGCTAACTCAGGCGTATAAGCCTCTGTCTTACGGAAGATGAAAACTGCTGGGTGTGTGTATACATGAAAGGCCTCTTCGGCTTCAAATTCATTACGCCAATCAGGAACATCTTGTGATGGCAATACTTGATCCGGCCACTCAAACGGCCCGAAATGCGCATAAGAAGTGAACGTCTTTTCAAGTTCAAAGCCAAGCTCACCAGAAAACAGCGCATCATAATAGGCGTTGCTCATGGGCCATCGTGAGGGAATACGACTAAAAGAATCGTAAAAGCGGTTACTACCGATGATGATATAATCCGTCTGATTCAAAATATCTAGCGTTATATCGCGCTTCTCAGGCTCATCATCCCAATGCATCATCATCGTAAGCCCGATATAGTGAAATGAATAGAGATTAACCGCTGGTGTATCAAGGGTACACAAGCCTGATGGCAAATCATCACGATACAGCTGCCCATTAGGTACAGGGCAAACAACTGTCGGCATAGGATCATCCCAAGGGCCTTCCCATGCAACAGCTGAGCCCGCAATACCAATATAATCAAGAGGTTGCAGCTCTAAAGTATAAAATTTTCCTGATTCTACGCGAAAGGGCTCGTCTAAAAGAATCTCAACTGATGGGCCAAAAAGTAAATGACCATCATCAGCTGTATTGAAATTGCCACTTATTTCACCTGAAACACGATAATCTCCATCAATAAGGGTAACTCGTAATGTCTCATCATCAATGTCATTGAAGGGATCACTCACATGCGGAATCACTAAGTGTCGAATTACCCCTGTGTAGTTCGCCTCAAAGTTTATGGGGTGTATTGTTCCGGGGGCAAAATAAGCGACATCATCATAGGCTTCTGGCTGTTCAAAGGATATGTTTTCTGAACTTATAATTTCGTTTGTAGTAGGATCAGCATAGTAAACTGTGAGATGAGAAGAGGCCTCTGGCGCAAGCGGATCACTTATATTTGATGCTAATGTGATAGGGCCACCATCAATCACTTCTATCTCAACGTAATAAGAGCCTACGCTTAATTGGGGATCGATATACAGAGCTACGGGGGGCTCAAAGTCTACTTGATAAGTTTTGCCATATGGTGAGAAATTATCGGACAAATCAGTTTCAATAAGCTGAGCGCCCAATAATAATTCTGCACCGCTAGAATCAACAGACCACACTGACACACGTACCCGCTCAGGAGCTTCATCATTGCTGCTATCACGTAGTAGGTTAAGAGCGACTTCGGTCACATTAACGCTATAAGCAGGATTTAAGGAATGTCTTAAAGACTGTCCATCTTCTAATGTCTGAACATTTGGCGCTGTTCCATAGGCAAAAGTTCCCACATTGATCATGCGCGTTTGCCCATCATCGCCCTCTATATACAACCCAAAATCACCGGGAATAAATTCCATTGCATAACGAGCGGCAGCTACGCGCGTCATTTGCGTTGTCAGCACATTAGTGAAACCAATGCCATAAAATACTGTATGTGCAACAACCAACACACCAACAAGGCCGACACCAACAAGCGCAGCACGACGTGACAATGCTTTTGGTGCTTCACGCCAATAGCGATAGGATACCTTGAACAACTCAATAACAGCCCAAGCTGCTAACAATGTCAATAAACCATATAAGGGCATAAAATAGCGCATTGTGGTGACCCAATTTTGTCCAAGCCACCCAAAATAAACGCTAATCCATGCTACAGGTAAGGCAAGCCGTGTCCAATTATTTTTGCCACGAATAATACGAGCAATACCCCACACAACTCCCACAACAGCAGCGAGACCTAATGGCCATCCTAAGCCATAAAGCACGATATTCTGTAATGGGTATAGCCATGGGGTACGATTAGCCCATTGCCAATTTGGTGGAATTTCTGCTTTGCCAGAGACCAACCGCTGTGCTTCACGAATATCGCCCAACCACATACTGTTTGGCACAATGCCAAGCACATTTGGCCCCAAAAATGCGTGTGGTTGTAAAAAGCGAAAAGCAACAACAGTAGCAATACCTGCTAAAAATAATCCTGTGGCAATACGTGTTAAACCCGTATTTCGCTCATAGCGATAAATGCGATGGTCTAATAGAAGGGGTAAGGCTCGTATCAACAACGCAAGTAATAATACCCCAACCAATGGTGCAACATTGACTCGCCCAGCAAGTGCTGCCCCAAAAGCAAGCCCAAAGCCTACTTCATCTTGCCAGCCCCAATACGTAGCAGCAGCAACAAAAATTGCGAGCACAAGTGCCGCTATTGCTCCCCAAAATGAGATGATCGGCGCTGCTAGTACAAGTGCTACCCATGCAATAAAAAAGGGAACACCTATTGCCAGCGTCAAATGGATTGTGTTGCGCCCAACAATACGTACATGCCGCAGCCCAGAAGCTAATAAACCCGCTGCCGTAAACAGCAATACATAAGCAGCCAACAAATCAGCACGAGGAGG
>RFGP01000158.1 GCA_003697365.1 Chloroflexota bacterium | reverse complement strand
CGATAGTAGCGACGCGCTAGCGCTAGCGCATGATTCCAGACTAAACCTGCCACGTCGATTTGCTGGTGTAGATGTACGTTGGCATCGTTTTCATACAGCTTGAATTTGTAGGTTTTGCGTCGCTCTATTATCATAATTACTAGGTCACTTCTTTGAGGCGCGTCTAGGTTGTATTATACTATAAGCAAGCGCCCTACATCCCCATCGCTAAAGTAAGGGGCTTTGGGCGCGGTTATCTGATACAATAGACACGCCAATAACCTTAAAAATTATTATCAAACCTAAGCGTGAGAGTATTGTGCCAGAAATTCTTGTACGTCAAGCAACCTTAGCAGATACATATGCTATTACAGATATACATTGTGCCAATGTGAGCGGGGGCGTTTTTACGCGCCGTAATTCTGATGGCACACGCACCCCCACCCCTTATGAGTCTTTGACGTTGTTTGAACGGTATCTCAATGGGGGGCCGTGGATGTCTGTTGAGACATGTGCAGTATGGCTGGCTTATCTACTGCGTTATGGTGATGAGATTCCGCTCGTTGCAGAACTAGACGGTCATGTCATGGGTGAAGCTGAAGTCAGTATAGGTTATGAGCCAGCCCCCTATGGTCAACATTTGCATATTACGACCTTACAAGTTCACCCTGATGCACCAGACCCTCAAGCTATCGCCAATGCACTCATTGATTATATTAAGCAAATGGCGAGCGTAATGCGCTTTCAGCAAGTCACAACAGTGAACCCAAGTCATTGGTTTGAACCTCATAACTTCAGACCTTTGATCAGTCGTCGTGAAGTTGTGCTAAATGCTAAGGAAGGCCGCATTGTATATAAAGCCACTCAGCTCAACAGCTATCTTCCTGAACAGATCAAAGGTTGGTATATGCCTTTTGGGCGTGAGCATAATGCTCGCCACGAGTGGGCGCATATTTGGCCCGGCTTTTGGAACGCTGTCCCTGAGTTAGTTGAACCAGAAGTCTCACGTTTTCGTTTTGAACTTTCAGGACAAGTTGGTATTTGCTTGTTTCGGCAAAATCGCTATACACCTACTCAAGCCCATGTTTATCTTTGGACGCAACGTGCGCTATCACCACATATGCTATCTGCTGTGCGTGATCGCGCTGCACGACAAGGCTATCAAACACTCGCTTTACTTGTTGATGATCAAACTCGCGCAATATTAGAAAATGAAGTTCTGGAAAGTGGCGCACCATCCATTATTGTAAGTATACGTGTTTGATTTGAATAACTGCGCTTGCGTAACCTTTCAGAATCCGCCAAAATGAACAATATATAAAAGTGCCAATTGCATATTTTTAGTTTGGCAGGAGCAAAGGATGCCAGAACATCACCTCCAACATCACATTATTAGCGGTTTTATCCGAGTGGTGACCGACATCCAAACGTATATTCCTGCATTTTGGGCACATCCTGTTCATGGCGGGCCGTTTCCGGGTATCGTTGTGTTACATGATGATTGGGGATTACAAGCGGTTGCTCGTACTACCGCGCATCGCCTAGCCGAAGCAGGATATTATGTGATTGTTCCCGATCTCTTTGAAGGTAATCGTGCCAGCAATCAGCTAGAAGCAGATGCCCTCGAAGCACGTTATAAAGACAGTTCAGAGTCTAAGGTGAATGCCGGTCTAGAAGCCTTACGCACTCATCCAAAGTGCAATCGTAAAATGGCGGTGTTAGGTTGGGATTTAGGGGCAGATATTGCCATGCAACTAGCCCTTGATCATGATGATATTATGGCTGCGGTGGCGCTTTCTGGTGACCCTTCACCGCTTTTTGGTAAGTTTGATGAGTTACGTTGTCCATTGTTAGCAATTTTTGGTGGGCAAGACCCGCTTTCTATGCACGCAAAACGTCTAGAACAAGAGCTCCAACAAAGCGATAATCGTCATCGCGTGATTGTGTATCCAGAGGCGCAACACGCTTTTTACAATCATCTTGCTGAGCAGGATTATAATCATAAGATCGCTGAAAGGGCTTTTGCAGAATTATTGTTTTTTCTAGAAGAACATCAAGGAAAACCTCCCGCACCCTCAAGCATGGGGCTGGGTTCTTTTTATCATGGACGAGTATACTAGTAGAAGAGTAGAAAGGGTATAAGGCAAATAGCCGAATAATATGATTGTTTGCAATAATTGTAGTCATCCAAATCATGAGGGCAGCTTGTTCTGCGCCAAGTGCGGTGTTGCTATTGAATCTATTGCAGTAGGAACAACGACACTTAATGAATCTGAGGAACTAAAAGCAGGCAGTGATACCCTAAGTGATGATTATATTATCTTCTTACATATCCAAGATGTGCCAGACCCCATTACTGTTCAAATACAAGATCAGTTGGTCTTAGGGCGCACTGGTGGTGGTAACGGGGAAATAGCGCATCTCAATCTTGATAGTTTCGGGGCTGCTGAAGCGGGTGTATCGCGCCGTCATGCACTTCTACAGCGCAAAATAAGCCACTTATATATCGAAGACTTAGGAAGTACTAACTATACTTATGTAAATGATCAGCGCTTACCTGTTGGGCGACAGTTCCGTTTGTCAGATGGTGATATGGTACGGCTCGGACATTTGAATTTACGCATCTTTTTCAAATAGGTTATTCAAAATGCGTTATTGTAGCGTACATTGGGCTGGTTGCGTTGCTTATGAAACCGCATGGCAATGGCAAAAGATACTCGCTATGCAACGCGCACAAGACCAATGTCTAGATACATTATTGCTTCTTGAACATCCTCATACCTATACCTTAGGCTCAGCGGGCAAGCTCGAACATCTATTAATGAGTGAACCTGAGCGCATCCAAAAAGGCGTTTCAGTTTTTCATGTTGATCGCGGAGGGGACATTACCTATCACGGTCCCGGCCAATTAGTGGGGTATCCAATTCTGCAACTAGAAACAAATCCTAAAACTCTTCGGGCAGATGTTGTAGCCTATATTCGGCAACTAGAAGAGGTGATTATTGAGTCACTTCAATATTTTGATATTCATGGCGTGCGCTATCCGCCTTATACAGGGGTTTGGGTTTCCTATAATGAAGTATTACACAAAATCGCTGCTATTGGCGTAAAAGTGAATGTGAAACGTATTACACAACATGGCTTCGCATTAAATGTTCATCCAGACATGCAATACTTTAAAGGTATCATCCCCTGTGGGATTGACGATAAACCTGTTATAAGTATGGCTCAAATACTCCCTAATCCCCCTTCCATGCAAGAAGTAAGCCAAGTTATTGCAAAAACCTTTGGAAAAGTATTTAATTTTGAAGTTCAATACCAAGACTCCCTAACTATTCAGCCAACTTTCAAGCTATAATCATCCCAGCAAGAAAAAATTTAATGAATTTATGACGATGTTCGCATAAGGAGCAAAAGACCCTCATGGCGAAAGAATATGATGTAGTAGTATTAGGTGCAGGTCCCGGCGGTTATACAGCCGCTATTCGTGCAGCACAACTCGGTTTAAAAACAGCTATTGTCGAGAAACAATGGTGGGGTGGCGTATGCTTAAACGTCGGTTGTATTCCTAGCAAAGCGCTTTTAAGAAATGCTGAATTAGCCCACATTGTTCGTGATCGTGCTAAAGAATTTGGATTTATTTATGATGGCGAAGTAAAAGCTGATTATGCTGTCGCATATAAGCGCAGTCGTAAAGTGGCCGATGGGCGCGTTAAAGGCGTACAGTTTTTAATGCGCAAGAACAAAATTGACACCTACGAAGGTTGGGGAACAATCCAAGACAAATCAACCATTGCCGTTGAACTTAATAGTGGCGGCAATGAAACACTCAAAACGAAAAACTTGATCATTTCTACAGGCTCCGTTGTGGCAATGTTGCCCAATACCCAAGTGAGTGAACGGGTAACGACCTATCTTGAAGTCATTCAGCGCGACACATTACCAAACAGTATCATCATTGTTGGCGCAGGGGCAATTGGCACAGAATTCGCCTATATTATGCACAATTATGGCGTAAAGGTCACAATGGTTGAGTTCATGCCACGCATGTTGCCTAATGAAGATGCAGAGGTATCACAAGAGCTTGAAAAAACTTATAAACGCATGGGTATCACAGTCATGACAAATACTCGTGTGGAAAGCGTTAAAGAGCTCAAAAATAAAGTACAGGTAACCGTGACCACTGCGGATGGTAAACAAGAGACCCTAGAAGCAGATGAAGTGATGCAAGCCATAGGCTTTCGTCCACGTCTAAAGGGGTATGGTTTGGAAAACATCGTCGGGCTCAATGTCGATGAGCGTAAAGGCATTGTTATCGATGAGCGAATGGCAACCAATATTGATGGTGTGTGGGCCATTGGCGATGTTACTGGAAAACTTATGTTGGCACATGTAGCTGAAGCGATGGGTGTTATCGCCGCTGAAAATATTGCTGGTGCAGAGACAATTACGCTCGATTATCGCATGATGCCTCGCGCGACATATTGCCAGCCACAAGTTGCCAGTTTTGGCTATACAGAAGAGCAAGCACGAGAAGCTGGTTATGAAATTCATGTATCTAAATTCCCTTTCCAAGCAAACGGAAAGGCGCACGGCTTAGGCGATTATACGGGCTTTGTGAAGCTCATTTCAGATGCGAAATATGGTGAAATTTTGGGCGCGCACATGATTGGCCCAGATGTGACCGAGTTGCTTTATGGACTGACATTAGCACACAACGCTGAGTTGACCCCAGAAGAATTGAGCCGTACGGTTTATCCGCACCCCACCTTAAGTGAAGTGATTAAAGAAGCCGCACATGGGCTAGAAGGCCAGCCTATTAACATGTAAGATAATGGGGAGGCTAAAAGTCTCCCTATTTATTATCGAGGGAGTAGACGCATTTTATTAATGAGGTCAAGATGGATACGCCAAATGATTTATACGTTTTTGCGGGAGAATCAAACCAGCCTCTAGCAGAAGCGATTTGCCAATATTTGAAAATCCCTTTACAACCCACACATTTCACGCGCTTCAGCAATGATAATCTGTGGCTTCAGCTTGGTGTTAGTGTACGTGGAAAAGATGTCTATCTCATTCAATCACTAACACCACCAGCACAAGATCATTTATTCCAACTATTGATGATGATCAATATCGCACGAACAGGTGGTGCAGGGCGAATTACTGCTGTCATCCCCTATTTTAGCTATGGACGTTCAGACAAAAAAGATGCTCCCCGTATTTGTATCACTGCTCGGCTCGTTGCTGATCTGATCGAAACAGCGGGCGCTGATCGCGTCATCACAATGGGCTTACACTCCGATCAAGTGCATGGCTTTTTTGGAATCCCACTGGATCATCTTACCAGTCTAGGAGTTATGTCTAGCTACTTTAAGCAAGAAGATTTATCTGAAACTACGCTTGTTTCTCCGGATGTTGGCTATGCCAAGAAAGCATCTCAAGCTGCTTTACACCTAAATATCCCGCTGGCAGTAGGCACAAAAGTGCGCTTAGGTGACACTAAAGTAGAAATTAATGAACTATTGAATAGTGGAAAGCTCAGCCGTCGCGCCATTATTCTGGACGACGAAGTATCAACAGGTGGAACGGTTGTGCAAATGGCGAAGGTTTTGCATGAACAACACGGCGTAGAAGAATGTATCATTGCATGTACACATGGGCTTTTTGTTGGACATGCCATTCAGAGAATACGAGAAGTGCCGTATATTACGCGCGTCGTAGCGACCGATACAGTGCTTGCCCCTCATGCAAAAGCGCTCCCCAACTTACATATTGAAACTGTGGCACCTGTCTTTGCAGAAGGAATTTTGCGTAATCACGTAGGCGAATCTGTCGGAGATTTGTTCGCTTTTTGGCAAGAAGGCAAACCTAAGGAAATCAAAAGTAATTAATGTTGTTGCAAGCGGCGACGCTGTGCAATTTGCTCACGAGTAGGAATATTGCTTGCCCCTCTGCCTTCAATTGCAATAGCAGCAGCTGCAGCACCAAATTCTAATGCTTCTTGCGGGTTATGCGTTTCATAGAGGCGAATAAAAAATGCTGCAGCGATGACATCTCCTGCGCCCGTGAGATCAACGACTGATGCAGGAAATGCATCTATGCTAAGGGTTTCGTTTCCCATAAATAAAACTGCGCCTTTATAGCCCTTTGTATATAGCACAAAGGGCACCACACTTGCATAATATCGAACAAGTTCGAGATCGCCTTGAACGTCTTCTTCGCTCAAAGATAAAGCATTTAAATAAGGTAATAATCTCTCCGCCCCTTGCCACGTTTGATGTATAACGCGATGATTATCCCCAAGTTGCCGCATCCACCCCTGTGGAGTGGCAACTAACCAAGTTTTTTCATCTAAGCTAGGAATAGCCTCATAGCGAATTTCATTAGCCACAGGGGCAAGATGAACAATATCTGCTGATATTTTGCGCTTGCTGAGCTCTGATATATCTATATCACCTGCACGCGCGTGCATGAATTGTTGTCTTTCTCCGCTGAGAGGATCATAACGATTTTCAAAAATCGTGGTGGTTGTATCAGGGATGATATGCCAATGTAAACGCGGATCAAGATCGGGATGCAACTGGCAACGTGTAATAACGCTGACAGTTGCCCCCAACTGATATGCAGTCAATCCGCTATAAATAACGCCCCCGCCCCAAGCATACCCCGTAGGTATAATATCTTGGCAGGGGTGTCCGATCACAACATAGTGCATTTATATTTCAAAGATTTGTGCAAATACCATTGGGCGGCGACGTGTTTCAGAATATAACATCTTCGCAATCGCCCCTTCTACTTGTTGGTTAAGATTGCCGTTTGTTACGCTTTCACCAACTTGCTGAGCCAGTTCAGCAGCAGAGTCAAGTAGCGCCCCTGAATTTGCCAAATATACAAATCCTCTGGAAATAATCTGGGGTGGTGCAACAAACTTACGACGTTTTTTGTCCATTACTCCAGTAATGATCACAAAACCGTCTCGCCCTAATGCTTCACGATCGCGTAATACTGCTGGGCCAATGTCACCAATGCCAGTGCCATCAATAAACACATACCCACCGGGTACACGCTCGCCAATAGTCATGGTATCTTCGGTAAATTCTAAAATAGTGCCATTTTCAACCACTGCGATGTTCTCTTCAGGAATCCCTAGCGCATACGCAATATCAGCATGAGCGTGCAAATGTTTCAGCTCGCCGTGCACAGGGATCATGAACTTGGGACGCACCATGTTAATCATCAATTTCATTTCCTCTTGGCTGGCGTGACCAGAAACGTGCACCTCAGCCTTAGGGTCATAAATAACATGAGCGCCTTTTTGCAACAGCTTATTGGTGATACGATAAACTGTTTCCTCATTACCCGGAATAGGATGTGAAGACATGACAATCGTATCACCCGGTATTAGCTCTAATGAGCGATGATTGCCATAAGCCAAACGTGCTAATACTGCTGAAGGTTCTCCCTGAGAGCCTGTCGCCATAATCACGATGTCTTCAGGAGGATAGCGTTTGATCTCGTCAATATTGATCAATAATGAATCAGGGACATCTAAATATTTTAATCGACGAGCAATTTTTATATTTTGGCTCATCGAATAGCCGGCAACAGCCATTTTACGGCCATAGTATAAGGCAGCATTCGCAACTTGCTGTATTCGTGAAATGAGTGACGCAAAAGTAGCAACAATGATGCGTCCTTCTGCGCTATGAAACACTTCATCAAAAGCACGGTCAATAACACTTTCAGATTTCGTCCAACCCGGCCTTTCTGCATTAGTGCTATCTGCAAACAACGCCAAGACCCCTCTTTGCGAATAACTCGCAATCCGCGCGAAATCTGTGGGCCAACCATCGGTAGGGGTATGATCGAACTTATAATCACCAGAGTGGACAACAAGGCCAACAGGTGTATCGATAGCAAACCCCACACAGTCAGGGATACTATGCGTCACATGAAAACTCTCAACAACAAAAGGCCCAAAACGCAAAATATCTCCTGCTTCAAAGACATGTGTCGGATGACCTTTTGCGCCACTTGTGCGCAACTTACCTTGCACAAGTCCGATAGTCAACGGCGTACCATAGATAGGGACATTAGAAAAGTCTCTTACGAAATAGGGAATTGCACCGACATGATCTTCGTGAGCATGAGTGAGCAGCAAAGCATGAATTTTAAGGCGATTACGGTTTTCGGTTAGATAGCGCCAATCGGGGATAATGTGATCGATTCCTAACATATCGTTTTCAGGAAACATCAATCCTGCATCCACCAAGATGGCATCATTTCCATACTCGAAAACCATCATATTCTTGCCGATCTCGCCAAGACCGCCAAGTGGGATAACACGTAGTTTATTTGCCATGTAAATGTTCCTTTGATTGTATAACTCTAGAAGAATTGCAAACTGACTCAAACAAAAGAAAAACCCGCTTCCGCAGAGGTGGCGGGTTCCTCTTAGGTGAGGCGACGACCGGATTCGAACCGGTGTAAGCGGTTTTGCAGACCGCTACCTAGCCACTCGGTCACATCGCCTAGTTGTTATATAGGCATTATTGCATAGGTGTTATGGTATCGTCAAGTGGGTTTCCCCATTTTTAACAATACACTACTCTCTACTCAAACAGAAAGCCTCAATGAACAATTTACTTGTTTCAGCGAGCAATTAAGTTATGAGTAGAGAGTGTCTGGAAAATTGCTTTAATCCATGATTTCAGCAAACAATTTTTGTGTTGCCAGTTCGGGTTCGCGTCCTTCTTGCTTCAGCATCTCTACAAGCTGTTTATAATGTGCTGCGGCTTCCCCTCGACGACCGAGTTTTGTATATAACTCAATAATATCACGATGCAAGCTCTCTTGGTGCGGCACTTCATGAGCAGCTTTAAGCAGCAAATTTAACGCCAATTCTTCCCGACCTTCTGATAGGCGGATATGTGCAATGCCACGTGTAGCTTCTACAAATCCCATCAAGAAGTCTTCACGGCGCTCATAAACCCAATATTCAGTATGCCCCTGTAGAAAATCACCCGTATAGGCACTAACCGCTGATTGCCAATATTCTAAAGCCTCTTCGTTGTTTGCTGCAAAACGCCCCTTGACCAAAAACTCAGTAAAGCGTTCTACATCATAATAGACAGCGGCATCAGTATTTATGTGATAGTATCCATCTTGGTGTACTAAAACATCATAGTTCATCGCTTTATGTAAGCGACGCTTTGTAACATGAAATACATTTACTGCTTGCTCGCCATTAAGTTCAGGCCAAAATGTACGGCAAATTTCATCTCTCGTAGCAACTGGACGATCTAGGATATAGAACAACAACAAACGCGGCAGGTGCCCTTCCCAGTTTGTAATCGATTTGCCATTGAGCGTCACTTCGCCTGTACTTAACCCAAAAGCATCGAGTTCGTCACGAGTTCTGGTTCTTGGCGCACGATTGAAGTTTTCAGTGACAACTTCGTTGTCTTTAAGAATAATTGCTTGATGACGGGCAATAAGCGAAACCCATGGCAAACGCGGCATTGTTCGCCCATTGATAACTAGCTGACATTGGGGCGGCATATAACGAATAACGCGCTCCCAAAAAACCTGTATTAAGTCAGCTTCATCACTGGCATCAAAATCATCAACAATGAGCATAAAGGGCTCGCTACTAATTTCGTCCAGATCGGCAGCAAAAGCCTTCGCTACAGATTCTAAATCCAAATTAGCATAGTCACGCCAATGGGTTTGATATACATTGCGTCCAAAGGTGAGATGCTGGGATGCCAAATCATGAACAATCCCATCAATAAATGACACAAGGCTCACATCATCAGCACCAATAGCATAGTAATAAATGGGTTTTGGCGTTTCATTGAGTAGATGAGCTACTAACATAGAGCGCAAGCGACTTTCAGGATGTAACAAAACAACCTGATAGCCTTGAGAGTACTGCTGAAAATTTCTGTAAACCTCAGCAACTAGTTCTTGTAAAGACATAAATAGGCTCCTAGCTCAATGGTGGATTAGCATTGATAGGGAAATATTATACTAAATACAAATAGCTTCGTAAAGTACCTCTTAAAATTCTATGCGAATAACGCTATATCAAAATAAGGTTACGCTTCTGAAGCCACGAGTTTATCATGCCTAGCTATAATCGATATTGCACCCCACCATTAGGCGATTATAATAAGCTATGAATAGAAGCCAAACCAATAATGGGCATAGAAGGGTACAAGAATGCTTCCTTGCTCAAAACGAGGATAAAAGCTCATGGATAAACGCCTCAAATTATTCTGGAAAGTTGTATTCGTTATTGGTAGTGGGTTCGTTGTGCAGCAAATGCTCAAACGTAGCCAAGCGCGCCATAAAGTAGACATCTCTCCTAAAATGCCCTTTGATACGGTAAAAGTGATGTCAAATATTGTGCTACCGCCCGAAGCATTTGTAGATGAAGAAGAATCGTTGAGTTATTCCAATGGTGCTCACCTTCATCACGATGATCTCACTGAAATCAGTGGTCTTGACGATGAAGCGGCGCGTGCACTCAATGCTATGGGGATTACTCGCTTTGTGGACTTAGCACGAGCAAACGCAATGGAAATATATCAAGAACTCGCTGATTTACCTGCTTCTCTCGAAAAAATAGAGAGCTGGATTCATGCAGCTAGGGAGCGCGTTACTTCGCAATGAGCGATATTCGCCCAACAAATATCACGATCAATCGTCAAGCAGAAACTTTAGAGATTAGCTGGGTAACAGGCGAAACATGCCATTATCCCTTAAGTCATGTGCGTGAAGCCTGCCCATGTGTTGAGTGTCGGGGTGGGCATCATAATATGGGAATGGCGAATGCTCCTGAAAACTTGTTAGTTCTGAAGCCAGCACGCTCTTATAAAGTTGAAGAGGCACAAATTGTAGGCAATTATGCCCTACAAATTACATGGGATGATGGTCATAACAGCGGTATTTATACGTGGGAATATCTCTATCATCTTTGCCCCGAAAAACTAGAGAAGAAGGAATCTGAACGCGGCGATGGATAATATCGACTTCTTAACAGCACTAGAGCTTGATCATCTGCGCAACGAGGCCTTAATGCGCTATGAACAATGCCTCACGGACAGAGGTACAGCTTCTTTGGCTAGCTTCATCGAAGAGCAACTAACCTATACGCCTCCGCCTTTATATTTGCTAGAAAAAATTGCACACGATCTGCAACAGCGATTATCTACATTGCAATTGCACCAACATGAAGTGCGGAACAACATCATTCATGTCATGAGAGAAAATTACGATATTGACATCACATCTCTTGTTCCAGCTGACAAAATTGCCTATTTTCATTGCATTTCACCTGATGAAATCTGCTCGAACTTGCCGATTGAACTCCCCAATGAGGAACGATTGCTCTTGCGTGAGACCTTAGAAGCCTCTCAAAGGCTAGCAGCACAGCTACAAACCGATATTGACATTACTCATGAACTTGTGAAGATGATAGTTGAGTGGACGGCAGCAATTTCAACGCGCTATGCTCGTGAATCGCATAATTGGCATTTTGGTATTAACGCAAACTTTAGCGAAGACATCATTCACTGACACAGATTTATGACACAACCGGCACCCTATACACAGTTCTTAGAGGAGATTCTAATTACAGAATCTCAAATTCAACAACGTGTCGCTGAACTTGGCGCAACTATTTCTGAATACTATGCACAATCACAAAATTTATTGCTGGTGTGTATTTTAAAAGGTGGTGTGCTTTTTCTCACCGATTTGATGCGCCACATCACTGTACCACATGCAATAGACTTCATGGCGGTAAGTAGCTATGGTGAAGGTGCGCGCGCTAGCACAGGACAAGTGCGTATTCTCATGGACTTGGCACAAAGTATCACAGATCGCGATGTGTTGCTGGTTGAAGATATTATTGACAGCGGGCACACGCTCAATTATATACTCAATCAACTTCATGCACGCAATCCAAGAAGTCTTCGCATTTGTACATTACTGAGCAAACCCTCTCGACGAGAAGTTGATATATCAATCGATTTTCTAGGATTCGAGATTGAAGACAAATTCGTATTTGGCTATGGCTTAGATTTAGATGAACGTTTTCGTAATATGCCATTTATTGGTGTAGTAAAGCCAGAAGCCTTAGCATAAAGGTTCTTTCATGTTTCAAAAACCTAAACCCATTAAACCGCAATTAGGGCAAGAATCCGTTTGGGATTATCCACGACCCCCAAAGGTAGAGCAGACATCTCGCCGTATTCGTGTTATTTTTAATGGCGAGACTATTGCCGACAGTGTAAATGCCTTGCGCGTGCTTGAAACAAGCCACCCACCTTCATACTACATTCCATGTCAGGATATACAAATGGCATACCTTTATCCTTCTAAAGGAAAGCGCACTCTTTGTGAGTTCAAAGGCATGGCTAGTTATTGGAATATCGTGGTAAACGGCAAAATTGCTGAAAATGCGGCATGGAGTTATGAAGCTCCTCTCAAAGGTTATGAAGCTATACGTGGGTATATTAGCTTCTATGTGGCACCAATGGATGCGTGCTATGTTGATGATGAGCAGGTTCAACCACAAGCTGGTAACTTTTATGGCGGGTGGATTACATCGGACATTGTTGGCCCATTTAAGGGAGGAACAGGTACATGGGGGTGGTAACACCACAGCCATCAGATCGCCCACTATATTGGCCTTCAATTGTCGAACAATTACAGGCAATCTTCCCCGATGAAGAACTTTATCTTGTTGGTGGCGTGGTGCGAGATGTCTATCGGCGCTCAGCTGTACATGATATTGATCTTGCTTCGCCTAAAGATGGCCAACCCATTGCTCGTCACATTGCCAACGCATTGCAAGGGGATTATTACCCACTTGATTCAACACGCGGGGTTGGTCGCGCTATAGTTGAGTGGGAAGGCACCACTTTCACTATAGATGTAGCGCAATTTCGCGGAAATAGTTTATATGACGATCTACTAGATCGTGATTTCACCGTTAATGCGCTTGCGACCCCCCTACAGCAACTCGAATTCATCATTGATCCAACAAATGGCTTAGATGATCTAAAACAAAAAGTTATACGATTATGTAATCCCCATGCCATCAGTGATGATCCATTGCGAATGCTACGCGCAGTACGATTAAGTTTATCGCATCAATTACGATTGCTAGACGACACAAAAGCGGCTATCCGTGCCAATTTGTCAAAACTTTCTCAAGTTTCAGCAGAACGTATTCGGGACGAATTCTTCAAACTATTGGATGGCCCACGCCCACATGCAGCCATTACAATCTTATCAACGCTGGGCATTCTTGAAAGCATATTACCTGAAACCAGTGCTCTTAAAGGTGTAGAGCAGAGTCCCCCACATGTTTATGATGTGTGGCGACACACACTTGGGGTTGTTGAAAATATGGGGCATATATTAAGCATCTTTAGCCCTCAGCGTAATGATGACATTGTCGCTAATTTTGGTTTGGGGATGTTCAAATTTGCTATTCATGATCTTCATTCTCAAATTACCGAGCATCTAAACAATATTCAATGGCCTAATGGGCGCTCTCATCGCGCGTTGTTGATTTTTGCCGCACTTGCTCATGATATTGGCAAACCCGCCACGCAAACAGTTGACGAGAAGGGAGTTTTTCATTTCTATCAACATGAAGTTGTGGGAGCAGAGATTGTGGAAAAATGGGCTCAACGCCTTGCATTGAGTAATGATGAGACTGAGCGCTTGGTACAAATAGTCTTGCACCACTTACGTCCTGCGCAACTTGCGCGAGCAGAACGTATCTCAACACGGGCTAAATATCGCTATTGGCGTGTTTTGGGCGCAACAGGCGTTGACGTTTGTCTACATGCAATCGCTGATCAGCTAGGAAAATATGGCCCAACACTTGAACAATCTTTTTGGCTTCATTTTCTTGAAAACTTGAGTGAACTATTGGCTGTATATTTCAAAGAACCAGAAACCATGATTAACATCAAGCCTCTGCTAAATGGGCATGAGCTTATGGAAACATTTGGTCTTGATGCTGGGCCAAAAATAGGACAACTTCTAGAAGCTATGAAAGAAGCCCAAGCCTTAGGTGAAATCAACAATCGTGAAGATGCTATTATGTGGGTAAAGCAAATCCTCAACGAATACTAAGCGTTTACGACTCAGCTTCTGCCGCACGATCTTCAGGTGTAACATACTCATAGAAAATGAGTAAAGTTTTACCGTATTTACGTCGATCAAATTCCGTTAAATTATGTAGTGTTACATCTTCAAATTCCTTAGGGTGAATTTGAACAACGACAATGGCATCAGGGTTTAGATGTACAGGGTTTTCATCTAATAACATAAGTGCTTCTTTCCACATACCCTGATACTGTGGTGGTGCAATATAGACTATATCAAACGAAGGCGCGCGTCTTCGCTGTAAGTACCGCAATGAATCCGTTTGAATAACCTCTGCATTTTCTTCAAGATGAGTATGTCGTAGATTGTCTTGAATAGTACGAATCGCGGTTTTATCCTTATCAAGAAAACGCACATAAGCAGCGCCTCGACTAAGCGCTTCAATGCCGACAGCCCCTGTTCCTGCAAACAAGTCAAGAAAACGGCTTTCAGGTATATCACCACTCAGAATATTAAATAAAGATTCTTTTACACGATCCATAATGGGGCGGGTAGTATTACCGGGAACTAGTTTCAAGCGCCGACCTTTTGCAATGCCAGCAATTACACGATGACTCATCCCATTTTCTCCGAAATATCTATAGCTTCACGTGTAGCCCGAATATTGGCTTGTGGCGTAGTAACAAAAAGAGGACTATTTGTCCCCAAAATCAAACGCCGATTATTGACCAGTTCAAAAGCGTGCCGTGCTTGATCGCGCACTTTAAGCGGCGTGCCATAATGAAGGTCTTGCTCAACATCTAACCCGCCATACAATGCACCTTGCCGCGCTATTTTTGCGCTCGCCAAATCAAAATTGTCGGTTAAATGTGCGGGCCATGCTAACACCTGAGAAGGATAACTTGAAATAACTTCCATCATCGGGAACTTGCCCTGCACATTCACGATATTCAACCACCATTGACTTGGCAAGGTTTCTAAAATTTGCAAATCATAAACTCGTCCAAAAGTTTCATATTCTGTAACACTTAAGAACTGCAAATCAGCATGAGTGATCATATAACAAACCCCTGCCACACGCGAGGTCTGTAGCGCATCAAGAAATCTTAGCGTATTGCTCATGAGTGTGTTAAGGCCTGTTTTTAAGCGCTCTGGTGATTGGCGGAGATGTTTTAATAGTAGTGTTTCACCTGCTAATAGTACAGCTTGGCTAAGGGGACTATAGATCGTCATAACGAGTGGCACTGGCCCTTTAATGGCTTCATCCATCAAGCGCATGACCTCTAATAACTGTCCCAAATAACCGCGCTGTGGATCAAGGATAGGAAGTTCTGTCCAATCCAAAGAGCGCGTAATTGGGCGTTGAGTAACATAGCGATAGCCTTTTAGATCACCTTGCCAAGCATCTTGTGCACCATAATCTAAAATGGTTGTAGATGGAGATGGAGCAATATGGATAAAATCAAAGTCCCATTGTTGTTGAAACCACTGAAGGCTCATGACGAGATCAGAAGGTCGTTGATCATCGCCGGGCCAATGCCGCCACAGTGCCACTGGTGCACGGTCTGTTGCCTCGCCAGCGATAGTTTTTTCCAAGCGTTCGCGCTTGCTTAATACCATTGTTTAAATATCCAACATCTCTATTTGCTGCTGAATCATACGCATCTCCATGCGATAACGGGTTTCATTGTCTGGGTCTTCTTCTATTTTGCGCTCTAGAATATCTAGGAGTTTACGAAAAGTTACCCGTGCGCCAAGATGATCACCAACAGCTTTTTGTGCTAAGCCTAATCCATTTAAGGCATCCGTATTCTGTGGTTGAGAGGCAATAATCTTATTGAAACGCTCTATAGCATCATTATTATCCCCTTTATAATGTGCGCGCCATGCTGCTAATAATTCTGGATTTCTTTCTACAGCCATCATTGTTTAACCCTTCTTCAGAAAAATATAACTCTATTAAATTTGTTTAATTATATACGATCATGGGCTGAGGGAGTATAATCTGCTGCCCTGTTGGGCCACGCAAATCATAAACATCAGCAAGCTGCATTTGCTCACAAGCTAAAAGCTGATTTTGTTCGCATAATGGCAACCCCAGTTCAATCATTAGAAAATAAGTTGCTGGGTCTGAAGGCATAGGAATTTCAAATGTTCCTATCGTATAGGTATCCGTTGTCCAGCGTCGCGTTGGCCATATAGACATATGCTTATACAGAACACTTTTCACGCGCATACCATCTTTTATGAGCGTAAGTTTCACCTGATAAGGATCAACCCGTTGACCGTTCGCCTGCCAATAAAGTGTTAACAGTGCGGTATCTTCGGGAGCAAATTGCGTACGTTCCAGCTCATATCCTAACAAACTCACCCCATTTTGCCGAATGCCAACCACCAACAAGTCTAAGGCATTAATATGAGCAGGCACACTATCAGATGCTGTTTTCCGCGAGATGAGGTCTGGTGAAAAACGTAGAAAGATAATTGCTCCAGCAAAAATTACCATTATAAACGCAGATAAATACTGTTGCTGTCTTTTTCGTTTGAGCCAATTGGGCGGATATATCAATTTTTGTGGCAAAATTCGTTTTACTCGTTCCTCATAGAGAGCATAAAACAACAGCATAACTAAAGCGCTAATACTGATATACCATCCCCATTGGCGCGCTTTAGTCGTCCTAAAACGAACTTCTACACGATTAAGTCCGCGCTCTAGTTGTAGCGTGATTAATCCATTGATGTTTTGTGGTTGAATGATTTTCCCGTTAAGGCGCACTTCCCATCCCGAATACACAAAATCTTTAATTGTAAACAATTGAGGTTCTGCGCTAGGAATTTCGTATAAAGTATGCGTCAATGAACGCTGAGTTACACGTGTATTAGGTGGCAGACTCTGAACATCACGTGGCAGCTCGGATGGCGGAACAGGAACTAGAGGGGCTGTTGAAGGTAATAAATACCCTTCTCTAAAAGTGCCCATTACGTCGCCACGTGCTTCATCATTGAGATGTTGATTAATATTTGCGGGTGTGTTGATTTCATTAAATCTTGGAATGTAGAGACTCGTTGCTGAAGAAGCAACAAGAATACCTATAAGAATACTAATAGCAATCGCGAGGCGTAACATACTTGAAAATTGGCGCTCTAGCAACACAACAACTTGGGTTACTATCACTGATAAACTTATCAGTAACACCCCGCCCCAATCCATTGGTGTAATAGGATCGATATTGTGTGACCAAATTGAGAGAGGTTTTTCGTATCCTAAAATCATCACAAATGCGATTCCCCCCGCTATTAAAAAAAAGGCAATCGCAAACTGATCAGATGAAGTGTTTTGTGTGCGCCATTTAGGTATAAATACGCTAAAAAACCACGCAACAATGCCGAGCAGTGCCAGCAACCAAGTTCCTATACCCAAATAAAGATTTGGCACATAATTAAACGCACGTTGATCTAATGGTGGCGGAGATTGGAATAAAGTATCCACACGATAAGCTGTTGGATAGCTCAAAACCGAAGTCCAACGAACCGCACCTATTTCAAAAATTGCTGGGATGTAATAAAAACTAGATAACAATGCACCTGACAGAAGGCCTAAAAATAAACGCCTGTAAAAAGTTTTATGAGCAACACTTTGTATTATGGCCCATCCCACAAGCGCACCAAACAGCATAGGTGATAGTCCTGTATCAGCAATTAAGAGAGAAGCCGATGAAAATGCCAAGATGAGCACATGCCGTCCACGCTCATATTGCAAAACGCGATCAGTGGCCCATAAGGTTGTGCAAAATAGGGCATAACTCCATAACGCCCCCAAGTCTGTACGTAGATAGGGTTGTGTCAGTAAAAAATAGGGAGAAGCCAATAACGTAATACTTCCTATAATTGCAGCCAAATCTCCCCATCGGTGCCTTAAAAAGCTAAAAAAGCTGATGATCATAATGAGTGTGGTAACAATAATTTCTACTTTCACCGCTATTTGAGGATCATCACCAATCAAGGCGCTATATAGACCCCCGCCATAATGAGGTAAGGGAGCAAGGTGATTGAAAAGAGGCGAGCCATATTCATAATTTAGGTGTGTAGCCCAGCGCGGATAAAATGTACCATCTAATAAGCTATCGCGTATTTCTAAAATACGATACATCTGCATCTCAGCATCAGGGGCTGGCGGTAAGCCACTACGAGTTGCAAGCGGAAACATGAGCGCTCCCCAGATAATCAACACAAATAATAACGCCCAATCCATCCCACGATATTGGGGCCGCATCCATGTCGGTAGATCATCTATTGTCAATTGATAATCAAGGGGATCATACATGAAAAAAATCCTCAAACTTTACCGATTATTTGCGTTTAGTGGCTGTCATTGTCTACAATACCAATGTTCTCAGGTTATTTTGATCAAAATCCACACAAGGTTTACTGAACAATGACATTGCAACATGAACTCACTACTTTACCCAAAGACGCGATTACTATTTTACGCTATATTTCCCAACATCGTGGCAAACCCTTAAGTATTGAACAAATACAAAATGGTACAAATCTTTCTGATCGTGCGCTTAGTAAAGGGATCAAGCGCTTAGTTACACGATATTTCATGAGTATGGATGAAGCGCGTTTTTACCATATCATGCCAAAAGGCGAACAAGCTATTGAGCTATTAATGAACGATGCAAGCCTTCTGGGCAGCGATGATGAGCAAGTAAATACCATTCCCTTTGCTCTAGCAGCAGTTTTGCCGCGCCAAGTCTCGCCTAATAAACCTGTACGTTGGTTACTAGGCGTAAATCCTGCTAGTGCTGAACAATTAACTTATCCTGCAGAGTTATTTTTTCGCATGAGTGCAGAAAACGGCAATATCCACCCTACACAAGTCACCTTACACGTTTCGCCACAAAAAAGCGAAGATTTTACTGAGCTTACCCTTGTTGCGGGCAATGCTCCCGTACGTGTTCAAATTGAAGCCTATCAAATGCTTGATATGGACGAACCAAACATGGCAGGTGGGATGTATTTTGACGTAGAAGTGGGCACAGGCAACAGTGAAATGCGCGCAGTGTATACAACGATTCGTTTACTGTAAGGCCGCAATGGCGGCCTTATATTGTTGGCTACGGTCAGCATAATCGCGAAAAAGATTGAAGCTGGCGCTCGCGGGACTCATCAAAACTACATCTCCGCTTTGCGATAAACGAGCAGCAAGGTTTACTGCATCAGGCATGTTATCAACATGATATATGGGTGGTGTTTTTGTATGGCTAAGTGAATGTATTGCTGTTTCTATGCGGTTACCCGTTGTTGGAAATAGAATTAAACACCGTATGTTAGCGTTTAAAATTCCTCGTGCAAGTGGTGTATAATCTACTCCACGATCATATCCCCCCGCTATTAAAACAATAGAACGTCCTCTAAAGCCCTCTAGTGCAGCTACAGTAGCTTCAGGAACAGTGGCAAGAGAATCATCATAATACTCTACGCCGTTTATTGTGGTGACGTATTCTAAGCGGTGTGCAAGCGGTTGGAATGTTCGCACTGCTGCAGCGATCTGCTCAGTAGTCATCTCAAAATGCTTCCCAATAACCAACGCTGGCATTACATTGTATAAGTTGAATTCCCCACGTAAGGGCACATCATCAATCGACAACAAAATTTGATCATCAAAAACCAATTGCTGTTCCTGTCGAGCACAACGACCATCTCGGATGCCAAAGCCAATTTTTTGTGCTTGGCTTTGATTGGCTATCTTAGTTGGAAATTCACCATCTGAATTGTATAGGAACAAATCATTATTAGATTGATGGCGCGTAATATTTGCCTTCGCATCCACGTATGCCTCAAAAGAACCATGCCAAGTTAAATGCTCAGGAACAATATTCTGTAAGACGGCAATATGTGGACTATAGGGGAACTCATGAAGTTGATAAGAAGACATCTCTATTACAAAATAAGTTTGGGATGTAATTGGGGTACTTTCTAAAACTGTTAGCGGCGGCAAGCCTATATTTCCCAGTAAGCGGACATCGGATAAATGCTGACTAAGTACGTGGTGAATGAGTGCTGTCGTAGTGCTCTTTCCTTTAGTACCAGTAACGCCTATGGTCTGCTTATGAGGGACAAGTTCAAAAAATAATTGCATATTAGTAATAAAGCGTGTACCTCTTTTTTGGGCAACACGTAACGGTTCAAGATGTGGAGGAATACCCGGTGATTTTAGTGCAATGTCAAATTGAGGCGTAATATCAAATGCCTTTGGCCCGGTGATAAGAGTGGCATTAAGATCATTTTGCAATTGAGCTACAAAATCTGTATTAAGATTTTCAGCAGAAGATTCATCAGCTATTGTTATAGGTAAGTTGGGATAACGAGCGCGAACAAATCGATAATTACTGATACCCTCTCGACCAGCGCCTAAGATCAAAATACGTGTTGCTAATGATAAGGCCGTTATGCCCATGTAATCTGCTCCACCATTGTATTAAGTTTTTGGCGCAAATACTTCTCTAAATGCTCAGGCACTGCATGTTCCTCATTCCATGCATGAAGTAATGCCTGTGCTCGCGCTGGTAGATCAGCAGCATGTATCAAGGCTTCATCATAAATGGCTTGTAAAATAATAGGTAAATTTTGCCCACGTTGTCGATATTTTTGAGCAGCAAGGTAAAAAGCAATGAGGCTCTCTTCATGTGTGCCAACACATTCAAAAGGTTTTACGTCTGCTAATCCTGCTAGTTCGCGCGCGATGGGCAACAAGTCGGATCGAGCAAATAGATCATGATTAAAAACAAGCCCTAATTCAGCCTCACTCATAAAAGGGTAAAGAATTGTATATACAAATAAACACTTAGGACAACTATGGCACCATGTGTTATCTTTTTGCCCGACATTACAACTGCGAAAAATGGAATGATAGGGTTTCATTTGGGCAAAAAGCGCCGCAATTTGTAATTCATATAATGGTCGCAAATAAGAAAAATATTTTACAGAAGCTGTTAAATAACGTGTGGCATATTGCTGAAAATCAACTTCAAACTGATACGTTTTAGAATATTGATGATTTACCACATGGCCATGAAAAACTTGATTGCCTTCATTAGAACTGCGCTCATTAGAAAGGGCAACATAGCGATAATTAAACAGTGCTGCACACGTTATAGCGATAAAAGCTAATACAGATGAAAAAGGCGTGTGGCCATTTAAATATCCTTGTTGGTTTAAT
>RFGP01000157.1 GCA_003697365.1 Chloroflexota bacterium | reverse complement strand
TGATTTCACCTTCAACTGTTTTGCTTATACCGTTTTCGTTTTGGTCAAGATCAGTCTCGGCTTTGATGATGTTAAGGATGCGTTTTGCACCAGCATAACCATTTTGGAGCAATGATAGCGAGAACAGCGATATAAAAGCCGGAAAGCTGACCACATTATAAACGCCCATGAGTGCGATTAAGTCGCCCAGACGAATCTCTTGCCCCAGATAGAGTGATACGCCATGTAGAAAGACAAAACCAACTGAGATGGCATATAGCAGGATGGGCATATATGCGGCTTCAACTTGTCCTTGCTTTACAAAGTAATCACGAAAGGCCTTTGCTCTGCGCCGAAATTTTAGACGTTCAAAATCTTCAGTCGTACTCGCTTTAACCACTTCTATGCCAGAGATGCTTTCTTCAAGCGTGGCGTTCATCAAGCCAAATTCAAGGCGTTGGTTGGTAATTGCTGGACTTAAGCGCTTGAAGTAGTCTCTAACTGCGACAATGTAAACCAAAGTAAACACCAACGGGACGGCCATCAATCGCCAATCTATGAAACCGATCAGTGTAATCGGAATGAGAAAGCCCAAAAAGGTTTCATAGATGAAGTTAACGCCCGGGCTGATCATCCCGTTAAGTTGTCGAACATCCTCAGTTGCACGTGCCATAATGTCGCCCACACGTTGTCGATCATGAAAAGTTTGACTTTTTTCTAGTAGGCTGGCATAAAGTTCTTGACGAGCATCAGCTTCAAAGTTTTGAGCAACTACTTCTCCTGCTAATCCGCCAATCAGACTACATGCACCATCAGCAACACGTAATAGAAGGATGATCAGCGCAATGTTCAGAAGTTGGGTACGATCTCCGTCAGTAACAACTGCTTCGACAGCCCGCCCAAAGAAGACCGAACTTTGTGAAAATGCGAAATAAGTGAGCACATACATCACAAATGTTGTTAGCGCGTAAAGACGATAACGCCAAATATGAGATAATATCCACAGTAGGGCGTTACGACGATTGAATTGATAGGCATCACTAACTGTAAATTCGCTTTTTTGTGATAGCACGAGACCCCCTCGTGTACTTAGTATTATGTGATGAAATATGAGTGTGTGGCAACATACAGATTAGAACATATTTTCTACAAAATGTCAAACTGCTACAAATATTGCTATCGTAGCAGATTTTTGAGTTTTATCAATGGTTTAAATGTTTCTATGGTTCGTTATGGTTCAAAAGGGACGCGCTGCAAAATCTCTGATTTGCTGGGAACTGTGTTGCCACGCCACTGTTCGGTTTTGGCATTGTCTAAAATAATATATGTTGGGGTTACACGGACACGATATTCTTGGCGAAGTTTAGCTCCGACATCACTATGAATATCGATCAGCAAAACGTTGATGCTTTCATCACTTAAATCTTCTTGAAGCGCACGCACGGTGCGCAAGCTCGCCATACAGCCTACTCAATAATTAGAGTAGAACATCAAAAATGTGGGTTGCCCATTCTGAAGGATGGTCTCAACATCTTGAGTTGTTTCCAGATTGGTCTCTGGATAGCGAAAAGCAAAATTAACTCCTATTACAGCAACAATGAGTGCAATGGCTATTGTTGCGCGTAACCATGCTGGTCTCGCTTTCCAGCGCCACAACATTATGAGCCCAATTCCTAAAAAGGCTAGGGCCATCCAAAGATAGGAATATTGATTAAAAAATTGCATGGCAACTGTCCTGTTTTCCGATATGCTAGTATTTGACATACTCCCCATGCCTAAAGCAGGGGGCTTTGGGCGCGGTTATCGGTAAAGTATAATCAATCTAGCTTAGAGGAAAATAAATGAACCGAGAAGAATTTTTAGCTCTAGCTCAAGCCGCTTTTGAAAATCCTGAAGAGGCGGATTTTGTCGTTTTGCGTCAGGCTTATGTTGAAAGCGATATATACGAGCCTACTGCACATTACTCCTATCATAAGTTGATGGGGCAAACGAACAGTGCCACGAGCTTTGAAGAGGTAGCGCAGATGTGCGAACACCTTTTAGAAGCAAACCCAATGGATTTAGAAGTTCGCATGTTGCTTGATTATGTTTATTCTCAATTGGAGCAACACGATCTCGCAGCGATGCATCATGCTTTTGTTGAAGGAATGTTGCGCGCGATTTTTAATAGTGGCGATGGGCGCTCAATCGGTAGCGCATGGGAAGTTGTAGCTGTGGCTGAAGAATATACACTTCTAAGTGTAATGGGGCTGCGTCTGCAGAGGCAAGCGTTGGTTGAAGAAGACGGCGTTTTTTATGATGTGTTATCTGTCATGCCGCGCACAAGTGATAATGAGGCAGATATTTTGGAGCTTTATTTTGATATTACAGCGCCTTTTAATTATCTAAGAAATAACTTGTTATAAATATAATGAAGCGTGTTTTAGTATTTTCAGAACACGCTTCGCGCATTTTAGCTTTCTTGTGTGGCGGCTTTGGTACGCTCTAGCATAGCGTGGAATTCTGCTTTGGCTTGTTCAAGTTGCCGCGAAAGACTTTCGATGCTCTCTTGGATAGAAGCATTCAAATATGGGAAAGCTAACCACACATTCATCAAGCCAAATAATGACCCAGTCAGAATACGGAAGAATGGTGTTGTCTCTCTTGGTTCCCACAGTTCAAACGGCGGATAACCTAAAAGTTGGCTAAAGCCATCAAGCGCAATCGGCCCCAGCCCTAGCAAAACATATAACCATAAGGGAACAGGACGCAAACGACGGCGCAAAAATAAGCCGTATATGGCCCCTGCAATGACCATCGTTAGATATATCGCTATGTCACGTTGGCAAAGCGCTATTTTATAGCCCATTTGTTCATCGCCCACAAAGTTCCGCGCTGCAAACTGTAATTCAGGACTCCAAATGGTGAGTTCGTTCGTTAAACGCTCAGGGGTTAATTCATCTAGGGGGATGCCGCTTTGTCGACTATACTCTGCCCGAAATTGCTCAGATTGGGCAGCGCGTGCTTCAAAAGAGGTAAGGTTAGATTGTGCGGATTCTCTAGGATAAAATGTTTGCTCACCAAATAAGAAAACTGAACGAAAAGCGAATTGATGACAAGCGAAGCCATAAATATTATAGATGGTCTCTGCGGGTTGAGTAATGCCTGCCTTCATCATCACTGGTGCAGCAATGGGAAGACCTGCATAAATCCCTAAAATCAACACGGCAATCAACCACCAATTTTGAAGCACACGTAATTGAAGACGGCGGCGCTTTGTATTGCGATCAAATTGTTTTTGGAAACGTTCATTTAGTTTTTCTTGTATAGATTCTTGATTCATAACACAAATTTGCCTTTAATTTTTTACTCCGATGCTCGCCAAGTTTTGTGCTAAGGCTTTTTCTGTTAATATGCCACGATGCACACGCACAATGTTACCACCTTTGTCAATGAAAATTGTGGTCGGATACGTTCCGCCAACTTGATAAGCACGTTCTAACTCGCGAAACTGATCCAGCACAATAGGAAATGTTATATCACGTTCTGCTAGCCATGCGCGCACAGTGTCTTCATCTTCTGCGGCATTAATACCAACAATGAGTAAGTTGTCTTGAATATGATATTGACGATAAGCGGCTTCTAAGCGTGGCATCTCTGTCACACATGGCACACACCATGTTGCCCAAAAGTTAAGCACAACAGGCTGATTAGGCTGTTCAGTAATTTGTAGGCGTTGCCCATCGATAGTAAGTGCAGTAAATGCGGGGGCTCGCTCCAAACGTGGCACATCTGGCAAGCCCGCAAGCCATAGAATAGCGAAAGCAGCTATGACTGAGAATATTGCTCCTAGAGCCGCTAAATTTTGAAGCCGTGTGTGCTTCTTAGGATTGAACATTATTTTCTGTATTGTTGCCGCGCTCAAATTGGGCTAAATCTTCATAAAGCGTATTTGTAGTCAAAATTCCTGCATGAACAGCTCGCACAATCCCATGCCCATCGATAAGGTAGCTAGTGGGTAGCCCTCGCACTTGATAAACTTGTGAAATATCGCCTTGTTCGTCTAGGAGAATAGGAAAGGCGATATTCCATTCTTCTGCGAAGGCTTGAGCTTGCTCAACACTTTCTTCTAAATTAATTGCAAGAATTGTGAAACCGCGTTCTTTTTCATTCAAGTAAACCGTATTGAAGTTTTGCATCTCCCTCAAGCAAGGGCCACACCATGTTGCCCAAAAATTGATCAATACAGCCTGTCCGCGATAATCTGCTAGCGATACTGTTTCCCCTGAAAGTGTTGTGAGTGTGAAGTTAGGTGCTACATTCCCTATTTCTAGTCCTTCGATTGCGTCAGCTGGCGGATTTTGGAAGGCAAAAGGTTCTGTAGTGGGGATAAACTGTGCCAAGTCTTCGTATAAATCAGCAGCAGCCAAAAGGCCGGGATGAAAGGCTCGAATGATGCCATTACCGTCAATGAGGTAAGAGGTGGGCAAACCCCGCACTTGATATAATTGTCCAACTTCTCCACTTTCATCTAGTAATATTGGAAAAGAGACTTCAAACTCTTCTGCGAAGGCTTGAGCTTGTTCAGCACTTTCTTCTTGGTTGATAGCGAGCACCACAAATCCCCGATCTTGTTCAGCAGCATAAATGCTATTAAAGTCAGGCATTTCGCGTCGGCAAGGGCCACACCATGTTGCCCAGAAATTGATTAACACAGCTTGTCCACGATAATCTGCTAGCGATACTGTTTCCCCTGAAAGTGTTGTGAGCGTGAAATTGGGCGCTATGTCACCAACTAGCAGTCCCTCTTTTGCATCAGCGGGGGCAGGTTGAAAAACATATGGCCCCGTATAGGTGCTCTGTGTTTTAGCGGAAGCTATATATAAGTCTTCGAGTTTATCTACACCTTTTGCTATACAGGTTGGATAGGTTTCTAGATCAATACGGCCTTCATATGCACCAGCTGTGCAAGCCTCTAGGCGGAACGAGAAGTCTGCGACTGCGCCATCGCTGGCAAAACTAGCACTCAAGTTCGTAAGCCCGCCAGACATAATCAACACACCAATGACAAGTAATAACATACCGCTTACAAGTTCAACTTTGCGCATGTTGCGCTTTAGGCGTTTCATCACACTTGTAGACTGATTGAAGGCGAGAGCCGTTAACAGGAACGGAACGCCTAATCCCATTGAGTATGCGGTGAGTAATATACCTGCGGTGAAGAGTGAACTTCCTGTGGTGGCATCAGCAGCGAGTGCTAAGACAGCAGCATAAACAGGGCCTATGCATGGAGTCCAACCTGCAGAAAATACTAAGCCAAGACTATAAGATGCGCCGTAGCTATTATTTTTCCCAGCCACTTGCATTCGACGTGTATCGCTAGTGAGGGCCATTTGTAGGGTTTCGATGACGCGATGCCAGAAATCACCTAAACTGGTCGCTTCATTGAGAGGCTTGCGGAATAATGCTAGTAAGACTAGCCATAACACCGCTGCCCACATGGCGGGTCGTTGCGATTCCCAAGTGCTAAAATTGTTGCTAAAGCTACCCCCAAAAGCCCAAAATAGGTATAGGAATAATAACCCACCAACAATAATTGAAAAGAGCAAGGCGGGCAAGAATTCTGTTTTCCATTTGTCTGTAAGGCGTAATAGAGCGCTAAAAATTGGGTCTAGTGCTCGCATGACGTACAAACCAAAAAAGATAACTGCTACACCACCTAGTCGGACGAGTAATGTAGGAATGTCCACTCCGATGGTGTTCAAAAATGATGATGCCGCTGATGTAAGCAACCCAAATCCGACAAAGAATGATGTAAAGCCCAAGACAAAAAATATGCCATGAATAAATGTAGTGAATTTTTGTTGAGCGCTTTTAGAGGCTTCATTTGTTGCCCGTCCCCCCATATAACCAATGTACGCAGGGACAAGCGGTAACACACATGGTGAGATAAATGAGACCAAGCCTGCTAAAAATGCTAGTCCTATACTCAGGTTTTCTGCTTCCACGTTTGCCTTACCTCGTGTCTTGTTGATAACTATGCTTTAGATTATAGATAGGGTGAAAGCCATAAGTTATTACGTCAATAGTTCAATTTTGATATTTTGTGCCCGCAAGGCTTGGTAATATAGCCACCTTGCTGCGACTGCTGATAATTCTACACAATGGTCTGGTGAAGTTCTTAACTTACTGAAAGTATTGTGTTCAAATGTGCCATAAAGCGATGTTTTATCGCCCAATTTCATAGCCCATAGATGCTTTGAATTGAGTGGGCAAAGTTGTAATGTTTGCCCTTGTATAGGGGTTTTAGGAAAACAGGCTTCTAATACTATAGTATGGTTGCCATATATAACATGAATATTGTTCTGTTGAGGAGAAATGATGAGCTCAATGTCAAAGTCTGCTTTGCCGTGCGGTAGATTAATTATTTGAACGCAGCTTGCTTGTAGCCAGCCTTGAGTAGAGCGCAGCCACCATTGACCATGATCGTTGCATAGGCTGTGTTCGATGTATAGCAATCCACCGTGTCCAATATTGAATCGAATAGGCGCATCTGCATCTGCATAAGAGTGTAGCGCAACAGAAGGCGCAACAACTTCTACCCATATAGGGTGTTCTATCGTCGTAGGAGAAGGTTCGGTTGGTGCAAACATTGGTTGAATCGCCGTCTTAGGAATGTACCCTTCTTGAATGCGTATCCAATCACCTGCAATATTCAATATGGGGTGGGTGCTATCTGGCCATAGTAACTTTATACTCGGACTGTGTTCATTAGGAAATTGGCGCAGATGTGTGGGGGCAAAAAGGCGACCCATAGATAAGGGAAGTATATCATCAAAGCCTATGCCATATACCCACGCACTGCTGATTGAAACACCAATGAGTTTTAAAAAATCACGACGGGATAGATGCATTTTCATCTTCTCTATCAATATAGGTGGCTATGATCCATAATGCCCAACCTAAACCCAGCAGTGTTCCTGCAACTGTCCAAAATGGAAGGCGCTGCCACAAATCTAATATTGTGGTGTTAGGAAAGTCAGGCGCATAATAGTGAGAATGTTGTACATTTTTGAATAACATTAAAAGAAAAGTACTGGGCACAGCCATTGCCCCCACAAGCGCACCAAATAATGAAGCGCCTATTAAAAACTGTTGCAGAGATAATGATATACCACCAAAACGGTATAAGATAGCTAACATCAAAACACCAAAAGCCAAGCCCGCACCCAAAAGTACAGTGAGCGGCATATAAGTGCTTTCAGTAGAGAGCCATATTAAGATAATTACGCCATAGAAAACAGCCCAATAAATATGGCGTTCATTTCGTGAGGGGATTGTGAAGATTGGTTTGCTCATGTGTATCTTTCGTCTTGCTTTATCATAATAATAGAAGGAAAGGGTCTTAAAGTGAAGGATCGTTCTAGTATGGATGCTAAAGTTACCCGCGAAAAGCTCGAAAAACTTAATTTGTTTAATAGTCTTCCTGCTGAAGCTCTGGAAGAGTTGGCTGCACAATGCCGATTGGTTCATGTGGCTGCGGGCGATTATCTTTTCAAACAAGATGACATGGCGACAACAATTTATCTAGTAGAATCTGGCGCTGTGCAGATTATTCGTCGTTATGATGATGGGGAGCACTTGACTCTTGAAACAGTCATGCCCGGCCATCTTATCGGAGAACTTTCAACTATTAGTCATCAACCACGCCTAGCCAGTGGAGTTGCAAAAGAAGATACTGTCCTCATTGCTTTGGATAGTGATATTTTTTTTCAGTATCTCGATACTCATCCCTCAATTGCGCTGGAAATTTTGGTTCAATTGAGCCGACGACTACGCAAACTAAACTTACAGGTTCGTGAGATTGCAGCTCACAATACCCCAGCGCGTATTGCTTCATTGTTACTGTTTCTAGCTGAAAAAGATGATGGTACATTTCGGACAGGACTTATCAGCACCAATTTTAGCCTAGAACGTATTGCCCGTGCATTGAGTTTAGATACAGATTATCTTCGTAAAGTCCTGCGGGAATGGGAAGAAGAAGGCTTTATAGGCTTAGACGGTCGTCGCTTCTTATTACACGATCCAGAAGAGTTACAGGAGATCGCAGGATGGTAAAGCGCCAAGTCACAGTTTCAGCGCCGGGAAAACTATTCTTATTAGGCGAGCACGCCGTTGTGTTTGATGGTCACGCTTTGTTGACGGCAGTAGACTCTCGGCTTAGATTGCGTTTAACCTATGACTCTGAAGCAGAAGCCAAACTAAAAATTCATGCACCTGATATTGGCTTAGAACATTGGGAGTCTCCTCTGGCAGAAGTACTGAACCGAGAAACGTATACAGGCAAAAGCAGCTTTATTGAGAGTTGTTTTCGCCTATTTCATGAGCAAATGCCATTGCATGGGTGTTTTTCGGTTCGCACTCAAAGTGATTTTGGTGCAGAGCTTGGATTGGGGAGTTCATCTGCTGTCGTAGCGGCAACTTTATATGCGTTATCTCAAATATTTTCTTCTAATCTTGATCGTATGACGCTTTTTGAGATGGGGCTTCAGGCAATTCAGCGCGTACAAACATTAGGTTCAGGAGCAGACCTCGCCACTGCAATATTTGGGGGCACTATTTACTACGTCAACCGAGTGCCGCGTCGAGTGGTTCAGTTATCCGTTGATGCATTGCCGCTTCTCTTAGTTTATAGTGAAGCCAAAGCGGGCACGGTGAACTTGGTTAAGCAAGTTCAAGCACGTTATCATCAATACCCTGCTATTATTGAGCCTATTATTCATGCGATGCTCAATGTTGTTGAGCGTGGCAAATCTGCCATAGAAGCACAAGACTGGCCAACATTAGGCGAGCTGATGTATATTCAGCATGGTTTATTACATGCGCTTGGTGTCGATACACAAGCTCTAGCGGATATTGTCTTCACTGCCAAGATGCACGGTGCTTATGGTGCTAAACTTTCAGGGGCAGGGGGCGGTGATTGTGCCATTGTCCTCTCTGCTCCTGAACAGCAGGCAACGTTGGAAGATATTTTCACAAAAAAAAGCCGCCGCGTGTTGCCATTTAAGCCCCACGCAGACGGCGTGCGCATTGAAGCATTATCGCTTTAGTGAGTAATGGGAACGACTTTTACAAAGCGCTCTTGAAGCGTAGTGGGTTTGCAGAGATTACGGATACGCTCTGCTGTTTCGGGTTGGGCGGTTTCTTCTAGTGCGGCAATGTAGTGCCCTAACAATTCTTGAATTTGGCAAATATCATCTTCATCGATGCGCTGAATTGTGACGCTTGAACCATTGGCAAAACGGCGCATCAATGCGCGTTCATCAAAGCCAAAGTCCGGCGTTAGGCATTGATAGACGACACCGCCCGTCATTCCTGCAAATGCATACGGCCCCGGATCGCCCATGATCAGCACGCGGCCCGAAGTCATATACTCACAGGCAAAACCTTTAAGATTTGCTGTTGTACCAATGTTTTCTTCATCGATGGGTGCAGTGATTTCTCCGCCAAAAATAACGTCTGCTCCTGATAGACGAATGCACGCACGTGAATCAGCATTTCCCTGTACGATCAAAATGCCACGTTGCGCGCCATAGGCAAAACTCTTGCCTACGCTTCCGTCGATACGTTCACCAAGATGATTTAACCCTTTCATGATCGCCACACGGCCACCATTGGCACTCTTAGCTGCGCCATCTTGTGCACCGCCTTCGATCAAGATGTCGAGTTTATCTGTCATCCATGCTGCTAAGCCATTACCGGCAATAGAAGATGGTCCAAAACGTAAGTTAAAACGCTCAACCTTATCAGCAATCTCACGATTACGCACAATTTCGCCCGCCAAATGGGAGCCAAGCGCACGGTCATGTGCCATAACTTCATCTTGATAGGTTGCCTCACGCTCATCATCGGCAATAGTGGACATCATCACATCTGTGATCATCTTGGTGAGCGTGTTGCGCGGGCGAGTTAGGCGGCGGCCGCCTTGAATGTCTGTATGATAATGACGTTTGTCAGGAATATGCACTAAAGCAGGGGAGAGATCGATTTGGTCTAAGCAACGTACTTGTTCTAATAAATCTGCTCGTCCTACTAAATCTTGTAGGCGAGTAGCACCAAGCTGTGCTGTAATCTGACGCATTTCTTGAGCAATAGCTTGGAAAACTCGGACAATTCCTTGAACGGCTAGTTCATAATCACGGGGTTTGAAACTCTTGAGACCTTTGGCTTTGGCTTCTTCTACAGTTTTGATGTGTGTCGTAATGCCAACGTGACATGTTCCCTCATGACATTTACGACAGATCGTACAGCCAACAGCCACCATTGCCATCGTGGCAAAGCCAACACGATTAGCGCCCATTAAGATCATCTTAACAGCATCAGACCCTGATTTCATGCCCCCATCACACCATAGCTCCACACGGTGACGTAGACCGGCCTCAATGAGGGCGCGATGTGCTTGTAGGACACCTGTTTCTGTAGGCAAACCAACGTACTGCAACGCATGACGACGCGCCGCTCCAGTAGCGCCATCATATCCGGTAATATCAATGACATCTGCGCCTGCTTTGGCAATTCCTACGGCGATGAGCCCAATACCGGGTACAACAGGGACTTTGACCGATATTTTGGCATAGGGATTGACAGTTTTCAGCTCTTCAATTAATTGCGCTAGGTCTTCAATTGAATAAATATCATGGTTATTGGAAGGCGATATGAGCGGAATATAGGGATTGGTACGACGTGCTTCGGCAACTTGTGGGGTGACTTTGTATGCTGGTAGCATACCACCTTCACCCGGCTTAGCGCCTTGCCCAACTTTAATCTCTAAAACATATGCTGAATTAAGGAATTGAGCATTCACGCCAAAACGTCCAGAAGCGACTTGTTGCCCGCGATTCTGAATATTGCGGCCGAGCATATCGGGGAGCTCGCCACCTTCGCCATTGATGCAAACAATATTCAATTTTTCGGCGGCTTCGGCATAGGCACGATAGGCAAGTTCACCTTGAGAGCCAAACGACATCGCGCTGATCATGAGCGGGAGATCATGAATATCAACGCTGAGATCAACCGCATCAGGATCGATATTGGCTTGAATAGCTTTGAAATCTAGTGTATGGCGCAAAGCAACAGGAATTTTCTCCGTAAGCTCACGATAGACTTCAATAAATTCTTCAACAGTCATTTCGCCAGCAGCAACGGCTTCTGCTTTCTTCCAAAATTTGGGATAGAAGCGATCAACATGTGCAATTTTGCCGATGCTTTCGCCCCGTATTTCCGCACCACGTTCTATGGCTTCTTGGTTGAGACGATTCCATGTGAGACCAATATCTGGGCTGCCAAAATAGTTGGGGGTTTCAAGGACAGCGGCCACTTCAGGCGCTAGACCTATCGAACTAAAGACACTGCCATATCCGCGCAATTCATGGCAGCCAATAGTGGAAATGACTTTTTCTAGACCAACAGTTAGATTTTTGAGCACTCGTTTTTGTGCTTCAATGAGTTCATCAGCAGACACATCGCCAAAACTTTGTTTGTCTGCACCAATGGCTGTAATTAACATCGCGTATGGATTGATAGCGTCTGCACCTAAACCAACAAGTAGAGCAACATCATGCAAAGAACGTATGGCTGCGCTACGCACGACTAGTGCAACACGTCGCCGTAGATTCATCTGATGGTCTGCCCGCGCAAGTGCTTTGTTGACGACAGCAGTAGCCAAATGCGGATCAAGCCAATTAAGCCCAAATTCCATAGTTTCGGCATCATCTAGGAAAATACATTGCGCGCCTTCATGAACTGCCGAAATGGCTTGTTCTTTCAAACGCTCTAGAGCTAACTCGACTGTTTCATCGGGGTATACACCTAGCGTTAAAATCGCGTAGTGCCCGCCAAATTCTGCTGCAATTTGTTCAATAGTTGCTGTGCCAAGATAGTTGGCGATTTTTTGGCCAACTTCAGGGCCACCTAGCTCAACGTGTCCTCCTGACAATAGCGGTGTGTCCAGTTCAATGACAATATCATCAGGATGAGGAGCCATGCCAATCTGTGGGCGAGCGCCAAGAATGGTGCGCGTTGAAAACACTTCGGATTCACGCTCACGATCAATAGCGGGGTTGGTGACTACGGCAACAGTCTCTTTGAAAAAATCGGCCAAGTTCACGCGATGTTGGGCAATGGCGGCAAGTGGCCCATCATAACCCAGAGAGCCAACTAAATCTTTTCCGCTTTCGACCATCGAATTAATTTCTTGTAAATGCTCTCGATTCCAGCCTGTGGCAGCAAGAATTGTGGAATCAATTTTAGTTTCTGCAACGCGATAGGGCATTGTTGCTGGTAGTGTTAAAGGCTCTGCTTCCATCACTGCAACATCATGATAAGTCTCTTGACGAGGAGCAGGGGGCATCAAGTGTGGTGTCACTGTTGAAGGTTCAACCCGTACTCTGGGGCCCCAAGAAGCCCAATATCGTTCAGCAAATTGAGGCACTTCGCGTTGGAAGGCTTGCTTCATGACATGTTGACGAATATCGTCATGGTTGAAGATTTCTACTTTTTGGCCACGAGTAACCCGCGCTGCCATTTTTTCGCCTGGCGCTAGTGGGCGAGCATCTGCAACCATTGTCTCTAAAGGCACAACACCCCGTTCAGAGCTAAAGATATATTCCTTTTCAGTATCAATAAACCACATGGGGCGCAACCCCAGCGCGTCTACGCTAATAATAGCTAGATCATCATAACGTGCCACGATTGCCGCTGGCCCTTGCGCAAATGGCCCAAAGGCTTGTCGTAGTCGAGTATAAACTGCTTGCAAAGCATCCGGCATGTTAACGACTTCATGCGGGACTGGTGGGAAGATCATCTCCATTGCTTCAACTATGGTCAGCCCATAGTTGACACATAAGGTTTGTAGTGTGCGATCAATGTCTTGAGAATCTGAATTGTTGGGATCAAGAATTGCACCAATTTGTTGAGCTTCCTGTCGGAAGCGTTGAATGGTGTTGATTTCACCATTATGACCTAAAAGCGCAAAAGGTTGTACGCGCTCAAAACTAGAAGCTGTGTTCGTTGAATAGCGCGCATGACACAAGGCCATTGCCGTAGAATAGTTGCGATCTTGCAGGTCTGGATAAAAGCGTGGCAACGCTTCTACTGAACCACGTACTTTATAAACAACAGTTGAATTACTTAGCGAAGCAAAATGAATAGGCAAGGTTGTTTCTAAATGCGTTTGAATCGAAAATAATCGTTTATTTAAATCATCGGCATGTTCGGCAAAACCCGCTAGTTGAATGAATTGCGGTGCTGCTGCACGCCCTTGACGACCTAATGCTTCTATACGAGTGCGCCCATGAGCATCTAGTAATAAATTCAGGCCAGCTGAGTTAAAAGCCATGCTTAACTCTTGGCTGAAGGTCTCATAATCAACACCTTGAGGAATAAAGCAATGCCCAACCCAAAAACGGGTATCTGTAGCTATTGAAGAACGAAGCCCTGCTGTACTGAGTCGTTGTGCCCAAATTTGACGCGGAATGTCTGTTTGGACACCAGCACCATCGCCCTCACCATCGACAAAACCGGTGCGGTGTCCCATGCGTGCAAGTGCTTGGAGGGCGCGTTTTAGTGTTCCATAAGTACTTTCACCATGCTTACGAATGCTAAGGATAAGCGCACACGCATCGTGCTCTTGGCCATAAGGGGCGCTTATATCGGTGCGAAGCCATTGGTTTTGCTGGTGAACATCCATAACATCTTTCTCCTAAAGATACTTACTATATTTATTTGGGTTAAAAAACGCTTCTCTGCTTATCTTTTGTTGTTGAGAGATGCAAAAAGAACAGCTTATTCTGTTCAAAACAATTGGGTACTTTTAATTATGAAGCACTTTTATCTATTTTCATTTGTTTAGACACCACAACCCACGAGCGAAAATAAAACTCGTGGGTGAGGTTTCGCCACCAATAGGGTATGCTATCGGTGGCGAGAGATCACTTTCACCCAAAACCTTCGGCGGCCGGCAAGCTCCTATGGTATGGGATGAAAGGGGATCTCCCGCTTTTTTATATCTTAATCCATTGCGCCAACGGGAGCAGCCGCAGATGGAGCTGTTGCTGTTGTACCGACAGGCAACAATCCATGTTCTGCATTGAGGCCCATTTCCTCTTCTTCTTCACTTACACGTAGTGGGGCAACCTTATTGAGTAACCATAGGGCAACAAAGGTTACGCCAAATGTCCAAACAGCAGCTGCACCAATGCCAAGTAGTTGCACCATAATTTGACCACCACGACCACCATCTGCTGCGAGGTATTGCTCTTGTGCAAAAATACCAAATGCCAATGTTCCCCAGATACCAGCTGCTAGGTGGACGGGAATAGCGCCAACGACATCGTCAATTTTCAGGCGAAGTAGTAGCTGCTCAACACCAATGGCAATTGCGCCACCAATACCGCCGATAATAACAGCACTAGATGCATCAATCGCTTGACAGTTGGCAGTTACGGCCACAAGACCTGCAAGGGTTCCGTTTCCAATCGCACCAGCTGTGGGATACCCGCTGACGAGCCATCCTAAGAATAGTGCAACAACAAGACCTGCAGCGCCACCAATTAATGTGTTGGCTACAATACCGGGCACTGCGGAGCTGGCTTCTAGCGTGCCTTGATCGGTTACAGTGAACCATGCTAGTTGGCTGCCGCCATTAAAGCCAAACCAACCAAACCATAGGATAACGACACCAAACATGGCTAAAGGTAAGTCTGAGGCTGGCATATCATTAACGCTGCCATCTTCATTGAAACGACCTTTACGTGCACCAATAATAATTAATGCTGCTAGGGCAACCCAACCCCCAACGCTGTGCACCACTGTTGATCCTGCAAAGTCGATGAATCCGCGTTCTGCTAACCAACCACCATTCCATACCCAGTGCCCATAGATGGGATAAATGAAGCCAGAAATCAGCACAACAACCCATAAGTAGCTGGAGAATTTCATGCGACCAGCAACTGCACCCGAAAGAATTGTGACTGCGGTGCTAGCGAATACAGCTTGAAAGATGAATGCAATAGCGAGGTCTCCGCCTCCTTGACCAATATCTGGTAAGAAGTTGTCCGTACCGATGATACCGCTTTCAGTTGCACCATACATGAGACCAAAACCAATTGCCCAATATAGGAGGATAGATAAACCGGCATCTGTTAGGTTTTTGACAGCAACATTAACGACGTTTTTCTTTTCGCTTAAACCAACTTCAAGTGCGAGGAATCCACCCTGCATAAGGAAAACTAATATTGTTGAAATGAGTAACCATAATATACCAACATTTAAAACGATGATTTCAGTATTGGCATCCATTTTGAACTCTCCTAAATTCTAAAAAATATCTTGAAGTTTTATGTGTTGAACTGTGATGCTTAATCTAACTAGGGAGCGACATCTACACTAATGTAGGGGGCCAACTTAGGTTGGCCCGAAGCGAACACGACAAAGAGAGGTAAAGCCTAAATGTCGAAATACAAGAAGAACTCATAGGGATGTGGGCGCAAACGGATCGGATCAACTTCTACTGTACGTTTGTAATCAATGTAACTTTCGATGAAGTCAGTTGTGAACACGTCACCCGCAAGCAAGAATTCATGGTCGGCTTCAAGGGCATCAAGAGCACCTGTTAATGTGGCAGGTACAGAAGGAATTTTTGCCAGTTCTTCAGGGCACAGATCGTATAAGTCAAAATCTACACCTTTACCGGGATCAATTTGATTCTTGATACCATCTAGACCAGCAAGGAGCAAAGCGGCAAATGCGAGGTAAGGATTGCAGGAAGCGTCTGGACAGCGAAACTCGATGCGCTTAGCTTTTGGACTGTTGCTATACATTGGAATACGCACTGCTGCTGAACGATTGCGTCGTGAGTAAACTAAGTTTACGGGGGCTTCAAAGCCCGGCACCAAACGATGGTATGAGTTCACTGTGGGGGAAGTAAGTGCCAACAGCGCTGGTGCATGTTTTAACAGACCACCGATGTAATATTTGGCTGTTTGGCTCAAACCAGCATATCCTTCAGCATCAAAGAATAATGTATCGCCGTTCTTCCAAAGGCTTTGGTGAACATGCATACCTGAACCATTATCGCCAAAGAGTGGCTTGGGCATAAATGTTGCAGCTAATCCATGACGGCGAGCAACATTTTTCACAATATATTTGTAGGCCATCAAGCGATCTGCGGTGTTAACAAGTGTGCCAAATTTGAAGTCAATTTCAGCTTGACCGCCGGTAGCGACTTCATGATGATGTGCTTCAACTTCGATGCCAATTTGTTCTAACAACAGCACCATCTCACTGCGGACATCGTGGTAGCTATCGCTGGGGGCAACAGGAAAATATCCTTCTTTGGGGCGAGGCTTATAACCTAAGTTTGGCCCTTCTTCTTTGCCTGTATTCCAGGAACCTTCTGGTGAGTCAATATAGTAATAACCATGATTGACACCTTGACTATAACGAACATCGCTGAACAAGAAGAACTCAGCTTCTGGGCCAAAGTATGCTGTATCCGCAATGCCGCTTTCGCGCAGATAGGCTTCAGCGCGCTGTGCTATATAACGCGGATCGCGAGTATACCATTCACCACTTACTGGGTCTTTCACATTTGCAATCAGCACTAGCGTGGGATGAGCCGTGAAGGGATCGAGAAAAGCCGTTGTGGGATCAGGGATCACCAACATGTCGCTTTCATTGATTTGCTGAAAGCCCCGAACGGATGACCCATCGAACCCTAATCCTTCCTCAAATGCGTCTTCATCGAAACTGCCCACTGGCACAGTGAAGTGTTGTTGCATTCCCGGTACATCCGTGAAACGCACATCAATAAATTGAACATCATGTTCTTTGATAACAGACATCACATCAGCAGGGGTCTTACAGTCCAATGACATTGAAAAATCTCCTTGAAAATTTATGTATAAAAAATTAAACAATAGCGCGAAATCCGCACCAGAAAATGTTAAATAACATCATCAGCTTGTGAGATTGAAATTTTTTCAAAACTCACTCTGGTCAAGTTTCAAATTTAATGGTATAGTATCTGTCCTTGTCTTTCGGGGAACTGCGAACGTCATAAATTTGGCGAACTTATGATATTATGATAGGCGTTGCGCGGTTCCTTTGTGTTGTTGCATGGCGTTTGCAACAACATAACGGATATAATACCTCATACTTCCTCCTTTTTGCCACTGTATAAATTGTACAAGTCTTACAAATTCAAAGTAAAATCCCCGCAAACAATAGTGCTGATTTGAATTATTTTGCAGGATTGTAGTTTTGATTTAAATTATTTCATATTTGGGTTAAGGAGACTTTGTTTATTGAAAGATTATATCAAGGCCTGTTGATTTATCTATTTTGCACAATTTAAGCAATAGGCTTAGTGAAATCATTTCCCCATGCTTTCCAAGAGCCATCGAATAGCGCAGAATTCTCATATCCCGCGATTTTTAGCGCCAAGAGGCCATAACTGGCTGACACCCCACTGTTGCAATAGGTGACAATTTTTTGATCAGAGTTAGTTAAACCTAATTGATGCAATTTTTGCCTCAATAATTCGGGAGATAGCATCATACCATTGGCATCGATGAGCTCTGAGCGCGGTAAATTGATTGCGTTCGGAATATGCCCTGCACGCGCGGCGCGTGATGCTTGTCCTAAAAATTCAGCTTCTGAACGTACATCTAAGAGTACAGTATCAGTATTTAATGCTGCCAACACTTGCTCATCATCATAAATCCATCTCGCATCTGGCACGGCTTGAATATCTGTAGGTGTGATTTGTGGGATGATATTTGTGGTTGGCCGCTTTTCAGCGATCCACTTTTGCCATCCTCCATCTAAAACGGCGACTTGATGATGTCCATAGTAATTCAGAGCCCACCATAAACGCGCTGCAAACATGCCGTTGGCATCATCATAGGCGACAACTTGTGTTGTTGAGTTTAAGCCCAAGCGACGCATTACACCCGTGAAGCGCTCAGGTGATGCAATACGTGCATGACGCGGATCATTAGGATCAGTGATTTCGTGAACCCAATCTATAAATATTGCGTTGGGGATATGACTTTGGGCGTAATCATCGGCATGATTAAAATAATGTGGTGGAGGTTCTGTAGCAGGTAAGACATGGCCCCGAATATCAACAATCCTCAAATTTTCATCATTTAAATGTTTTGCTAGCCAATCTGTGCTCACAAGAAGTTTTGGATTGTCCATATTATGCACCTCGTGTTGTACTACATCCGTAAATGGTGACAAAATAAGTATACTCAAAATTACCATCAGCTGAGACATGAACCTGCGTTTCGCCAGCATTCCACCAGTCATCTGCATAAAGATATAAAGTGTCATCCGTAATTGTGTCGTCGCCTGCAATGCTGTTTCTGAGTGAGCCCACCGCAGAATCAATAACACCATCAATAGTCTCACCCACTGTGCCTAATGCGCGAATGGCATTTCCCAGACCTATAAATGCATCATCAATGCCAACGCCAAAAATTGTTGGCAGGTCGTCCACCTCAATTGCTAGGACTTCAATTGTCATGACATCAGCAGCAGGTAGACTAAAAATGATATTCTCTAAAGTTTGCACTTCATCTTTATCGAGTTTGATGCTCCCATCAGTGGGAATATAACGATCAACTACAAGTTGACCATTGCTTACAGAGATGATAACTTTAACTTCCATTTGCCCGTCAAATAGACCATCGCCCATATCTTTTAGCACGCGGAATTGAGTAATCTTTAGGTTAAAGCGGCAAGTGCTAGTATCCTCTTGCGCTTGAGTTGACGGAGGGGCCGCTTGGGGAAGATATAAACTACTAAAGAGCAGCCCTAAAGTTACAGCAAAAAGCAATAATTTACGCATGATTAGTCTCCAACATTTTGTTTAATAATCCACATGTATTGATAGGGCGCAAGATGAATAGATTCGCCATCAACGCTAGGGGGCTGTTCACTAATACAATCGATCACATCAAGGCGCATTCCATATGCTGTAAGTAGGTGCGCATCAATGGTTTGTGAATGCTCGGAAAAATTGGCGAGAACAAGTACACGTTCGGCTTTTCCAAACCCACGTATATAAGCGAAAACATGCGGGTTATCTACATAGATGAGTTTCATATCCTGATCACTAAGCCCAACCAATGATTGGCGTAGCTGGATGAGTTGGCGAAATTTAACGAAAACACGGCCTTCAATAGTATTGGGATCATGGCGACGTTCGTATTTTGTCCAAACGGCAGCAGGGCGGTGCACCCAGCGATTGTCAGCAACTTTAGCGGGATCATTTTCATAGTTATAATCGTTCAAAACGCCGATTTCATCATTTAAATACAAAAGTGGAATTCCGCCAATACTAAAAATAATGCTGTGAATGAGTGCAATGCGCTGAATAGCCATTGCTATTTCATCAGGATCATTTGCTTCTAGCGCCGCTTCTAAACCTGCTAATGAGGCTGTCATGCCGCTAATGCGCATATCACCTGTCTTAGGATTGTAGTTGAAAGGTAAGCCGCGCGCAAAACTGCCCTCAAACTTTCCTGTGTAGAATTGATTCAGAAACTGTCGATGATCATATCCATTCATTCCTAATTGAGCTGCATCTTCATCAGCAAATCCCCAGCCAATGTCATCATGACAGCGAACATAATTCACCCAAGCACAATCATCTGGAATGCGATAGCGGTGTTGCATAGCGTAATACAGCATATTTGTTTTGCGTGTGGCCAAAGCATCCCATAACAAGACCATCAACAATGGATGGTATGAAAGTTGGCATTCTTTGCCTGCTTTGTCTCCTGTACCAAAATAACGAACTACTTCATCAGGATGAACGATTGCTTCTGATTTAAGAAGTACAGAAGGCGCAACGACTTTTAGGATTGCAGCAAACGCTTGAATAATGGTGTGAGCTTGGGGAAGATTTTCACAGTTTGTGCCTAACTCTTTCCATGTAAATGCAACCGCATCAAGTCGTAAAACTTCTATGCCGTTATTTACAAGGAATAACATTTCCCCTAACATTGCGCGGAAAACTTCAGGGTTACGATAGTTCAAATCCCACTGAAAAGTGTTGAACGTTGTCCATGCCCACCGATCAATTTCTGGACGATAGGTAAAACTGCCCGGTGCTTGTTCTGGAAAGATTTCTCTTAGGTGAACTTCATATTGATCAGGCAGAGTGCGATCTGGGAACATATAATAATAATTTTGATAATACGGATCGCCATCTAATGCTTTTTGCGCCCATTCATGTTCATCAGAAGTGTGGTTGTAGACAAAATCTATCACTAAACTGATGTTGTTTTTACGTAGTGCCTGCGCGAGCTCAGCTAATTCTTGCATTGTACCAAGTTTTGGATTTACCTCACGATAGCTGCTGACAGCATACCCGCCATCGTTGTTCTTTTCAGGAGCCTTAAAAAGTGGCATTAAGTGTAGATATGTTAAGCCTAGTTCTTTGAAGTAGGGGATTTTCTCGCGTACTCCAACTAAATTTTTAGCAAATAAATCAACATAGATCACGCCCCCGATCATTTGATTGGACTGAAACCAATGAGGAGTTGTTTCTCGTTCGCTGTCGAGCTGGCGCAAATCTTTTGAGCGAGCAGCATAATATTGTGCAGCAGTTAATAATACCTGCTCAAGATGGTAGTAAAAGTCATATTCGTTGCCATATAGCTGTAGCAGCGCCTCTAATATATCTGGCATGTGCTGCTCTAGGCGCTTAAGGAATATATCCTGCTCTTCTTTGGAAAGTGCAGTAAGTTCAGGATGAATCCTTGAACCTAAGCGTTGCAATGCGAGTTTTGCTTTGTATTGTAGTGCTGATCGATCCATTTAATAAAGAACATCCTTTATAGGCTTTGTGATCATCGTTAACAGGAGTTATGTTAGCAGAAACTCTTGCTTTAAAGATTAAAAAAAACCGCACGGTTTTGTTGTGCGGCCTTCTTTTGATTCTCTGAAAAGGGAGTTCAGCGTTCTAGCGTGAACCGAATGTTGATGCTGTACCAAAAGTATCGCGCGGAAGGCGAATACCTGCACTTTCAAAACGTTCAGCAAATTTAGGACGCAAACCGGTTGGCATTAAAATGCCGCCACCTTCGGCACTTGGCGAAAGGGGTTTTTCGCCCGGCTGAGTATAAACAAAAATATCTTGTAAGGTAACGAATTCACCTTCCATGCCTTGTAGTTCAGTGATCTGAACGATCTTGCGACTGCCGTCTTTTAGACGCGCTTGCTGTACGAACATATGAATTGCTGAAGCAATTTGTGAACGAACAACTTTTACGGGCAAATCCATACCTGCCATCAAAACAAGAGTTTCTAGCCGTGCTACGGCATCACGTGGGCTATTGGCATGAACTGTAGTTAATGATCCATCGTGACCAGTGTTCATAGCTTGGAGCATGTCAAGCGCAGCACCATCACGAATTTCACCCACCACAATTCGATCAGGACGCATACGCAAAGCACCTTTTACGAGATCGCGAATTGTCAATGCCCCCTCTGTTGAACCTTTCTTTGGCGGACAGGTTTCTAATCGAACGACATGACGTTGTTGCAGTTGTAGTTCGGCAGAGTCTTCGATAGTAACAATGCGCTCTCCATCAGGAATGAATGAGCTCAGTACATTCAATAATGTTGTTTTTCCAGAACCTGTACCACCAGACACCACGATATTCAGGTGTATTTGTACACAGGCCTTTAAAAACATCGCCACTTCTTCAGTCATTGAACCAAAGCGTACTAAGTCTTGCCAACTTAGTGGTTTTTCTGGGAATTTCCGAATTGTGATCGTGGTGCCTTGCAATGCAGAAGGGGGCATAACAATATGTACACGACTACCATCTGGAAGACGAGCGTCAACCATTGGATTCGAGCGATCAAGGGTACGCTGTAAGGGGCGTACAATGCGTTGAGCTGTCCACTGTAAATGGTCTTCATCGTCAAAGACTACATCAGTTTCTTTGATTTTACCTTTATATTCAGCAAATACGACTTCAGGCCCATTTACCATAATTTCGCTGTAAGAGCGATCTTGCACCAGTGGTTCAATTGCGCCAAATCCTAGCAAATCGTAGATTAAAGCGGTTTCAAGTTCTTGATATTCTTCGCGTGTGATTTGAATTTGCGCTTTTTGCAATAAAGTGCGGAGGCGATCAATAACAATTTGTCGATGTTCGGCTACATTTACAGACATATCATCAAATTCATCAGGAGTCGAAAGGAGCTTATGGCGTAATCGTTTACGCAGTTCAGCTACTTTAGGACTTGTGCGTCGTTTTTGTGGGGGAACATAAACAGGTTCAGGCTGTTGAGTTTCAGATTCTACACCAAAGCTATCAGCATCCGAATCAGCTAATTCTACGCCGTTATGATTATTATTTTGATTCAAGTTTTCTAAAAGAATTCGCTTGGGTTTAGTTTGCCGATTTCTCACCATCTCAGAGAATCTCCCTTAATGATAAATTTTACATTAATAATTTTCAGTGTATGAGATGGAAAGGATAATTGCAATAGAATTAAGGAAAAATGCATGAAAAATTCATAAATGGGGAGGTCTTGACCACAAAACCGATCAAGACCCTTTCATTAATTTATTGAAGATGCTTGAGGAATTTCATAAGCAGTTTGAGCATCTTCCATAAATTGGATACTTCCACTGCTACCATCGGGTAAGACAATACCATCTTTGATGCGGGTTTCCATCAGTTGCCCATCCCGTAATTCGTGCACAACATCAGCTTCTTGGATAACTTGAGGATCGTGACTTACAATGACAACGGTAATTTCTCGTTCAATCACCAGTCGACGTAATAAATCTAAGATACGACGACCTGTGCGCGTATCTAATTGCCCTGTGGGTTCATCCGCAAGGATTAGGCGCGGGTTAGATGCAAGCGCACGTGCAATAGCTACTCGTTGTTGCTCACCACCTGCTAATTCGTAAGGGCGATGTTTGACACGATGCGACAAGCCAACCCATTCAAGTGCTTCAGCAACAGCCTGTTCGCGTTCAATAGGATTTGTGCCGCGCATTCTCAAAGGAATGCCGACATTTTCAGCAGCCGTGAGGAGGGGCATTAGTCCAAAACTTTGGAAGACAAAACCAATTTCATATAAGCGCATTTTAAGGCGCTCAGGTTCGCTTAATGATGATAAGCGGCGGCCAAGTATGTGAATTTCCCCCTCCGTAGGGTCATCCAACCCAGCGATGAGATTGAGGAGTGTTGTTTTTCCAGAACCTGAACGACCAACGATAGCTGTGACGTATCCCGGCCATATATCGAGTGTAATGTTGTTCACAGCATGAATGTCTTCACCTTCAAGGTGATAGATACGATGTAAGTTTTGTATGCTAATGATGGGTTCAATTCCGCTCGAAAAACCATTGCTCATAAGATCAAAATCCTATCTTGTTGATTCTTGCACTGTTTCAGAGTCATGCTGCGGGAAAACTTCAATGCGATCAGTTTGTAGGCGCAAACGCACCCGATCTTCCATATCAAGCGCTTCGATATAGGCTTCGGGAAGTTGTAAACGTCCTGCTCGATCCAAAATGGCGTATTCTTCGTCACTTACCAACATATCGCCATCACGACGGCGCAAAATTTCTGTACTTGTGCGGCCGTCACGCATACCAACAACACGGTCTACTCGGTTGGCTACATGCATATCATGTGTGACGATAATGATTGTTACACCTAGTTGATCGCGTAGCGTACGCATCACTTGAAAAATGATGTCTGCGGCTTCGCTGTCAACTTCGCCTGTAGGCTCATCAGCAAGAAGCAAACTTGGTTGGTTCGCCATAGCCACAGCTATTGCGACACGTTGTTGTTCACCACCCGATAAACGATCAGGGCGATGGTCTAAGCGGTTGGCCAAGCCAACTCGCGTTAATAAGTCAATAGCTCTGTCACGGCGTTCACGACGCGATACGCCATTGAGCGCCATAGGGAGCTCAACATTTTCCCTAGCAGTTAAGTAGGGAAGTAAGTTGCGGGCTGTTTGTTGCCATACAAACCCAACTTCACGCCGACGATATAATGTTTGTTCGCGCCTTGTTAACTCTAACAAGTTATAAGGGCCTACATGAACATTACCAGCTGTTGGCACATCTAGGCCCCCTAGTATATTCATGAGGGTAGATTTTCCAGAACCTGATGGCCCAATAATAGCCATCATTTCTCCACTTTCTACGCGCAAATCCAACCCTTGTAGTGCTACTACTTCGAGATCAGCGATTTTATAAATTTTGACTAGATTTTCACACTCAATAAAGGCACTCATCATTTAGATTCCTTCAATGCTTTTTGCGAGCGAATCTTAACGCGCGCTTATTCTTCACCCAAACGTAAAACTTGATTGACGCTCATCTGCCGTAGCCATAATGCCGTGAATATGAGCAAGATAACGAAGCCAAATACTAATGTTAGAATTAACAACAGCAGGCTTAAAATTGGAATTTGCAAGACCACACCACCCACTAATGACAAGAAAGGCAATAGTAGATAGGCTAAACCTGCTCCTAAGATACTACCTATGATGATAGCAGGAATTACTAAAGTGATCTGCTCAATCAACAGCATTTGCCAAATATTATTGGCATTCCAGCCTAGTGAACGCAATACACCAAAGGTGAAAGCGCGTTGTTTTGCAGTAACGACAATGTAGAAAGCAAAGTCCAATAGGCTAAGTGCAAAACTCACCCAAAAGCCGGCAAATAACATTCCAGCCACACCACTAGGCAACGGCTCGCGTAAGATTTGACCAAATCTATCCCAAGCAAATATCGCATCTGTAACCATTGAGATTTGCTGGAGTTCTGTTTTCAAGGCCTGTGTAGGTTGGCGCTCATCAAGTTGAAGCCAAACCTGATTGGCATCAGCTGCATGGGTTCTTGAAGACTGTCCTACTAGAGATTGATTTAATGCTATTTGTGCTAGTTCATAAGGAAGAATGACAAAGAACCGCTGATCGATGATGTCTTCATTTAAGGTTGGGAAAGTGTCGATAATATGGACAATTTCAATGTTGAAGATAGCAGTTCCATGAGGATAGACAACCCCAAAATCATAGGTGTCTCCAACTTGAAGTAGCGGCGAGTTGAGGCGATTATCAATCGCAGTGAATTCATCTGATACAATAGCAGGTATACGCGGCAGGGGCTGTAAGTTTAATGATAAGCTAGGCTCATTACTTGACGGTCTAAGGCGGCGCGTATAAGTGAGTGCTAGTGCATTTTGTCCGTCATAAATTGGTTGATTATCTGGCAAAACATCAACTAGAGCAAAGCTGTCTACTTCTAAGGCGGTGTTTGTGTTTTCTAGCAAAGATTGTGGTGGGTTTGGATAGCTCGATCGAGCTTGTTGCCAAATTGTTGTATCTTCTTGTTGAGCGATAACTGTGGCTGTGCCATTAGCATCTACGACCTGCCAATAATCAAGGTAAATAGTGTGTGTGAAGCTACGCTCAAAAAGAGTACTTTGTACGCCAATTTGCCACAGACGTAATGGCAAAACCGCATTCGTAGGGAGCGTGCCACTAAAGGTTAACCATTGATCGGTGGGGGTTGGAGGCAATGCATTATTACTCGTTTGTCCTGAAGTATCTGTATTTAAGATGCTTTGTGTGAGTTGGATGCGATAGGGCACGCCGATTGCATCTTGTACATAGGCATTGATGATCACTGTTGGCGGCACATCGGGGTCTGCTACATCCCTAACAGAAGGTAACACAGAAATTTGTGAGGACGACCATACTTGTACTTGAAGCTGAGTACTATCAGTTGGCAGTTCAACGCCAGCAAGAGTAAAGGGAGTATCTGGTAATGCCTCGTATTCATCTACTAATTCAGGAAAAGTTTCTATGAATTTCTCTGTGTCAATGCCAATAACTGTAATATCTCCTCGTGTCGAGCGAGATGGCTCGCCTTGTGTGTAGATTACAGGAATGGCATCAGTGACACCATCTAAACGCAACCAATCGAAATCTTCATAACGTCCTGTATTAGGATCAATAGTTAATCGTGCGGTGCCACCGGTTTCTTCTAATGCGGCTTTCCAACCACCAACATCGCGTGTTTGTTGCAATCCCAGACTAGCAGTTCCTAGCGCTAAAGTTCCAATTAGCAATAGCACAAGTTGCGCATAATGGCCGGGATCACGTTCTACATTCCAAACTGCAAGCGGCATGGCCAATTTTGTATTGCGCGATGCATAACGCGCGACAATTTTCATAAGCAACGGAAAAATTCTCAACCAAAGCAAAGCAGAACCTGTGAGTATTAGGGCAGGCGCAATCAAGTTAAAGGGGTCAGACAAGCCACCTTTGGCAGAGGCGTTGTCTGCGATAAAGCGGATCACACCTGCAGGGTCTTTGATTAAATCGTTTAGCAAATTACTCAGGCTGCGTTCGCCACTTACCGTTAAATATAGACGCAATAACAACAAGACACCAATAATAATCAGCACGAAATCGAGGAAGAAGCGAGACCATGTTGGCGTTGTGGGGGGGCGAGATGTCGCTTGCTTTAAGCGTAACAAACTCTCACGAGCCGCTGTAATTGACGGAAAACTGAGCACAATAAAACTAGCAAGCCCCGCGCCTATGCTTAAGAGCAGTGAAATTGTTGGAATAGAGACTGTTCCAACATCTACACCCGCTAGTGTATCTGCAAGTGGGCCATTGATTTCTAAAAACATCATAAATAAACGACTTAGCAATGGGCCAACAATTGCAGCAATAATAGCAATGAGCAATACCGTGAAGGCTTGCATAGTGAAGAGTTGCAAGGTGCTACCACCACGTGAAGTAATGGTACTCCACTCGCGACCTTGTTCTTGCAAAACAAGATTTATGGTTGTTACAAGGTGGTACAACATCAAAACTAATACTGCACCAGAGAGAAGGATAATTGGCCCTTGTGCTTCTCCAACACGGTTTTCATAGCCGGCTAAAATCGAAAGCAGCCCAGATGTGACGCTTACACTGCGATCTTCGCGTGTTAGGGTACGCCCTAACAGGGCTAGGCGATCACGATATTGTTCTGCATTTGTACTTGTGATGCGATCTGTGTCTGTATCTAATACCCATATATAGTTAGTGCTCACATTGGAGGGCAAAACTGGTTTCACCCAATCTTCAAAAGCATCAGGGTGAAAAGCCAATCCATAGTCATAGCGTTGTTGGAAGTTACTTGTGTCTACTAATGCTCCTTCAAGGAACATAGCATTTCCAAACCAGAATGGATCATTAGGATCAATAGGCTCAACAATGCCTACGATTTTCACAATGGAAATGGCCCGTTCGTTTGGCATTAGGCTCCCAATATAAAAGCGTGAGCCAATCTCTAATTCTCCCAATTCTGCAACTGTTTTGGTTACAACGGCTTCAACTTGTGCACGGCTATAAATGCCAATCTGTAACTCTTGTTGTTGGGCAAGTGTAAGACCAGTTGGATCAACCATTTCTGGTGTGGGCCCACGAACTGGCAAGCGCCCCTCAATAACACGCACTTTTTCCGCTAAATTTTCAAACGCGAAAGTCTGATAACAATGGTTATTAGCGCCTGTGCCAGTGACGAGCACATCAACACCCAGTGTGAAGTTGAAACCACATACAGCAGTTGCACTGATTCCTGTTGCGCCTTGACTGTCTGCAGCTTCTGGTGGAGAGTAGCTAGTGCGTTTGAATCGTTCTACATTTGTTACCAAAGCACCAATTTCTTGTTCAATAATATCTTGATCCGACTGCTCTAGGGCAGCATTGCTAATAATTGTCACTCGCTTATCTAGCTCAGAAGCGTTATTGAGGGCGTAACGCAAATCTACTTCTGTAACTGTGCGAATATACAGCGGCCCTAGTGCAAAGAACCCTGTAATGAGACACACTGCAAATAATAGGATGGATAGCAAACGCCATTCACGTCCCATTCGCTTAAAGGCAATGCGCCCCATTGTTGATAAAACAATGAAAAAGCCACGTATTGATATGATAACTTGTAACGGGCTACTGAAAGCTCGCGTAAGTAATCCCAACATATTGATTTAATCCTCACCCAATCGCAATGTGCGCGATAGTGATAATTGGCGTATCAAGAAGTACGAGGTTAAAAATACGAAGAGCAACACAACGCTCATAATTAACCAGAAGTTAGCAATAGCGTTCCATTCTACTTCGGTGATAAAGGGCGGAACTACGCCTTCGCCAGTTGTCCCAAGCGCTAGTGTAGGCACAACAAACTCACCTAAAACTGCGCCCAAAAACGAACCTATTGTGCCAGCGATCAAGACAACAATAAATTGTTCTAGGATAAGCCCTTGAACTAATTTTGATGATGCTAATCCTAATGCTCTCAAAACGCCGAATTCACTGCGGCGTGCTTGTGCGGTTAAAGCAGCATATGTTAATAATCCTACGATGCTCAACACTAATGCGATCAAAAATGCTAGGAACATTAACCCTAACAATCCTATAGCTAATGGATCTGCTTCAAGATCATCAAATTCTTGAGCATAGCTGACAATGCGAGTGTGAATGAATCCATCATCACTGCTAACGATTTTGTCAACAATCGCATTGACTTCATTCACTGAAACATCATCATTTACAAGGTTTAACCATGCTTCATTGGGGTAATATTGCGCAGATGGTCGTTGATTTAGCGTATACATCAACTCATGAACATCAACAACAATGAAGGGCTTTTGTTCATTAAACAGTGATGGAAAGTATTCCACTGTAGCTAACGGCTCAATGAAGATGCGAATTCCGCCAACGTCATCTACAGGTACTACTGTCGAAGGTTGTGAAAAATCAATGCCTTGAAGGGTAGCAAACGAACTACTGACAATGGCCGGCATTGGAATGGGATCAGGGTAATTTAGGTTGATCCCTACACGAGTACGTTGCGCTTCTTGACTAAAATCAACCCACAATACATCGTCTCGTAATGGATCATCAAAGCCAACTGTTACGTCTCCACGTGCTTCAGCACCTGCATCTTCTACGAATTGCCAGCCTGATTGTGCTAATATTTCTAGCGGGAATGGCGTATTAGCTTCATCAAATAATGTTAAATCTGCTAAAGACATGCGCAACCCAAAATCAGGGCCATTATTTGTGCTACGATGTTCCCAATAAATAGAAACCAGCCGCAAGTTGCCCTGTGGAGTATAGGGTATTGAACTTAGGTCTGCTTCATAATAGACCCAACCACTTGCTTGGTGCGATGCAGCACCAAAGCCCGGTGCGTCCAGTAAACTACTCACATCTGTAGGTTGTAAAGCAGGATCATCGTTTCGTAGATATTCAATTCTTACTTGCTTAAAGGGCAGTACAATCCAAGCACCTGTTGAATCTTGTAGACGGATACCTAATCGCACTCTTTGTGTTAGTCGGGAAAGTATGTTGGTGTAAGCCAAAGCAGCATTAACTTGTTGTAATCCTGTTTGTCTTTGTAGGCGAACCCAGATGCCGATTTTATTAGGTGTGATGGGCAAAGTCTGTCCAACGGTCGGTAATTGTGCAGCTTGGTTTGGCCCACGCGGCACCAGAACTTCGCCTAAATCAGAGCGCCAGCCGCCAATAGTGGACTCTAAGTTTTCGGCATAATCTACCCCAAGCACTTCTCCTGCACGATAAAAAGTGCCTTGCGTATTGCGCGTTTGCCCTAAGAGACTGATACGCTGCCGATACCCAATGGCTGCAGATTCAACCTCTTCAAAACTTTCATAATATGAAGGTTCATGTACCCGATCAACATTTAGACGAGTATCTCTTTCGCTAAGTCGTATGTCAGTGCCAACAAGGTAGCCCGCTTGATCTTTTTGGCTACGTTGTACAGTTGCTTGAAAGGTCATTGCAAACCAACCGATGCCAATGGCTAGGGCAAGTAGAAATGTAATACGCCCATAATGTAGTGGTTCGCGGCTCAGTTGCCATGATGCTAATGCGCTTAGAATGCCGGAGCGTTTCGATGAAAAATATGCAATTTGACGAGTGATGAATGGAAACGCGCGCAACGCAAAGCTCGCTAAGCTGATGAACAACAATGCTGGTGCTAGCACCAAAAGCGGATCAACACTTTGATCATCGAAAAGCGGCGTGTCTCGGAAAATTAACATGCCGAACCCACCAAGTGCAACAATGCCGACGATGACATCAACATAGTAGCGCTGAATCCATGAAAGGGTGTTACTACGCAGTGCTGCTCCACCATAGGTGATAAGAGGTAAGTGTAGCGTAGGGACAAGCGATACAGTTAGGGCAATGAAGGTTAGCCCTGCTAATGCAAAGCTCCAAACGAAAACAGTATTGGTAATGGGTAGAGGAAAACGTTCTACGCCAATAAGTGTTGGTGCTAGACTTTGCAATAACGCTTGTGTCAAAAATGGGGCAACGAACGCTCCTGCAATACAAATTAAAAGAGATTCGATGCTGCGCAAGGCTAAAATTTGCCCATCAAATGCCCCACGACTTTGTAACATCGCAATTTCGCGGCGCTCTCCACGTCTTACAAGGGCGGCTGTGATGAGTAAAAAGAGTAAGACTAATCCACCAATTTCGAGCAATAGAATTAGGAAGGGCACAAAATTGACGGATTGCTGCTTGTTGTAATCTTGTAAGATACCGCTATCAGTATTGTCGCGGGTGTTGCTATAGTCGATGAGGCGCGTATGATATTCATAGCGCAGATCAAGATTTTTCTTCTCTTCTGCCAAACGAAACTGTTCAATAATGTCCCGATTATCAAAATCTAGACGAAACGACAGCTCATTTTGAAATTCACGCAGACGTTCCCGTGCTTCGTTGATAGTGGTATAGGGTAGTGCTTCATAGTTAAACAAAAACCGCCAACCAATAGTGGGAAGCGTTTCAGGCACATAATCTAGTGAATCAAGAACATTTTGCTGAGTAGTAAACATCCAAAATTCAGCAGGCCAACTAATGGAGACAACGCGCAAAGGTGAATCCAATTTTTCTGGATCATTGTCTGTAACTCGCATTGCCATCCAATAAGAGGCATTTTCATCTTTTGGAGTAAAAACAGCACTAATATGGACAATAAAGGGCTGGCTAGTAGGGAAGGGGCTAACTTTGGGCTGGCCATTTCTATCAAGGCGCTCATCAATCGTCACTAGATCGCCCGCTTTCAAGCCGAATTCATTCGCTACTTGGGTGCTAATAGCGACATTGAAGACTGCCCCATCAGGAACTTCACTTTCAGAAGGAAGAACCCCTTCAACTACTTGAACTTGGTTTTCCCAGTCTTCCATCCATAAAAGATGGGTACGTGCATAGTCTGTATCACGTGCAGGGTTTAATTGTTGCAGCGGATCACCGGCGGGGTCATAAACTCCCATTGGTGCGCTACGATAATAAGTAATAATGTTTTCATCTCGTAGCCATCCTTCAAAGGGCTCGCCGATTAAATATTTTTCTGCTGATGTACGAACTACTTGATCGAGATATTCAATGGCAGCAATGAAATCATCTTTAGAAGCGAAATCAATTACTTTGAAAGAGGTTCTTAAACGAATATTGCTATCATGTGCGGCTTCATTTTCAAGGCGTTGTACCAAACCAACTTGAGCAACCGCTGTGGTGTAAAGCGGAACCATGGCACCAATGCCTGCTCCTAAGATTACACCAACAATAATAGTTAAAAGTGAACGCCATTTTGCGACAAGGCGCACAATGGCTAAACGCGGTGCCCAACTAATGAAGTTTGTGGTTGAAACTAACGCGGGCCGCAAATATCTTTCTGCTATGGACAACACAACTGGTGGCATACAGAATTCTCTCTAAACGTTCTCTTCAAATACAGCGCTGTTTTGATAATCGCCTATCAAGGATAATATGATGCAATAGGGTTTTGGGTTCAAAATTGATCCCCGTTATTAATCATTGCCCAAATTTAGGCAAAATGTCATATAGATTAGGTGTTGCTTAGCAATTAAAATCCATTGATTGTGCTGATTGCACAATGCTATACTCATTTAGGGCTTCCTACCAGATCAAATTCTGGTAAGAAGAAAAACATATGTTTTCCCTCGATGTTAGTTGTATTGATTTTCTCAAAGTAAAAATGTTCGGAAATCGTAAAGGAGTATTTTCATCCATGAGTAATGCACCAGCCCCTAGCAAAGGTCTTGCTGATGTTATCGTTGCTGATACCGTCAAAAGTAAAGTTGATGGCCAAAATGGGCGTTTGTACTATTTAGGCTATCGCATCGAAGATTTAGCTGAAAATGCTACTTTTGAAGAAGTAGCATATTTGTTATTGAATAATCGCTTGCCCAATAAAAGCGAACTTGAAGCCTTTACGGCGAGCATTGCAAACCAAGCGGCGGTTGAACCTGATGTTATCAATATCATGAAACAACTGCCAAAGAATGCTCATCCAATGGCTGTTTTACAAGCAGTGGTTGCTATTTTAGGGATGCTTGATCCTGAAGCAGCTAGCAGCACCCCTGAGGCTAATATGAATAAGGCCGTACGTCTTATTGCTAAAACTCCTACGGTGGTGGCTGCGTGGGCACGCATTCGTGAAGGTCTAGAGCCTGTTGCGCCTCGTACTGATTTAGGTTTGGCAGCGAACTTTGTCTATATGTTCAAAGATCGTCAACCCACAGAGACCGAGATCGACGCTATTAACGTTTATTTAGTGTTACTGGCTGATCATGGCTTTAATGCGAGCACATTTACGAGTCGTGTTGTAACCGGTACTGATGCTGATGTGCATAGTGCTGTGGCCTCAGCAATTGGTGCCTTAAAGGGGCCAAAGCACGGTGGCGCAAATGAAGCCGCTATGAAGATGTTCTTTGAAATCGGTGAGCCAGAAAATGTTGAAAATTGGTTCAAGTCCGAAGTCAAGGAAAAAGGTCGTAAGATTATGGGGATTGGTCACCGTGTTTATAAAGCACCAGACCCCCGTGCCGCGATTTTGAAAGTACGTGCCAAAGCATTAGCAGAATCTTCAGGCAACCGTAAATGGTATGATATTGCCGAAAAACTTGAAAGTTTGGCGCGTGCTGATGAGTACTTCCAAGAACGTGCTCTATATGCCAATGTAGACTATTACAGTTCAATTGTGCTATACACCATCGGCATTGAACCCGATATGATGACCCCCTTGTTTGCGATGTCCCGCATGGCCGGTTGGACAGCACACATCATGGAACAATGGGCCGACAATCGCCTTATTCGTCCTAAAGCAAATTATGTGGGCGAAATTGACAAGCCATGGGTGCCACTTTCTGATCGTTAAGGGTACTTAATCGGCAAAATAAAACGACCCTTCTTAATTTGTGAGGGTCGTTTTTCTTTTAAGTATTTATCGCTTATGTATGATGAAGAAGATGATCGACTGCTTCAGTAGGTTCAGGATGTGCAAACGTAAACCCTGCTTCTTTTAAGCGGGCAGGGTGTGCATTTTGCCCTTTAAGCAATACTACTGACATTTCACCGAACAATATCTTGAAAACCATTGCAGGAACAGGAAAGACAGCAGGGCGCTTCATCACACGCCCTAAAACATGGGTGAATTCTTGATTGGTAACAGGATGTGGTGCTGTCAGATTGTAGGGGCCTGATGCATTTTCATTTTCGAGCAAAAACGTGATTGCAGCTACTTCATCATCTATATGAATCCATGGGTAGTATTGTTCGCCGTTGCCGATCGACCCGCCAACAAAAAGGCGGAATGGCAATATTTGACGTGGAAATGCCCCGCCATACATGCTCAGTACAACACCAGTGCGAATAATAGCGACACGTACACCTTGTTCAATGATTGGTTGGATGGCATTTTCCCATTGTACACAAACATCTGCTAGAAAATCATGCCCTGCTGGAGAGTCTTCTGTGAGCACAGTATCGCCGACATCACTTCCGTAATAGCCAACTGCAGAGGCTTGGATAACTACTTTGGGCTTAATACCTGCCCTTTGTACGGCATCGATGACAGCATTTGCAGCATTAATCCGACTGTTGATGATCTCGGCTTTGCGCTCGTCGCTCCAGCGTTTGTCGGCTATGCCAGCACCAGCGAGGTTTACAATAGCTGTGTCTTCAGTAATGAGTTCGCTCCATCCTTCGCCAGTTTTCGCATCCCATTTATGAAGTTTTACACCGCTAGGGGCGGTATGAGCACTGGGCTTACGACTGAGGCTATAAACCTCATGCCCTGCTTTTACCAGATGTGTAGCGAGTGCGGTACCAATTAAACCTGTTCCTCCGGTGATAATAATACGCATTTATACCTTCCTTTTTCTATGATTTTGCATAATAAACGTGGGAGAGCCGTCATAATGACGCATATCGCATTTTGCTTATTTTGCGGCATACTTAGTTATCTAAATGAATGTACATTTATGCATCGGAGCAGATAAGCCATGCCGACTGCACCTTGTTTTTATATTAAAATGAACAATGATGTCATCGGACAAATTGAACTTTCACGATTTCCTTTTGTCATCGGGCGTGCCCGTGAATGTGATTATGTTCTAGACACCGAAGGTGTTTCGCGCCAACATCTGCAAATTGACTTTGATCAACGCCAATTGACAGTGCGCGATCTAGATAGTCGAAACGGTACTTTCTTAAATCAAGAACGAATGGTACCTCAACAAAAATACCTATTACGTGCGAATGATGAGCTTACAATTGCCGATACAGTTACGCTCATTTTTGATGATCCAGCCACAACCTCTCAGATTGACATTGAACAATATCTGAATGTTGGTTTGCGCATTGATGTTGAACGTGGTGAAGGCTACATCAACGATAAACGGCTTGATCCTCCACTAAGTCCTAGTCAAATTTTACTGCTACAGCTGCTACTCCGCAACGAAGGTGTCGTTGTCACTCGTGACGAAATCCGTCAGCATGTTTGGGGCGAAGGTATGATGGTCAGCGATCAGGCAATGGATGCATTGGTCAGTCGTTTACGTAAGCGCCTACATGAAGCTGATCCTGATCACGAGTATATTACGACAAGACGAGGGTTTGGCCTTATTTTCCATAATCGCCGCCCCGGCGTTCCACCAAACAATCGCTGAGCTGTCACCTACACGTGGGGGAACAATGGTTATTGCGTCATGTTGTTATTGCTTCAAGATGCTATATTAATGACACAAAACAACCAAGTTGGTTTATACCCCCCATAACCATTTTCGGTTGCTCCCAAACTGCTAAACCCCCTCAAAACTTCAATGAGCTGGGGTTTAGTGTTTTTTTATAACAAATTTTCGTTATAATGCCTCAATGGTAAGTTGACATACTCCCCATGCCTAAAGGCAGGGGATTCTTGCCATCCACAACGGTAGCGTGCGAAACACGTCTTACACCGTCTCCGACAGGGTTGATGCCCCAACCCGTTTTCTTCACTATACACTCTCAGGACTTCCTGATTTTACCTATAGCGAATTCTTATAATTATTCTAAAATAAAGCCATCAAGGTGTCAAACGCCCTACATCCCCATAGATAAATCTAGGGGCTTTGGGCGCACTTTTGGTAACTTAAATAGCAATTTAGAATGTGCTAATTCATGTCGATTCTCACTGCGCAAAATATTAGTAAGGCTTTTGGAGCAGATGAAGTTTTTAGTGGTATTTCACTAGAAATACCGCATCGTGCGCGCATAGCATTGGTGGGACCAAATGGTGTTGGCAAAACAACGCTCATTAATGTGCTCATTGGATTAGATGCGCCCACTGATGGTTCTGTGCAGTTAAAACGTGGATTAACAATTGGACATTTGCCACAACGACCAGAGCTCTTCGGTGAGCATACTATCTATGAAGAGATGCTTAAAGGCATTCAAACGCTGCTAGATATGCAAGCGCGCCTTATAGAGCTTGAACAACAATTAGCTAATTTGGCTCATCAAGAGCAACAAGATACTATCTTAGCGCGCTATGGAGGCTTACAAGAAGCCTTTGAACATGCGGGCGGTTATACCTATGAATATGAAATTAAGCGCGTTTTACAAGGATTAGGGTTTGAAGAAGATGATTTTCATCGTCCTTTATCGCAGCTTTCTGGCGGGCAAAAAACGCGCGTTTTTCTAGCGCGCTTGCTAGTGACAAAGCCCGATCTACTAGTGCTTGACGAACCCACGAATCACCTTGATATTCAAGCTGTTGAATGGCTAGAGGGATATTTGAAAGACCTTGAAAGCGCTTTATTGTTTGTAAGCCATGATCGTTATTTTATGGACAAAGTAGCTACAACAATATGGGAACTAGATTATGGTGAGCTAGAGGTTTATCAAGGTAACTATAGCCACTATTTGCAACAACGAGAAGCGCGGTATACACGTTGGCTCAAAGAATACGAAGCGCAACGGGCCTTTATTGAAAAAGAGCAAGAATATATTCGACGCAATATTGCGGGGCAAAACACGGCTCAGGCTAAGGGTCGTCGTCGCCGCCTTGAGCGTTTGTTGCATGGCTCTACACGCTTAGATGCGCAAAAATCGGATAGTGCTTGGTTGATTCAGGCACCACGTCGCCGTAAACCGATGAATATCCGTTTAAGTGCAGACGGGCGCAGCGGCAACGAAGTTTTGCG
>RFGP01000156.1 GCA_003697365.1 Chloroflexota bacterium | reverse complement strand
ACTTCGGGCATATGAAGCTCGCGCCATGATTTAGTGCAATCATAGTAGATAGAACGTGTACTTAAACGTAATTGGTTACCCTCAACATCCGCAGGTAAGGGAACCCTAAGCAGCTTAGCAACGTCAGCAATATAAGCTAGCGCTAAAATAATAGGAGCAGGTACAGGTATGCGCGGGGGATTCACACCAACAACACTCGCTATTAATTTGAAAAGTGCCTGATTACTCATGCTCACAGTACCAAGCAAGTAGCGTTCACCAGTCCGCCCCACCTCTGCTGCGCGCAAATGCGATTTGGCAACATCTCTTACATCAATCAAAGTCAGGCCGCCGCTCATTGGCATAAAAGGTACACGCCCCATCGCCATTTCGAGAATTAAACTGCCAGAAATTAGATTCAAATCAGCTGGCCCAATAATGACTGATGGATTAACGATGACACAATCTAAACCGCGCTCAATAGCTTGATAAACCTCAGCCTCTGCTAAAAATTTACTGTGTGCATAGGGAGATAAAGACGGATCAATATTATAAAGGTGTGTTTCATCAACAGCATGGCCATCTGCACCATAGCCCACCGCAGCAGCACTACTTGTAAAGATAAAACGTTTGATCCCCGCACGTTCGCTCGCCTTTAGCAGTTCACGAGTCGCATCAACGTTAACTTTATAGATAACATCTTTTCCTGTGCGCCAATAAGCAGATATAGCGGCAACATGAAAAACCCAATCTATCCCTTGCACGGCTTGATCAAGAACGTTTGTATCAGTGACATCGCCAATAACATGCTCAACTTCTAAGTCTGCGATAGCATCAAGACGACTTGTTGCCCGATGTAAAACACGTACTTGATGTCCGGCCTCCAATAAGGTACGCGCCACCCATGAACCAACAAACCCAGTAGCACCCGTGACAAGCGCTTTACTCATGTGTTATTCCTCATCTTGTGCCAAATCTTGGTAATTGTCATCTAAATCTGTATGCTCATCAAGAGCAGTGAAGCGCATAAAAGCGCGCTCTTGGGCACTCATGCCTGTCGGAAATTCTAGATCAGCGTCGTAAGACTCTAGAATACGATACCCTTCTTTAATGTAACTACGAATGGTATGCACACTCACGCCCATCTCATCCGCAGCCAAGTCTGCACTCATGCCTTCAACTACACAAAGCTGAATTGCCTGACGAATACGGTCTGTTAGTTCTGGATATTGCCGACGGCTTGGTAATACAGCAAGAGATTTGAATTGGCCTCGCTGTTCAGAAGTCATATTGTCGTATACAGTTTTGGAAACAGAGAATGGTTGTGCCTGTGCCCAAACCGTTGCCCATGCGATCGGAATGCCCACATCATTACGAAAAAATAACCCCCGTGCTCCCTCATGGTAAGCAGCTAGAGCCAGTTCAGGATCAGCTTCATGGCTTAACACTAAAACTGAAATATTCTGAATCGTTTCTTTGATGCGCCGAATAAGGCCCGTTAAACGTTCTTTAGTAGGATAATGAAGCGTTCCTAAAAGGACAAAGTTTGGCCATTCAATTTCAGCGTGACTTGCTAGCCACTCAAACAGGCGTTCCGTAGATTCAAACATGCCAACGACACGTGTACGCCGATCCCATGCCAAGTAGCTATTAATAGCATAACGCGCATAAACATCAGGTTCATAAATAAAAACTTTAAGATTAGTTTTGCCGATCATGGTGTATCTTTCTCAATAGATTCTACATTGTTATCACTCAAAGATGATAGTGATTGTTCAATTTTTTCGGGGGATTCACCATCTTGAAGTCGTTCAGTAACTTTTTTGAATTCTTGCCCAAGTTCGCTTTCTAGGTTGCGACCAAAATAACTTAAAGCGCGCCCTAAGGTCTTCGGTTCTGTTTCATCAATATCATTCAGAGCGCTTGCATCACCTTCTAGTGCTGCTTCCCAACGTGATGATTCTGAACGCACAAAACGTACCCCCCGTATGATACGCTCTACGTTTGCACTACCCGTAAAAGGACTGCGAATAGCTTGTGGATCGTATTCATCATATCGCATTTTTACTTCAAAGCGTTTGCCAGTATCTTTACAAATAAATTCATAGATCGGCATTTCAGTAAATCTTTCAGTCTAGCGCCACATTACGACGTTTTTCATCGTACCAACCACGTCCTGCCGGAGCAACATAGCGTTCAGTCTCTCGCGCTGTTAGCATCATGCCGACACGACCAAGCATTGCACTTAAATAATGCTTACTCCAACGCGGCCATTTGTGCCATACTGTGCTATTAGAATGGCGTACTTTGTGCGCTTGAACTGAACTCACCATCCATCGTGTCGCAAAGCTATAGTAACGGCGAGAATGACGGCCAGCCACACCTAAGTCGCGATCTGTACGATCTTCCCAGCGTTTTTGGGCAATGATTCTATCTTCGACTTCTTGATAATAACGTGTGCCTTTAATCGGATAGGCAACTGTTGTCAAGAAAATATCTGGGTTAGAGGTTTTAAGATGCTCAATAGTGGCGCGAATATCACTGAGCGTCTCCCCTTCATAACCAAGCATAATAAACATACCTGTTTCAATGCCGCGCTGACGTAGAGCGTGCGTCATTTTTTGCACCGCTTCTACGCGCGTTTTACGCTGCATTTTATCTAAAATACGCTGCGAACCGCTTTCTGAACCAATCCATAGACGTGAACAGCCCATTTCTGCTAGCACATCAATCACCTCATCATTTAAACGATCCGCGCGCGAAATGCATTCAAAACGAATTTGAATGTCATACGCTTCAAAAGCATCGCGAAGTGCCTTCAACCAGCGCCAGTTAATAGTGAATACGTCATCAACAAACCACAATTGTTCAGGAGCATAGGTATCAATAAGCCAACGTATTTCTTGCGCTACATCTTCGGGACTACGCCGCCGATGCGATTCTCCAAAAACGCTGTGCGAACACCATGTACATGTATAAGGACACCCTCTTGAACAAGTAATAGATGTGCTCCCCACACCATGATGTTCTCGCCAAATTTGAATATAGCGAGGTAGATCGATCGCTGTACGATCTGGCCATGGCTGAGCCGAGAGTTCTTGAATAAAAGGACGAGGCTCCGTACGGATAACCTGTCCTACATCATCCAAGAAAGCGATCCCCTTAATCTCCCATAAACGATCAAGTCCATACCGATTTATATGAGGTAAAAGTTCTTCAAGTGTTAGTTCGCCCTCACCAATAACAATGACATCTGCGCCCCGCATAAGATATTCATTTGCATAATGTGGAGGCTCAGGCCCGCCTAATACCACAGTGATATGATAACGCTTACAAAATGCTATCATTCGTAGCACATTTTGCTTTGTCATCAGTGTTGTATAAATGCCAACTATTGAAGGTCGATGCCGCTCAATGTATTGTTCAAAATCTAAAAAACTAGTGAATGTAGCATCAAAAACCCCTACATCAAATCCCTTAGCTTTAAGGTGTGAGGAAATATACAGAAGGCCCAGCGGCGGATAGGGGCGCATGACCGCTAGCTCATGGGGGTCATCGTATAAAAAATAACCATGCGTAAGCAAAATGTCCATAGGCACTAAAGTCTTAATTATGATGAGCTATTTT
>RFGP01000155.1 GCA_003697365.1 Chloroflexota bacterium | reverse complement strand
GTTCCTTCTAAAGTGTCATCGTTGCAGCTCGTAGCAACCAACAACTCAGGTGTTGGTGCAGCTAACTCAAAAGCGCGTCCAATACTACTGTACTCTACTTCTGTTGTACTATCTAACACTAGCCGTAGAGATACGCCGCCTGTTGCATTAGGTGGATTATCAATAGGCTGGGAGCCATCACTAAAAGTCACATCCGCTGAGATGGTGGTCACGACACTATTCAGCATAGGGTTACCTTCACTATCAAGTTCTATTGTAACTTGTTGTGTAATGGACATCGCATCAAATAGCTCTTGCAACAACAAATCAACATCCCCTGTCATTTGCTCTGCATCAACGAAACTCGTAATGTCCAAGTTCTCTAACATGACACGAGGATCGAGCTCAACCGAAAAGATAAGAGTGTTAGGGTCGTCACTGTTGACTGTATCAACATCAATGATTGCTTCTGGAGTGAAATTTAAGCCGCCACCTAAATTCACCAATGCATCAACATTCAGAAAATCAAAATAACGGGCACCACTCTGTTCAATTGTTAAGTATGAAAAGTCTTCAGCAAGCTGTTCGGGATTAGCAGACACATTGACCCAGCCAGTCAAAAAATTTGTGCCCAAACGAGAACGTAATTCACGTGGCGCGTTCTCAATTGCACGGTCATTCAGTGTGCCTGAAACACGGGACACTCTAATATAAAGCTGACCATCAACATAGCGAAATTCTGAATTCATAGTTAATGTAGCAGCACTACGGCTCACATTATTGATAAGTTGCTCGTCGCTTTGCGATACTGTTAATGCAACTTGTTGTGGAACACCAGAGGCATCAATTTGTATCTGTCCGTTAGAAATTTCTAGGTCTGTAGTGCGTTCTACCTTGCTTTGCCGCCGCCCTTCTCCACTATAAATCACTTGCTCTTGGCGTTGGCTAGCAGAAAAGCCAAAATATTCGGCTGCTAATAAGTTTTCATTTGCTGCAAAAATTAGTTCAACAGGATCAACCGTTGGGGTATCACCATCTTGGGCAATTACAGGGAAAGCCATCATCAGCAGTGCTAACACCATCGTGATGATGAGAATAGAACGATACTTCATTACAGTCATGCTCCTCAATTTTGAAAAAAGCTCCATTCGATTCAATGCTGTTCGTCAATACACTAAGGTATTGATAGTCTTTTAATCACATTAGTAAGTACATTGGCTGTGGACTTTACACAAGAATTGGGCAAAGTTCAAATCCAACTTTCTGTACTAATTACTCTTTAGTTGCCACAAAGGATCATTTTCTTTGTATACTGATAAAAAAACATAGCTTCTGAGTATAGCAATATGACAACATTTAGTCACTACTTGCAACTCTACACCTTGCACTATGTGGAGCAACAAACACCACAACAGCGCTTCATTTACCTTCGCCTTTCGACCGTACAATATATTCTTACGCATCTCCCCGAAGATATAAACACAACATGGACAAATGCACCACATAGCGCTATTGACCAAATACATTATACAACCACACAGCGCGTAAAACATCTGCTAGATGATGTTACATTGCAAAAGCAGTTATTCAGCAAACAATGGCAGCCCTACCTTACCTTAAGACAGCAACATATGTTGCCCGATATATCTGCTTTTATTCAACCTTCCCCGCCAGCCATCACAACGCTAGATCGGCGTTTGCAACAAATGGAACAATTTTTACGAGTAGTGAAAATGACTATGGAGGTAGCAAATGTAGGCTTGACGCTACTACAGACATGGCAGGCAAGCCGACATGAACGGCAACAATTACTTGCTGCTATTCGTACAACATTACAAGGGCAAACAAAGGCCTTATCAGTTGGCCAAGACGAAGATTTCATTCAAGGTTATTTAGCAGCTCATGCTGATGATCCAGTTCATCCGTTATTATTCGACGAGACAAAGGAACAAACTGATGGGTGAATATCCAGACTATAATGAAGAATTTAGCCGTCGCAAGCGCCGTCGTCGCGACTATACAGATGATGCTTGGGGAATGGCCGAATATGAAGATTATGATGATGGCAGTGCGGGAGATGTAGAAGACTATGCAGGTGGGCTAGTACCAGAAGAACGACTACACTCGCGTTATCGAGATGAAGAATATGACAATGCAGAAGATTATCAATATACCGTAGCAAGTAATGCACCTGAGAATCAATGGCGAACCCAACATATAGGCAGTGGCTCAACAGATGGTATTCAGCAAGCGGCACGGCTATTGCAGCGTATGAACGAACGCAATAGCTATCCTGTCACCAGCCAGCCAATACAACGAGGACATTCGCGTCCTTCCCCTCATCAAAGAGCCTCGCATCCCAAAAGTGACCCAACATCATTTTTCACAGTTGGCATTCTTGTACTATTATTGCTATTAGTAGCGAGCTGCATGATCTTAGGGTTTTATGTGGCATTTGGGTAATAAAATTTTATGTAGAGAACAGAATAATGCTTAATCAAACACATATCCGAAAAATATGGCGCGACATTTCGGAAAGAAAGTCGCGTTCAGCTTTGGTAATTATTAGCGTATTTATCAGTGTTCTTGGGGTTATTGCTTTTCTTACTATGGGTGATCTGATCACTCGCCAATTGAAAGAAGATGTCAAACCTGAAGAAATTGCGATGATTGACATCAAAGTCGCTCTACGCCAAGAAGATGAAGTCGATAACAGCGCAGTATTAGATTTATTAAACCATAATAAAGAGTTTGAAGCCCTAGAAAGTATCACTATAGCTGAAGGCCGTGCAAACTTTTTTGTTAAGTTTAGGCACCCACACACTAACGAAATAGAAGAAGCAGAACTAAGATCATCTTCTACACACTTAGCAGCAATACAAATAGAGCCTATACGTCTTATAGAAGGCGACTGGCCGGCTATTGGTCAGCAAGAAGTAGCAGTTGAAAAACGCTTTGCTGATGCTTATGGTTTCCAAGTTCAAGATCAAATTACGCTCATTGTTGGTGAAAAAACGACAGATTACAAGATTGTTGGACTCATTTTTGACCCATATAGCTATAAGCGCCCACAAGAAGACGGGTCCATTTCACCCGGGCCAATCGACGGAATTTATATTCAATTCGATGATCTAAAATCACTTCTAGACATACAAGGTTTCAATCACTTTGTCATAAGATACCAAACATTTGAACAAGCACAAACCTACGCCAACCAACTACAACAGATTATTCGCGAACAAACACCCTACCTACCCAAAAGTGCGTTTATTGAAAACCCTGAAGAAAATGGGCAAGTTGTCACTGCGCAAACGTTCAGCGATGTTCTCGCTCTGCTCGCAGCAATTTCAATGATTGTTTCTGGCTTTTTAGTTGTTAATGTAGTTAACACCATTGTGGTTGAGCAAAAACAGCAAATCGGCATCATGAAGGCCATTGGAGCTTCTCGGTTAGATAATTTTATTATTTATGGCGGCATCACATTAATTTATAGCCTCATTGGTACTGCCCTAGCTATCATTCCAAGTATCATCGCTGGCTATCAATTTTCATCGCTCTTAGCGCCACAGCTTGACATTTTATTAGAGGACTTTAGTTGGTCATTGCGCGCAATAGCTATCGGAACAATATTAGGCATTCTAGTGCCAGTGATAGCAGCAGCATTTCCCATCTATAATGGTACTCGGGTTTCAATTATCGATGCACTTATTGACTTAGGCATTAGCAGTGGCAATAAAACCAGTAATTTAACCCTACTTATAGGTCGGTTGCCGTTGCCTATTATTATCCGACAAGGCTTAAGCAATATCTTTCAGAAAAAGGGCCGCCTTATACTTACAGGACTTACCCTCACGTCAGCTTTAGCTGCATTTATGGGGGTGATCGCAATGACAGGCTCGCTTAATCAAGCCGTGCAAGATACCTTTGATCGAGTGAAATACCACATCACCATCATACCCACCAATCTTCGCGACAACGAGCAATTACAACAAATCGCTTCAGAAAATGAACACATTATCGGTGCATACTCAGGTGTCATTTTAAATACCCAAATTAACGATAATTATGTGAATACTTTCAATCGCAACAATCAAGTTATCACTTATGGTCTAGACCCCACAAATTACATGTATGAATTGCGTCTGCAAGAAGGCAAAGCATGGCACGAAACCTCTAATCAACAAGGCATCATCATCACAACATCAATGGCTAACCAGTTAGATACAAAAATAGGTGATACATTAGACTTAACCATTAATGGACAAAACGTAACTCGTGAAGTTATCGGTATAGATGACTCTACTTTTGATTTCATAGGCTTTAAATGGGATGAATTAGCAGCTTTAGGCGGATATTTTCTAGAAGGCCCTCAGCCCAACACTTATTCCGAAGTCGCTACAATTGAGGAATTTTCAGGTTTTACAGTGGCTGTAGGGCTCTCAGATGAAGGTGCAGTTGTGCTTGGTGGCCAGCTACTTGAAGCAAACAGTATTTGGATTACAGAAGCCATAGCTGAAGACGGCAACTTTTCCATCGATGACAGTCTTACCATAACAATACAAGGAACAACGATAGAGCGTACAATCACGCACATTATCCCACAAAGTGACTTTGAAGCTCTGATGCAGCAACAAGAACAATCTTTTACTGTGCCCAATGTGCTCTTTTTTGATTTTGAAGATTTGGTAGAGGTATCAGGAGTTGAGCTAGGTCAAACCCCCATACCAAATAGCTTTTATGTGGTTACTGATCTAGATAATCCTACAGCGAAAAATATAGATGACATTATAGATTCATTAAAAGAAGATTTTGCTTCAGAAGGTATTTACGCTGAATTTCAGAACCAAATTGAGCGCTCAGAAAATGTGACAGCGCTTATTGTCCAATACACAGCAATTTTATCAATTGCAGCCATTCTTATAGGTGCAGTGGGTGCGATTGGATTACTCACCACACTGACTATTAATGTGTTAGAAAGACAAAAAGAGATTGGGGTTATGCGCTCTATTGGCGCTAGCTCCTATACTGTTGCGCTGCACTT
>RFGP01000154.1 GCA_003697365.1 Chloroflexota bacterium | reverse complement strand
GGGCATCAACCCTGTCGGAGACGGTGTAAGACGTGTTTCACACGCGACCGTTGTGGATGGCAAGAATCCCCTGCCTTTAGGCATGGGGAGTATGTCAATTGATATAGTGTACCTGAAAACGCTTAAATAAATGAGTGGCATATAAAACCTGCCCACTTGCTGAATTATTGGGTAAAATATATTTGAAAAATGCAGAAAAATTTCGGCATTGTTAGTCATCACAGGCTTTTAACGAAATATTCTTTAATCTAATTAAGGGTATAAAAAATGAACAACGACGTAATGCTACACGTCGATCATATATCGCTAAGTTTTGGTGGCATCAAAGCCATTCAAAACGTCGATTTTGTGGTCAAACGTGGCGAAATTTTAGCAATCATTGGCCCAAATGGTGCTGGTAAAACTAGTACCATCAATAGTATTAGTGGTTTTTATCGTCCTCAGCAGGGCCGCATTATCTTTGAAGGACAAGATATTACTGATTTACCAACCTATCGGCGTGCTCCCTTAGGGATTGCACGCACCTTCCAGAATATTGCGCTTTATACCAATATGACGACCCTTGATAACTTAATGGCAGCTCGTTTCATTTATATGAAATCTGGGCTCATTAGTGGGGCGATTTATTGGGATATTCTGAAGTTTCTTCCTAAGAATATACGAGAATCGATCGCTTCATTTTGGCAACCAGCGCTCTTAGAAGAAATTGAACATCGTCGCGTTGTTGAAGACATTATCGATTTCATGGAAATGACGCATGTGCGTAACAGTATTGTTGGGACTTTACCTTATGGTATGCGCAAGCGAGTAGAACTAGGGCGTGCCCTAGCGCTTCAACCTAGGCTATTGCTTTTAGATGAGCCAATGGCAGGCATGAATGTTGAAGAAAAAGAAGATATGGCACGCTACATTCTGGATATTCATCAACTACGTGGGACAACTATCGTGCTGATTGAGCATGATATTGGCTTGGTGATGGATATTGCAGATCGTATTGTGGTATTAGATTTTGGGCAGAAGATCGCTGATGGAACCCCGACAGAAATTAGTCAGGATGAAAAAGTGATCGAGGCCTATTTAGGGCGCGAAACCGTTTAGGCACTGAGGTATAGACAATGATTATACTTATCATACTTGTAGTATTAATAGCTATTTATGCTATTTGGGCTTATCAGCGTCATCAAAAAGAAGAAGCCGAATTTCAACGTATACGCCGAGAGATAGATAGTATTTTTCTAGAACGTTCTCCAGAAGACCCTGTCGGCAAAATAGCTCCACATAGCAACACAATTCCTAAAAATTTATTGCGTTCTGCTAAGTTATTTGGTGATCAGTACGTGGCAATGCGTAAAAAGCGCTACGGTATTTGGCAAGAATACACTTGGCAAGAAAGTTTGCAACATGTACGCAATTTTTGCTTGGGGCTGGTCAGCTTGGGGTTAGAGCGCAACCACAAAGTATGTATTGTGGGAGATAACGATCCAGAGTATTACTGGGCAGAAATGGCGGTGCAATCTGCGGGTGGGGTGACGATTGGGATTTTCACCGACGCTTCACCCAGAGAACTAGAATATTTGATTAATGATAGCGATGCCGTTTTTGTGGTGGCTCAAGATCAAGAACAAGTCGACAACCTGCTGTCCATTCGTGACAAAATCCCGAACATTAAGCATGTTGTTTATTGGGATGAACAAAGCCTTCAGGGATATGACGATCCTTGGCTACTGTCTTTTACCAAAGTACAGGCATTGGGTGAAAAGTATCACGAAGAGCATCCCACTGCTTTTGAAGAAATGATTATGCAAGGAGACGGAGAAGACATTGCCATTTTCAGCTATACGAGTGGTACGACAAGTTTGCCTAAAGGCGCTATGATCCGACACCGTAATTTAATGTATGGCTCACTTCATGCGTCGCAAATAGCCCCGATTAGCCATCGAGATGATTATGTGTCGTTTAGCCCCTTGGCGTGGATTACAGAGCAATCATTAGGGCTTACGCGCCATGTTGTTGACGGTATGGTGGTGAATTTCCCAGAAAAAGCTGAAACAGTACAAAACGATATTCGAGAAATTGCGCCTGTTATTTTGTTGTTCCCTAGTCGTCTGTGGGAAAGTTTGGTCAGCATGGTACAAGCGCGCATGGTGGATGCCCCATGGATCAATCGAGCGTTATATCGCTATTTTCTGGGAATAGGCTATCGTATAGCAGACTATGAAAATGAACGCAAAGCACTTCCTCTGTTGTTGCGTTTTCAGCGTTGGTTGGGTGAGATTGCGCTTTTTGCGGCTTTGAGAGATAAAATGGGCCTCTCGCGCTTGCGTTTTGGATACACTTCAGGCGCTAGCCTTAGCCCAGACGTGCTTCGCTTCTTCCGAGCAATTAATGTTGAATTGTATCAACTTTACGGTTCAACAGAATGTCAAGGGCACACAGCACACTATCCCAATGATGTACGTCTTGGTACTGTGGGAAGGCCACTGCCAACGGTTGATGTTAAAATCGCTGATAATGGGGAAATTTTGGTAAAAAGCCGTAGTGTTTTCGCTGGATATTATAAGAAGGAAAACAAAACTGCAGAAGCCTTCACTCCTGATGGCTATTTCCGAACAGGTGATGCTGGATACATCAACGAGGAAGGACATCTTGTTTACTTAGATCGCATGAAAGATATGATCCAACTGGCTAATGGTGAATCCTTTAGTCCGCAATATATCGAAGGACGCTTAAAATTCAGCCCCTATATTCAGGATGCAATGGCTGTTGGCGGTTTTGATATGCCCTATGTTAGTGTTCTAATCACACTCAACTTTGATAACGTCGCTAGATGGGCAGAAAAGCGAGGTATTTCTTTCACAACATTGGCAGACCTTTCTCAAAAACCACAAGTAGCGGAACTGATTCTGCAAGATATTCAACGTGTAAACCATGATATGCCACCAGCGGGGCATATTCGTCGTTTTGTGATTTTGCCGCGCGTTTTTGACCCAGATGAAGAAGAATTAACACGTACTCGTAAACTGCGCCGTGGTTATATGGAAAAGAAATACGGCGATGTTTTGGATGCTATTTATTCTAATAAATCAACAGTTTTGATGCGGGCAGAAGTACGGTATCGCGATGGACGGGTTGGATATACCGAAACAGAAGTGAATATTATTACTGTTGGCGATCCTGCGACTTTGCCAGCGGTAGACCCTTCATCATTAGCTTTACCAGATACCAACTAATGCGTCTTTAAGGAGTTTATTAAAAAGTTATGGCTGATTGGGAAATTTTTGGACAAAGTTTTGGCCTTGTGGTTGAGACGATTATTCGAGGCATTTTGCAAGGTGGGCTATATTCACTCATCGCATTAGGTATTGTGGTGATTAATAAAGCATCGGGAATCTTTAATTTTGCGCATGGCTGGATGATGTTCTTTGGCGCAATGCTTTTTTGGCAATTCTATGCCAACGATCCCTCTGCTCAACTACGTGGTGGAGTAATTGTTTTAGCGGCAGCTGTGGGGCTATTCATCCTTGTATCTGTTGGTATTAGCACAAGAGGCACTGTTGCTGTTGCTGGAGCGAAGCAGAATGCCCTGCAACGCTTATTGAGTCAGTGGCAAAACAATCAAATTGATAAACAACGTTTTGTTGTCTTCCTTGTTGGTGCTATTGTGACCACCATTATTATTGCGGTATGCGTTTTGCAAGATTCATCTGAGATGGTGCGCGCTTCAGCAGCAGCCCTGATTGGAAGTATTGTCTTAGGATTATTGCTAGAGCGATTTACGATTCGCCCATTGTTGGGGCAACCTGTGCTTACGGCGATTTTGATGACACTTGCTATTGGCTTTATGTTACAAGGTGCAAGCCAGATTATTTGGGGTACAGTTCCTCAAAAGATTGATGTCTTTACAGCAGAATCCACTCGTACAGATGAAGAAAAAGCTGCAGCTCCCGCCACGAACGTCATTGCTGTTCCTGTTTTTACTTTTGAAGGCGGCCAGCAAGAAGTCACGACACAACAAGAGCTTGGAGGTGGTACAGCGGCAAATTACCGCATTAAGACAGAAAGTTGGCTAGGGCGAGATATTCGTTTGCCGCGCTTTTTGGTATGGGGATTTTTCATTGCTATTGTGGTATTTGTCGCTTTTACCTTGTTTTTTCAGTATACCTCTTTGGGGTTGGCAATGCGGGCTACAGCTGAAAATCAGGTGCTGGCTGAAAGCGTTGGGCTTCAAGTACGTTGGACTTTGGCGCTCTCTTGGGCAATGGTCGCTGTAATGGCAACAATGGCAGGTGTTGTGCAAGGAACAGGTGGTACAGGTGTTGATATTGCTGTGGTGCCCTTATTGGCTCTAGTTGTTTTTCCAGCTGTGTTGTTGGGTGGGTTAGAATCCATCACTGGGGCAATGGTCGGCGGTCTTGTCATTGGAGTGGTAGAAAAACTTACTACAATTTATGTGGACACAACGGCAGGACAGCAACTAGCGCCATTTGTTGTTTTGATTATTGTCTTGATTATTCGTCCTGATGGATTGTTTGGCCAACGCCGTATAGATCGTGTATAGGAGAAATTGATGCGTCCAAGTGGTATTTACGATACAAATTATGTGCAAGCGGGCGCAATTTTCCGCACCCGTGTTGATTGGTTTTGGACTATTGTTATTTTAGTGGGTTTAATTCTTTTACCGCAGTTTTCATCACTGGGGTCTTTGGGATTTAGCTTTGTATCATCGAGCTTTTTAGCCCTGCTAACAACTGGTGGTATTTTGATTATTGCCATTACAGGGCTTAATTTATTGCTGGGTTATACAGGGCAAATTTCATTGGGGCAAGCTGCCTTTATGATGGTTGGCGCATATACTGCTGCCGTGCTTGCGCGTGAGACCGAAGTTCCATTTATTATTGGTTTACCGATTGCTGCGCTTATCTCAGGAATTGTGGGTTTGATTTTTGGGTTGCCATCTTTGCGTGTTAAAGGCTTTTATCTTGCAATGGCAACGTTGGCGGCGCAGTATATCATCCCATGGGCAATTAACAATTATAATGGCTCATGGTTTAATTTAGGCAAGAATCAACCAATGCCGTTGCCACGCACAAGCGTTTTAGGTTTTCAAATTGAAAACAATATGCATGAGTATTATTTGGTATTGGTATTCTTAATTATCACTGCTGCAGCAGCAAGAAATCTTGTGCGAAGTCGTGTGGGGCGTGCATGGATTTCCATTCGAGATAACGATCTCGCTGCTGAACAGCTGGGCATTAATGTATTTCTCTATAAAGTGCTAGCATTTTTTGTATGTGCAGTTTATGCAGGGATTGCTGGCTATCTTGATGCGCATATTTCAGGCAGTGTCTCGCCAGATGCGTATGCCCCTCCGTCGTTTGCACCTTTATATAGTATTGAAATGTTGGCTATGTTAGTGATTGGTGGAGCTGGGTATCCACTGGGACCAACTTTTGGCGTTGTATTCTATAAATTTGTTGACCGCTACGTTGTTGAATTCTTAAACGATATAGCTGTTGATTATTTGCCTAGCATTCTCACAACGATTGATCCGGAAAATATCCCTGTTGGTATGCCAAACCTGTTGTTAGGACTAGTGTTAGCTTTATTCTTAATCTATCAGCCACGTGGCATTGCTTTTCGCTGGTTGATTTTACAATCGGCATGGCGATTGCGGCCCTTCTCGAAGGCTTGATAAAGTGTGGAAAATTTTCAAATTAGGTTAAAATTTAGAAGGGAGTTGCATTAAAGGCTAAAAATATTGTAAAAATGATAGCAGTGCTTCCCAAAAATAAAGTATCCCTATGTTTTAACTCTACAAGGAGCTTGTAATGAAAAAGAAATTTCTTATCTTTGTGACAATGTTAGTTCTAACCTCAGTATTTGTTGTGCCAGCAGCTGCGAATCAATCAGCTTCTGATGTACCTACAGCAATTGCTCAATCTTCTGAGCGCACCCAATGTTCAGAAGAAAACATCGCCGCTCTAGAGGGTAAACAGTTCATCTTTAACGTTGTTGGCGACCTTAGCGGGCCATATGCGTTCATTTCTCAGCCACTACGTGCTGGCCTAGAAGATGCTGCTGCTTACTTTAACGAGCAAGAAGGCGGTATTTGTGGTGCGGAAATCGTAATTAATCCACGTGATACGGGTGGTAGCCAAGACGTAATGCGTGAAGCATGGGATGAAATTACAAACGCCGATACACCTCCAGAGATGATGTTCCTCTTTGGTAGTGCGGATGCTGAACTTGTGCGTGAAGACGCGATTAACCAACAAATTCCCATTTTGCTTAGCGCTGGTAGCGAGTTGGCTCTTTATGGTGAAAATGGCGATGCTCCAGCTTATACCTTTGCCATTATTCCACTCTATACCGATCAGCTTGGCGCATTTTGCCAATACATTTCAGAAAATTGGGAGAGCTTCGGCATTGAAGGTGATCCTGTCATTGGACATCTAAGTTGGGAAGGCGCGTTTGGCCGTTCAACGGATACACCTGAAACACGCGCTTATTGCGAATCTCTTGGCGTAGGTTATGCTGGTGCAGAATATTTCTTGCCCACAACCTCTGATGTTTCAACACAAGTAGATACACTTGTTGAAAGTGGTGCCAATATTATCTTCACCACTTCATTAGCATCTGGCCCCGCAAACATTGCCGCTGCAATTGCTGGTTTGGAACTACAAGGTCAAGTTTTGTTGGCTGGTGTCAATTGGGTTTTGGATACTTCCGTTATTGGTCTAGGCGGTGCTGATACGCAGGGTATTACAGGCGTTTTGCCCTACTTGTGGTGGGATAACCTCGATAATCCCGGTATCCAAGTAGTGAATAATTCTTGGGCTGTAAATCGCTTCCTACCTGCAGGCGATGATCCCGATGCACAACGTGCGGCTTTGGCACAACGGAACATTGCCTATTTGCTATCCTTCCCAGTTATCGATGCATATATCGAAGTGATGACTCGTACCATTAATCGTGTTGGTGCAGAAAACCTCAATGGTCAAGCAGTTTATGAGACCTTGAATGAGTTCCAATACGATGCGATGAATGGCATTTTACGTTTCAGTTATAGTGACACTGTTCGTGCTGTCCAAGTTACACAAATTGGCCAAATCCAATTTGTCCAGACAGATGCAGGCGTTAACCCCACCATCGTGTCCTTGACAGATTGGTTCGCCACACCTGATCTGAAAGCCGGCGGCGCGGATGTTCCCGCGATGGAAGAATAAGGAAAGCACAAGCTAAAAGATTTAGATTATTTGATGCAAAGGGGCGTGGCATGGCTGCGCCCTTTGATTTCATAGGAGCGTTTTTGTGTTAGAAGTTAATAATATTGAAGTGGTCTATAGCAGTGTAATTTTGGTATTACGCGGTATTTCTTTTAAGGTAGAAACAGGGCAAACAGTCGCATTGATGGGGCCGAATGGTGCTGGGAAGTCGACTACCCTTAAAGCCATTAGTGGCTTATTAGTTAGTGAAAATGGTATGGTGACACGTGGCAGCATCACGTGGGAAGGTCAGCCGATTCATAATTTATCAGCTGAGCAAATTGTGCGTGCTGGCATTTCACAGGTGATTGAAGGACGACCGCTGTTTCGGCACCTAACCGTTGAGGAGAACTTGCGTGTTGGGGGCATGGTTTATCATAATGGGCGCTATATCAAAAGCGACATGGAAAAGGTATTCACTTATTTTCCTCGCCTTCGTGACTTACGGAAGCGCACAAGTGGTTATTTGTCAGGGGGAGAACAGCAAATGCTCGTCATTGGGCGTGCATTGATGGGACACCCGCGTTTGCTGATGTTAGATGAGCCATCATTAGGGCTTGCGCCATTACTGGTAGAAGAAATTTTTGAGCTTGTCAAACGAGTGCGAGATGAGGAAAAACTCTCTGTTTTGCTTGTTGAGCAAAATGCAAAAGCAGCACTTGACCTAGCAGATTATGGATATGTCATGGAAAATGGCCGCATTGTGATGGATGGTACCGCGCAAGCGTTGGCAGCAAACGAAGATATTAAAGAATTTTACTTAGGCTTGTCACAAGCGGGCGAACGTAAGAGCTATCGTGAGGTAAAGCGTTATAAACGCCGCAAACGTTGGCTAGGTTAGAAGTACCCATGCCCACACTGCTATTGTTTGATGTCGATGGTGTATTGATACAACCGAGTGGTTATAAGTTAGCGTTACGAGATACGGTGAATTATTTTGCGCGCCGTATGGGACAAGCTGATATTGACCTCAGTTTTGAAGAGATCGCTACGTTTGAAGCCTGTGGATTGACAAACGAGTGGGACTCGGCGGCTTTGTGTGTAGGGGCATTAGTGGTAGAAGTTTTACTTAAAGCCCCTGCGCTACATCGTCCAACTTTTGATGCTACACTTAATGCTATTCTCACGGCAAATGTTACAGTTGCCCGCCCAGATTTTAGTGGACTTGCACAAGAAATCGCAGCACTAAATACTGAACACCACGCCGTCACAGACTATACTCGAAAAATTCTGTGCGAGCGATTGCCTGTTGAACAACGGTCTATCTTGGATGCTTTATTTGCCGATATTTTTTCTATTGAAACTCCAACAACACGGATTCAACAATGTCATACGTTGGGGCATCAGCGTTTTTTTGAAACATATGGCATTACTGCACCATTTGAAGCTGAAAGCTATTTAATCGTGCATGATACTCCTTTGCTGCACCAAGAAAGTTATAAAAAACTTTTGGCGTGGCGCTCTAATGGAGAGAGGGATTTCTGTATTTTCACAGCGAGGCCCAGTCTTCCGCCCACAGGTAAAACTTTAGGATATGCGCCAGAAGCTGATTTGGCGGCCGAATTGTTAGGTTTGCTAGGGCAGGTACCGATTATCGGTGCTGGGCGTTTGCAATGGCTTGCAGAACGCCATCAGCGCACGACTGCTGATTATATTAAACCTTATCCTACACAGGCTTTAACTGCGATTGGCGCTGCGCTATCACAACAAGAAGTGTCAGCGTTAGAAGCTGCAGCAGCTTTAACTGAATCAAATTTACTTGTTTCTCCTCTAGCAGACTTGCGCAATCAACAGACAGAGGTTGTAGTTTTTGAGGATTCGGTGGGAGGGATTTTAGCAGCCCAACGAGCTGTCCATAAATTACAGGCATATGGACTTGATGTTCGGCTTCGTAGTATTGGGGTTTCGCCTGAAGCAAGCAAAAGGGCAGCACTAGCCAATGTTGCCGATGTCGTCGTAGATGACGTTAACGCGGGGGTGATGCTTGTGCTTGGTGATAGCTAGTCCTTCTATCACCAAGCAAACGGAAATGTTAGGGTTGAATTTCGACAATCACCCCTTCTTCTGCCCATGTATAAAGCTGTTGGGCGTTTGTGTTACTCAGTAATATACACCCATAGGTTACACGGGTGCCTAAACTATTTGTCCATAAAAGTTGGCTGCCGCCGCGTGTTGGGAAGCCATGAAAACCATTCATAAAATCAAGGGTAGGAACGGGTTTATAAATGCCCATAAAATATGGCATCCATAAATCCCAATTGCCTGCATAGGCGTTATCATAATGAGATTGTATTTGAAATACGCCCGGAGAAGTTGGGCTGCTTGCGATTCCTGTACTAACCAACCATTCCCATTTGAGCGATCCGTTTTCATAAGCCCACATCTTCTGCTGGGAGAGGCTAATGATGATGCGTTTATGATAAACAATTGGAAGCGGAATTAACTCATCAGGAGAAGGAATATTAATGGTTTGCCCCACGCTTAAGGTGCTTACGCTCGGATTTTCATATTGTAGCCATCCGTAAGGAATACCATAATCAAAGGCTATACTTGATAGTGTTTCCCCATATGTTACAACATGTTGGATTGGCGTATGATAAATGCGTATCAACACATTTAGCGTATTGCTTGCTAATGCATTTTGGATGGCTTGTGCGGCCTCCTCAATTTTGAGATAATGTGTGCTATCTAGCTCACTATTGCGTTGATTAAGATAGGCGATCAAATTCTCATGATTGAGCGATAAGCGTAAACCCGTTGGACTAGCGGGATCGCGTTCTGTGACGAGCCACTGCCCCCATTCGTAAGGCGCTAATGACCAATCTAAAGTTTCATTATGCACTGGATCAAAGCCTTGAAGAGTTAACGGACTTGCGAGCAATTGCGTGGCTTGAGCAACCATAGGCGAAGCATCAGTTATTGCTGGAGGAATATCTATCATCACCAATTCTAAAATGCCATCCCGTAACACGCCATTGGCATCTTGCTGGACAAGCGCTATGGTTGATGCTATATCAAGCTGCCGTCCCATTTGAGGCGGCGTGGTTTGCACTTGCCCATTTACTAATTGCACAGCGGCATTGATAGGGGGTTGCTCTAGGTTTGATGCTAATTCTTGTAAGCCTACTTGCATTTGCTCAAGATCAATATCCAGCACAGGCTCAACATTGATTCCCAAAAAAGTTGAACGCAACAAATTAGAGCGCCCAGCTTCGTAGGCCTTTTTTGCGGTAGCTAACGAGTCCACTCGGATGCCTAATCGGCTACTTTCAACTGCCCATTCGCGCTCTCCATCTTTTAAGATAAGCCCATGTTGTGCTTGGTTTTCAATAGCTATAGATGCTTCTTCAACAGATAAGCCACCGACATCAACGCCGAATGCTTTAACATTTGGCGCAATGTTATCGCTTGCATAGATAATACCCAAACCAATGATGAGTACGAATAATGCCATAATGCTGCCAATAAACAAACCACCACCAATGATAATAGGCCATTGTAGTTGGGAAGATGTCTTCTTCGTTGGTGGTGCTGGGCTACGTTTTTTATAGGCAGGAGGCATTTTGGAGATACTGACTTTTGCAGGAACCTCATAATTAAGTGGTTCTTTGCGCAGAGCTTGGTGTGGTACTGTGTTTTGCTGCTCAATAGGTTGAGGTGTGCTCGGCATATTCTCTACGACTTTCTGACGTTGCAATGGCCTAGGCTTTATATTAGCGTATCATAAAACGCGAAAAACAAATCTACGTTCCTTTAGCGTTCTTTCTATGAGTTCACATTAATTGACACGCTTAGATGATGAGAGGTTGCAATTTGTCAGAGAGAACAACGTTCTTAGGTTATCCACGTAATAACAAAAGTTGCGCGTGGCTCATGATCTATTTGGCTTCAGTCAGCTTTGTGATAGCTGTAATAGGTTTATCGGTGGCACGTCTAGCCCAAAAATTCGATCATGTTAGCGGAGATGTGTCAGGACAAATGAGCCTGACTCCCATACCTCCGACAGCCACATCTATTTTAATTGTGAATGCTGTTGCCATGACCCCCACTGTAACCGCTTCTGCCACGCTAAATAGCACAATGACGCAAGTCGCTATACATGAAACATCCATTCCCACAGCAACTTTTACATTCTCACCACCTACTCGCTTACCAGACACAGCAACACCATCTCCTACGCGCACTTCAACAGCAAGCTATACACCAACGTTGACACTCACGCCAAGCCTAACGAGTACTCCTTCGCTTACACCTAGCTTTACACTTACGCCAACCTTTACGTTTACCCCTTCAATAACGCCTACTTCCCCATATACGGCTATTCCTTTCGCAAATGGTCGGCGTGTTGAAGTCTATTTTGATGAAAATTCATTCTATATTTGGAACCCAAATTCAACTTCAATTCGGCTAGCACCTTTATTCTTACAAGGATTGGATGCCAATAATCAGCCAACAGGTAAGACTTTTTCTGGTGAAATATGGGCGCAGTTTTATCATGAACTTGAGGGAGGTAAATGTGTTGCCATTGAAATTACACAATCTTCGAGTTGGTTGCGGCCAAGTGTTTGCCGTGATTACAATGCTATTGTTACACCACAACGCACCTCAAGGAGTGTTTTTTGGTTAAGTGATGGCCGAACCGTTGCATTTGAGGTATTGTGGTCTGAGCAATTGGTGGGGCAATGCTCCTTATCAATGGCAACTTGTGATCTTTTTTTACCCTAAGGATGCTCAAACATTATGTCGGATCGTGAACTTTATAAAACGCCGTGGATACGATTATTAGCCAACGAAAAAGGCGATGCTTTCGTTGAAATGGGGGATGGCGTACTTGTTGCTGCCATTACACCAAAACGTGAAATTTTGATGCTACGAGAATATGCAGTTGCTTATAACCGCATATTTTTAGTTTTGCCCGGAGGTGCAGTTCATGCAAATGAATCACCAGTTGTCAGTGCAAACCGTGAATTGCAAGAGGAGATTGGTTATAGTGCGTATCAAATCTTGCGGCTAGGTGAAGTATATCCACATGTAAAATATTTGAGATGGAAGTATCACGTTTTTCTGGCACGTGATCTTGTCCCTAGTCGGTTACAAGGTGATGAAGATTGGGCAATGGAATTAGTGCGTGTACCAATTCAACACATTATGCCAATGATTGTGAGTGGCCATATTCAAGATAGCACAACTATTGCCGCTCTTGTTTTGGCTTTGCGCGCGCTTCACACACTTGGTGCTTAGCAGTTTATCATTGTAGACCGCGTGTTAAAGACCATTCTCGACCGAAAACCCATGCCGCAAGTGTTATTGCAAATATTGCATAAGCACTTGTGCTGATGATATTAACCATAAGCTCTGGAAAAGAGAGCGTTGCACTAAATAGATCACGGATGGACACAATTGTGCCTAATAAGGGCATGGCATATATACCTATACTTACATCGGCCGGAATGCTAAAAGCTGCTAAGAGAACAACTGCAGGTAAACCAAGCTGAATAAGTGCCATAAATAAATTGGCTTCTCTATAGTTAGAAGCATAAGCACACCAAGCCATGACAAGCGCATTAAGCATTACGGTAAAAGGAATGATCATGACTAAGATCGCTAAAACAATCCCAACAATGCCACTGCTATTGTCAAACAACGTTTGAATTACTTCAGTTGTCGAAGGGCTGTCAATATTAGCTAAATCGTCCCCACTTGCACTAATGGCATTTAGTATAACCCCTTCTATTAGCCATAAGCTCATTACCAGTAATGACGCAATAAAGATCACGGTCATTTTACCGAGCACAACTCCAATGCGGTTTACAGGTGTGACAAGGATATTTTCAATGGTTTGACGTTCTTTTTCACCTACTGTGCTATCAAGCACAAGGCCCATACCGCCACCAATCACCCATGACGTGATCGCTAACGGCAAGAAAATGGAGGCTATCACGCCGGGGCCATCATCTTCATCGCTGCTGCCAACCGCTGCTTCTTTAGAACGACGAGTTTCTCCAACTTGAATAGGCGTTAGCCACGTTTCATCAACCCCAAAGGATGCTAATCTTCGTTCTCGCAATATTTGATTGTATTCGTCAACAGCAGCTCTAACTGAAGCTGAAGCTAAAAAGCTATTGAGAGAACTGTCTTGTGTAATAATTTCTAGTGAGGCAGTTTGCCCATTCTCAATGGCTTCTTGAAAGCCTTCGGGAACATTTACTGTAACTACAGCTTTATTTTCATCTTCGACGATGAAGATGATCTCATCGTTTTCGAGATGCTCAACTAGTTCAGGGGCATTTGCAGCATTAATCACAGTTACAGGAATGCCTTCGTCAACAATTCGCACAAGCTGTGTTCCTATGAACAACACACCACAAATTGCAATGGCAGGCAGGAGGAAAGGTGGCGCAAATAGCCAAAATAATGAGCGGCGATCACGCAATAATTCACGTAATTCTTTGCGGAATACGATCCAAAAATCGCGGTAAATTTTTTTCATGGTGTACCCTAGCGTCGTTTCTTCTTTTTGGTTTCAGCTTCACGACGAGCTTCTTCTAATAAAGCCTCTGCACCAATAACTTCTACAAAAGCAGATTCAAGACTGTCAACATTATATTTAGCGATCAATTCAGTAGGGGTGCCAGTTTCTAAAATTTGTCCTCGATGGACAATTGCCACGCGATCACATAAACGTTCGACTTCATCCATAATATGAGTACTTAGGATAATACAGCGCCCTTCGGCTTTAAAGTTGCTGATAATACGCCGAACAGCTCTCGTGCTCACGACATCAAGCCCTTGAGTAGGTTCGTCAAAAATGATATTGGGTGGGTTGTGAATAAGT
>RFGP01000153.1 GCA_003697365.1 Chloroflexota bacterium | reverse complement strand
TTTCTACAAGGTTTACGCGCAAGGCTACAAAAGAGCGGCGTATCCGTTTTAACTGTGAAACCCGGCTTTGTTGATACACCTATGACAGCTCATTTGAAGAAAAACCCTTTATACGCAAGCCCTGCTAAAGTGGGAGCTGCTATTTACAAGGCAATGAAACAACAGCGGGATGTGCTTTATACCCCTTGGTTTTGGCGCTATATCATGTTGGTTATTAACAATATCCCCGAATTCATCTTTAAGCGCACGCGATTATAAATTAGATACCTTTGTGTTGGCAGAACCATTTCCATGTACGAAAAAGTCCTTCTTCGACATGAATTTGAGGTGAAAAGCCTAACAACTGTTGGGCTTTGGTATTATCGCAATAAGTGATTGGCGGATCGCTGGGAGGAGTAGGCACTGCTTCCCAGTGAATTGTCCGCCCTGAAAATTCCTCGATTAGTTCTACCATTTTTAGCAATGATATAGGACTACCGTATCCTAAGTTGATGACTTCATAGCCTAATGGTTTGTCTGCAGCACGAATAACACCATTTACAGTATCATCAATATACGTCCAATCTCGTTGAATATCGCCACCGTTAAAGAATTGTAGCGTAGTACCATCATAGGCGGCTTCCATGAGTCGAATGGGCATCATGTCAGGTCTTCCTGCGGGCCCATATACATTGAAAAAGCGTAGTACAGTGATATTCATTTGATATAAATTGTGGTAGGTATATGCCAAAATCTCGGCGGCGCGTTTGCTGGCAGGATATGCAGCAAGTGGGCGGTCGGCGTTATCTGTCTCAACAAAAGGAATATGATCTGTTTTGCCATATACGGATGATGTGGAAGCAAGCACGATCTGTTGAGTACCATTTTGTGCGGCAGCCTCAAAAATATTCATGCTGCCAATGGTATTCACGGACATATACAATTCCACTTGATGTACACTAGCACGCACTCCAGCCATTGCTGCGAGATGAATAGCTTTATGAATCTTGTGTTTTTGAAAGATTTGATGAACAAGGGCAGCATCCCGTACATCGCCTTCAACCACCGTTAGATGCGGATGCTTAATACGTTCAATATTTTGACGTTTAATAGACGGATCATAGTAATCATTGAAGTTATCGAGTACAGCAACATGTTCGCCTCGTTTGAGTAACTGTTCGGCAACATGGCTACCGATAAAACCTGCACCACCTGTAATCAGAATTGTCATTAATGCTCTACCTTATATGCAACAAAAACGCCCACCAAAACAACGTGGGCAGTTTCAATCAGCAAAACCCTAATAGATTATATGAGTCGATTAGGGGTTTCTAAGCGCGCAGACTTCATAGTAGCAGCGGCGAGTTTGCCAAGCGCTTCAACTGCTGCTTTGCGGACTTCTGCGTCATCATCTTTCAGCGCAGCTTGTACTGTCTCAATGCCATCTTTATCGGCAAGATCACCTAATACTGTGATGACCGCTGCTCGCACTTCAGCTGCTTTGTCATCAGCCATATTCTTAATATCTGCGAGTAGTTCTTGGTAAAGTTGCTTGGCTTTTTCACGCTCTTCGCGTGAACTTGCCATTGACATATCGCTAAGACTAGCAAAACCCATCTTTGATACACCTATCTTTACATTAACTCACTGAATGTAGGTGTTTTACAGTATAGCTTATTTTGAGCGCTTATCCTACACCAAACTCCTGCTTAATTCTCTGAGAGCACAAAGTTATCTCATTTGATGATACCTAATGGGCGATAAGAGTGATTGGGAAATACAACGCTCAAATCTGTTTTGGGTGTGCGCTTTATGAGAATTTCACCAAGAATATCGCGATAATCGGTTGTAATTGATAGATCGCCATTCTCAAGAAAATTGTCGTTTAATCCCGGCCATTCTGCGATCACAGGAGATGATATATCCAAATTTCCACTCATGACATACATTGCCCCGCCATGACCGTGATCTGTTCCGCCACCGCCGTTTTCCTGCACACGTCTTCCAAATTCTGACATCACGACCACTGTTACACGATGCATATAGTCTAAAAGGTCATCATGAAAAGCGCGTAGATTCTTAGACAACGATGAGACCAGTCCGGAAAGTAACCCCTCTGTACGCCCTTGCGCGACATGAGTATCGTAATTTCCTTGATCAATACATGCGACTTCTAACCCAGCATCTGCTTTGATAAGTGCTGCTGTTTGTTTTAGGGCGCGGCCAAAATCATTATCTTCATATGATGCGCCATGCGATGGACGATATTGATCTACATTAATATTGCGTACAATTTCTAGCGCATCTAATGTGGATTGAGCTGCATTATCGAGAGAAGTTCCGTTTTGGTACATCATAGAGAGCGCTGCGCTCATTTCAGTTGCAAGCTGGCGATCTCCTGTAAGATGAAAATCTGCGATAGATTGCAAGGCGTTCGCTGAGATGTAACCATGTAGGCTTTTTTGTAAATTTTCTCCCCAACCGAGTGCACGTAAAGGGGAATCATTTTGCCCCGTAGTGCTCATAAGGTGTCTTCCTAGCCAACCAGAACTGATTGACGCAGCATTATCAACGCCACGCTCGATCATATCCATTGCTTCAAAGTGGCTACGTGGCGCGTTTGGAGAGCCAACAGCATGAATTGCCACTAGGTGCCGCGCTAGGAATAGTTCATGGAAAGGTCGCATATCAGGGTTAAGCCCGAAGAAGTCGGTTAGTTCAATGGCCTTTTCACCACCTCGATCATCTGGTCTACCAAAGGCAAGCAGAGGGCGGGCACGATAATAATTTTCATCGCCGAACGGAACGATCATATTTAGTGCATCTGCACCACCTCGCAAGAATATACATACCAAGACATCGCCTTGTACGCCGTCGTTAGCAAAGGCTATGCGTGGCATCCAACTAGGCCAAAGCCGACCAATTGTTCCTACGGCACTGGCGGCCGCCATCATCTTAATGAGGTCACGCCGATTGATATGTTGCTTATTCATAATGATTAACTCCTATAAAGCTTAACGCCATTGAAAGGACGGGCTGCTCATTAGCAGACCTAGTGTATAGATAATATGCTTACGGTCATCTTCATCTTTGAGGTCTAGATTTCCATTTTGAAAGGCAAACGTTCGCAGCGCTGCGGCATCTTCTGGAGATAAATCTCGGCTTA
>RFGP01000152.1 GCA_003697365.1 Chloroflexota bacterium | reverse complement strand
GTCAAGGCTGATATTATCGAATCCAACTCGGCGTGCAGTCTCCACTGCTCCTATAACTTCTTGAAAAGTATGCCATCGCCCAAACAAACTGAGCTCAGCTTGATGTGCTGATTGCATTCCTAAGCTCAAACGATTAATACCAATATGACGCAAAGCCTCTAGCTTTGCGTGATCAACTGTGCCCGGATTAGCTTCTAGCGTAATTTCAACATCACGGCTTAGTATGAAACCATGCTGAATGGCATTTATAATCCGTTTTATCTGCTCTGAGGAGAGCAGGCTCGGCGTACCTCCGCCAAAATAAATAGTATGTATGTATAACTGACCATTACGAGCGACAAATCTTATTTCTTGGATAAGCGCATCGACATAAGCATCAATTAAATGCGCTTTATCTGTATAGGTGTTAAATGCGCAATAGGTACAGCGTTCACGGCAAAAAGGAATATGTAGGTATATAGAATAAGGTTGTGTTATTATTTTTTCCCCTTCAATTCGCGCTTTAACTGGTTGTAAAACTTCTTCATACTTCGATGCAACTTACGTTGCTCTTTATCAGTGGGATCATCAAAATTGTTCAGTGCAATTTCCATTTCATCAAAGGCACGTTGAATTTCACCTCGACTATAGTAGGCCATCGCGCGCAAAAACAATACTTCTGGGCGTAATGGTGCAAAACGAGCTGCCTCTGACGATAGCGCAATGGCTTCATCGTATTGCTTTTGTTGATAAGCGCGATAAGCACGTAGGTAATAGACAACCCACTGCCGAGGATCGATCTGCAGTGCCATTTCAAAATCTTCTTCGGCTAGATCATGTTGTCCCATTTGCTGAAGAATCATTCCACGAGCAGCATATAATTCGCCATTTTTGCGGACATTAGCAATCGCTTCGTCCAAATCTGCGAGGGCATCTTCATAATTGCCTTTGCTATAAAAATAGAGCCCTCGCTCGTAATAACGTTCCCACAGTGCAAGAGCTTCGCCTTTTGATACTCGCACTGTAGGCGCGTAGATTGGTTTTGGGCGACCACGACGTAAAATTCCCATTATTTATAATGCCCGTATTTGATAAAGCTCTCCATCATCAAAACCACGTTTACGATAATATTCTCGTGTGCCCACAGAGGAGATCACCGCTAATTTTTGATAGCCTTGAGCACGCGCTATTTCAACAGCGCGTTCGATAAGTCGTTTTCCTAAGCCGCTATGCTGAGCATAACCATCTTCGCTTTGCCCAAGTTGCAAAGACTGACCATAAACGTGGACTTCACGAATCATAGCAGCATTGGCAAGTTCATCTGTGATGGGCAGCTCTGTAGGCAATGAAAGTCGCAAAAATGCCGCAATGTGACGATCTGTGGTGATATATTGTAGAAACACTTCTTGACCGATGCTTGAATCATACCAAAGTTCATCTAGTTGTAAGTCTTCAACACGCACTTGGCGCTTGCGAATCTCTCGACTACGAATATCACCGCTTTGAATGCCACACTTTTTAATCTCAGCATCCACAAGTTCTCTAAAATTGGTTAATTTGTTTCCAACTACAATATCGGTAGATGGAATATCACGAATAACACGAGTTAAACGGCAGTACTCAGGTGTCATGGCAAACACTTTAACCAATACATTGAGCAACTCTTCTTGTGTATATGGTTGCCATTCGCCACGTTGGTAATATTGCATTAATTCAGCACTTTCAATGAGCGAACAAGGATATACCTTTAGCTCATCAGGCCTAAAATCTGGATCGTTGAACATCAATGCATAATCTTCTAAATCTTGTTCAGGAGAAGACCCGTATAGATTTGGCATCCAATGGGCATGAATTTTGAAGCCCGCCTGTCTTAATAACTTTACTGCGCGACGTGTTGCCGCCACATCATGGCCGCGTTTATTCAGTGCCAACACTTGATCATTTAAACTCTGAAAACCAATTTGTACCTTTGTACATCCTAAGCGCCGTATACGCAGCACTTCTTCTACACTGATGTGATCTGGTCGTGTTTCAATAACAAGGCCAACAACACGGCATGGCGCATTTTCGTTAAAACGATGCGCTGCTTCTAGCTCTTCCCATGTTGCGAACTCTACAATCGGTGAACGCTCAAGGGTGCCATTCACAATGGCTTGTGCTTGGCGACGGCTACGATTCATTTCATCTCGATAAATATCTTGCACCACTTGGTTATAAGAACGCTCCAGCATCAATCCATGAATATTAACGTTCGTAATATTGCGCTCAGGATGCAATTGGGAAACTTCCCTTAGTGCCGCTTCGACTTCTGCCATGCGGTTATTCTTAGCGCCAAAATCATGGATAGCATCAAAGATGCGTTTTATAAACCAAATTTGATAGTTCTCTGGATAGAACGACCATGTTCCCCCAAGAATGATCACCTCTAGCTTATCTGTCGGATGCCCAATATTATAATAAGCTAGTAAACGCGAATATGTTTGCAAGTAGGGATCAAAAGCATTATTTTCAGCACGTTGTGCGCCGGGTTCATCAGAAAGATAGCTCTTCGGCATCCGTACATCATTTGGACAGAAAATACATTCGCCCGGACATGGAAAAGGCTTTGTCAATACAGTAAGCGGCGTGACACCAGAATGACTACGAACAGGCTTCAGGCGCAGTTTAGAGATAATCGCCGGATCAAATGGCGGTAGCTCTTTGCCTGCAAGCTGCCGATATGCAGCAATCAGTTCATCGCGCCGAAAGAGGCCCTTGCCATCTTTAGGATAGCGCTTCAAGATACGCTCTAATTCAATGCGAGATAATTCTGGCGCACTAATAACTTCGCTAAGAATGCCTAGCATCGGTTCGCGATAACGTTCGATGTCAAAAGGTCGGGTGTGATATTGTTTCATGGATAGTTTTACAATCTCTCAACTAAATGCGCTTAATTTAGCATTTTATCGAACTACAGCCCCTTATTTCAATGATACACGCCAAACTGCTTGGGTCGGTTGGCAAAGGCTACTTCCCTATCTAGAACCGCCAATCCATGTTTTAGATGTGGGCTGTGGTAATGGACGCTTTGGTGTTTTTTTAGCCAATCATTTCAGTTCAGAAATCCGCTATCATGGCATTGATAGTGACACAACTCTATTACATTATGCAGACGAAAACTTGCGCCAACTTTTACCTTCTTACACCTTAACAGAACTAGATATTATCGAAAAGCCTTTTCCAAGTGGTAAATACAATTTAGTAGTTGCTTTCGGTTTGTTACATCATATACCAAGCCGTCAAAATCGGCTGATGTTTATGCAACGTCTTGCAGAAAAAGTTATAGAAGGTGGTTTCCTCGTTTTTGCTTGCTGGCGCTTTATGGATGTTGAAAATTTTCGCAAACGAATTGTTGCATGGCCTGAACATCTTGCGCGTGAAGAAGGTGACTATTTGCTTGATTGGCGACATGGACAGAGTGCAATACGTTATTGTCATTATGTGGATGATACAGAACATGCTGCGCTTGTTCAAGCTACAGGTTTTACAGAAGTAGAACGCTACAAGGCAGATGGGCGCAATAATGCCCTTAATCAATATAGTATATTAAGGCATTAATCTAGTAGGCCCAACGCAGATGCCAACGCCAATGTCCCCAACAACGAAACGAGAAGCAACATCCATGCTACTAAGCGACCTTTGAAAGCGCTCGTCCAAATTGTTGTAGTAGTTTTGCGCTCAATGTTTCCTAGCAGATCAACGTATAAGTCTAATGTTTCAATGCCACGTTCCATGCGCACACCATAAAGCGGTTTGTTAACGATGCGCCACCCTTCCGCTTGTAAACGTTGCACCTCTGGACGTAATATATCTTCTGCCTGTTCAGGCGTAATAATATCATCGTCTGATATAGGCTTTGATAGTTGTTGATCGAGATCGCTCATCTTCTATCCTTCTATGAACTTGTGTATGATACATACTATATCATCTCAGAGAAGAATAGGTGGAATGATGATGTTCTCTGAAGAGCCCATTTTTTTTCAGAGCGAAACAGACTTACCTACGCGCGCCGATGCATTACAAAATCGAGCAGAAATATTACAAGTGGCCCGTCGCCTCTTTGATGAAGAAGGTGTGGAAAATGTGTCAATGTCACAAATTGCTCGCGAAGCCAATGTTGGCAAAGGAACACTATATCGCCACTTTCGTAACAAAGCCGATTTGTGTCATGTGCTTTTAGATGATGATCAACGTTTATTCCAAGAACAAACATTGGACTACTTACGGCATAGCCAAGATACCCCCTGTGAAAAGCTCAGACAATTCATCGTTCAAGTTTGCCAATTCACCCAACGCAACCTTGAGCTTTTGCTTGAAATGAGTCAAGGCAGAATAGCAAGAAGCGCCGAATATCTCAACCATCCAGCTCACTATTGGCAATGGCAGACTGTCACGGGCTTATTGCGCCAAATTGAAGATGTAAATGATGTAGAATATGTTGCTGATATTATCTACATCATGCTAGACCCCGCCACATATTACTTTCAACGTTTTATACGTAATTATGACCATCAACGCATTGTCGATGGCATCCTCTACTTATTAGAACAGCTAACTCAATAGCCATTTGTGCAAACTCATCATTTATTCATTTGACAAACGGACACCAGTCCATTTAATATTTTATTGTAAAGTAAACGGACTGTAGTCCGATTAAGATTTCAAGTAGCAAAGGAGACGAGCACATGGCACGTTGGAAAATTGATCCTGCACACTCAAACGCTGAATTTGTAGTACGTCACATGATGATTTCAAAAGTACGTGGAACCTTTGAGAATATTGAAGGGTACATCGACTTCGATGAGCAAAACCCTGAAAATAGCTATGTTGAAGCAACAATTGATGTTAATACTATTAACACTCGTAATGAGCAACGCGACAATCATCTACGTTCTGCCGATTTCTTCGACGTAGCAAACTATCCTACCATGACTTTTAAGAGCACTAAAGTTGAAGTCACTGGTGAGAACACAGGTCGCGTTACAGGTGAGCTAACCATACGTGGAGTCACTAAAGAGGTTACTTTTGATGTAGAGTATTATGGTGCTGGGCCAAGTCCTTTTGGTGATGTGCGTGCAGGCTTTAGCGGCACAACTAAGATCAACCGTGAAGATTGGGGCTTAACATGGAACATGGCACTCGAAACTGGTGGCGTACTTATCAGTAAGGAAGTTACAATAGAAGTAAACATAGAAGTGATTCAAGAAGCCGCAACGGTATAACCTAGCCCTTACAACGCAACATTTAATGACAAAAATCCCAGTTTTAAGTGAGACTGGGATTTTTGCGTTGATTGGCAGTATGGTAAGCATTAAACTAAAGTTATCCGAGACGAAGTAGTGGTATAGAAAGAACAGAATAATGATAAATTCACGCCAAGCAAGCCTAAAATACTATCGTGAGAATCCAGAAGTTTCTGTGCTAATTATTGGTGGAGGCGTTAACGGCATTGGTGTTTTTCGTGATCTTGCTTTACAAGGGATCGACGTTTTATTAGTCGAAAAAAGTGACTTTGCTTCTGGAGCTAGTGCAGCTTCATCTCACATGCTGCATGGTGGACTGCGCTATTTAGAAAATGGAGAATTTCGCCTTGTACGAGAAGCATTACATGAGCGCAATTTACTATTAAAGAATGCTCCTCATTATGCTAAGCCTCTACCAACAACAATTCCTATCTCTAAATGGTTTTCAGGTATCTTGAATGCTCCTTTGAAATTCTTGGGCATTATGGATAAGCCGTCAGAACGCGGAGCGATCATCATCAAGCTAGGGCTTACGATGTATGATTGGTTCACATGGTTTGATAACCCCATGCCACGTCATAAATTCCATAGTAAAGGTCGTTCGCTACAAAAACGTCCTAAGCTCAATCCTAATATTGTGTGCACGGCAACCTATTATGATGCGTGGATGCCCTATCCTGAACGATTATGTATTGAAATGATTTTAGATGCTGAAACTATATCGGATAAAGCCCATGCGTTAAATTATGTGTCGGCAGTTAACGCAAATGGTAATCGTGTCACATTACATGATGAAGTGAGCGGTGAAACATTTGAAGTGCAACCTCAAATAGTGGTGAATGCTGCTGGGCCTTGGATAGACCTCGCTAATACCAATATGGGGATACCAACACAATTCATTGGTGGCACAAAAGGTTCACATATTGTCGTTGATCATCCCGAACTGCACTCCGCCACACAAGGGCATGAAATATTTTTTGAAAATGAAGATGGCCGTATAGTCTTATTTTTCCCATTACTTGATAAAGTTCTCATTGGCACAACTGATATTCCTGTTGATAGCCCGGAGGGGGTTATTTGTACAGATGAAGAAATTGATTACATGTTGGGATTCTTAAAACATGTATTCCCTACAATTCATGTTGGGCGTGAGCACATTGTATATACATTCTCAGGTGTACGCCCGCTTCCTGCGAGTGATGCTAGTAACCCGGGGCAAATTAGCCGCGATCACAGCATTAAAATTGTAGAACCTAATGAGACGCTTCATTTTCCAATCTATTCACTTGTGGGCGGTAAGTGGACAACTTTTCGTGCTTTTAGTGAACAAACTACTGAAAAACTACTCGCACGCTTACGTCAGCCGCGCCGTCATAGCACGCGGCATCTTTCTATTGGTGGCGGGCAAGGATACCCTACAACCAACGCTGATCGTGCCAAATGGTTGGCAGCATTAAATAAAGAAACTCAAATTCCTGTTGAACGCCTAGAAACGCTTTTAGAGCGCTATGGAACTCGTGCTGAAGATATAGCTCGTTATTCAGTTGGGGCTAATGATAAGCCACTCGATACATTACCCACTTATCACACTTGCGAGTTAAAATTCATTGCTATACACGAAAAAGTCGTTCATCTCACTGATATTTTGCAACGGCGTAGTTTGTTAGCAATGTGTGGCTACATCAAGCGGGATGCCATCGGGGAGATTGGCCAAGTTGTGGGCGAAGTATTAGGGTGGAATGCTGAACAGACCCAAGTCGAAATAGAAAATGCCATCCAAGTATTACAAGAAAATCATCGCATGGAACTGTGATGTAAATCTAAATTTAGTGTTCTCAACCTTCAGAAGTTCGCTTAAAATGCCCCACTCCACATTATTAAATATTGTGTGGAGTGGGTAGATGCTATATCTTAGTCTTCAACTGCCCAATGGCGAGCACGCTCAACAGCGCGGTGCCAGCCATGTAACATAGACTCACGTTGATCTGCGCTAATTTGAGGTTCAAATGTGCGATCAATTGCCCACTTCTGCGCTAATTCATCTGTTGATTGCCAATACTTCACAGCTAATCCTGCCAAATAAGCTGCGCCAAGCGCTGTTGTCTCAGTAATCTTGGGGCGCTGTACAGGTACCCCTAGCAGATCGGCTTGAATTTGCATTAACAAATTGTTTGCACTTGCGCCACCATCCACTCTCAACGCTTCAATTGCAACACCTGTGTCTTGATGCATCACATTTGCAATATCAACTGTTTGAAAAGCTATTGCCTCTAGAGTAGCGCGAGCAATATGATTTTTATTCGCTCCGCGCGTTAGTCCAACAATTGTGCCCCTTGCGTAAGCATCCCAATAAGGCGCACCCAAACCTACAAATGCTGGTACAAGATAAACGCCATTAGAATCGTTAACAGAACGAGCCAGTGTCTCAACTTCTGCTGCAGATTGAATAATTCCCAATTCATCTCGCAGCCATTGCACTGCTGCGCCGGCAATAAAGATGCTACCCTCTAATGCATAAATCATGGGTTGTTCTTCACTTAGCTGCCAAGCAATAGTAGTGAGCATCCCATGTTTTGAGGGCGTAGCCTCTGTTCCAGTGTTCAAAAGCATAAAACAACCTGTACCATAGGTATTTTTGGCTAAGCCACGTTCAAAACATACTTGACCAAATGTTGCTGCTTGTTGATCACCTGCGATGCCCGCTATTGGAATTGCTTCTCCTAAAAGTGAGGTTTCAGCGTAAACTTCACTTGATGGACGTACTGATGGCAACATAGAATGTGGGATATTCAAGCGTGCTAATATTTCATCATCCCAACAGTGCTCGTAAATGTTATAGAGAAGTGTACGCGACGCATTGCTCACATCCGTGATATGCTGCCGCCCTTCTGATAGTTTCCATACAAGCCAACTATCTACTGTGCCAAAGGCTAATTCTCCAGCTTCTGCTTTCTCACGAGCACCTTCAACGTTTTCAAGTATCCAAGCAACTTTTGTGCCAGAAAAATAAGCATCTGTCACAAGTCCTGTCTTACGCCGAATAACTTCATCAAACCCTTCGGCTTTCAGCGTTTCACACATGGGAGCAGTCCGTCGACATTGCCAAACAATCGCGTTATAGATTGGTTGCCCCGTTGTTTTATCCCAAACAATAGTCGTCTCGCGTTGGTTGGTAATACCTATAGCTGCAATATCACTGGCTTGCAAATTTGCCTTTTTCAGCGCTTGTTTGGCAACCGCAAGTTGTGTTTCCCAAATTTCATTTGGATTATGCTCTACCCATCCTGCCTTAGGGTAAATTTGTTGGAATTCCTGTTGCCCAACACTGACGATTCTTCCATCACCATCAAAAATAATTGCTCTAGAACTTGTCGTTCCTTGATCCAAAGCCAAAATAAAGTTACTCATACTTCAAAACTCCTAAAAATATACAACCAAAGGGATTTCAAAAATACCGAATACCCAGCAAAAACAATACCTCTTTAAAGATAAACATTCTGCTCAGAATTCTAGAGCGCGTATATATTTTGATATACTTAATCTTATATTTTTAGCCTTTTTCAACACTTGGATACAAATAATATCAATGGCAACAAAGCCTTTAGAAATTATACCTATACCCGCCCCTGTTCAGCAGCAGCGCTTTGACTTACTGCAGACTATCCTTGAGCAATTGCAAAATGCAGAGCAATTACTACAGACCGGTGATGTTATTGCTGTGTCCAGTAAATATGCAGCTATCAGTGAAGGGCGCATAGTGGAGCTAGACTCTGTTATTCCCACTGATCGCGCTCTACAAATTGCCACACGATATAACATGGATGCTCGTTTAGTACAATTAATTTTGGAAAACAGTGATCATGTATTTGGTGGTATCCAGATGGGGTTTTTACTAACTCACACATTTGGGATTATTTCTCCTAATGCTGGCCTCGATCGGTCTAATATTCCTGAAGGAAAAGTAGTTTTGTTTCCTGCCGCTCCTTACACAACTGCAGAAAATATACGTCAATTTTTACAACAACATTTTCACGTAAAAATTGGTGTCATTCTCACCGATAGCTGGCTTATGCCCGGCCGTTGGGGAACAACAGGGGTTGCGCT
>RFGP01000151.1 GCA_003697365.1 Chloroflexota bacterium | reverse complement strand
TGTTGAACACGAGGGTATCCATATTCCGCTGCACCAGTCAACACAATCAAATTATCTAAAATTTGCGTTTGACCTGATGAATGAGTATGTCCACATAGTACGGTGACTTGCTTAGTCGGATATTGAGGAACAATTTCCAGCAGGGCATCTCCAACGGCCTTGCAACTAAAATGAGGCAAATAAGGGTCTTCTAAACTTGGAATGTTACCCCCATACCAAGTAGCCTCTCGAAAAGGTGGAACATGCGTCAATAAGATAACATGTTGAAAACGTTCAAGTGCCTTTGGCAACACACGTCGAACATGAGCAGCTGCATCTTGACCAAGTAGCTGCAGTTTTTTGAGCAGTGATTCCCCGGAAGTGTTATGTAAATCACGAATAAGTAAATAATCTTGTAATAAGACGGGAGAGTTTAGAAAGTTCCCATAACCACCATCTGCCCAACCATCATGACCAACAAGTCCAATTTCAGGTGTAATTTCTATAAAATCTACTGAGGGCATCCATGTTAAAAGACGAGACTGTCGGCTTAGTTCTTCAACGGCAGAACGAACATTTGCTATTGTCTTACGATAATAGTCATGATTACCAAGCACAAAATAAATCGGCACTTGAAGACGAGTTGCCATTTGCCTGAGAGTGTCATTTAAATTTTTTTCATCAATATCTCCCGTTAGCCAAACTAAATCAGGTTCATATTCTATAACTTGGTCTAAAAATGCCGTAAAACTTTCAGGAGTAATTAAGTCAAGATGAAGATCAGTTAACCAAACTGCCCGTTTATACACAATATTTTTACCCTTAATGTTTATACACAATATTAAAAACACTTCGACAAATAGATAACATTTGCCGAAGTGTACGTTTATAAGGACTTGCCCCTATTCGATCTCGCCTTTCAAAATCTTCATCACAGTGGTGAGCAATTCTATAGCCTCTGATTTTTCGCGTTGGAAGGCGTTACGTCCCATAATAGACCCAAAGCCGCCTCCATCTCGAATGGCACGGATTTCATCATAAACCGCTTCATTAGAATCTTTCTTTGCCCCACCAGAGAAAATCACAATACGACGACCCGCGAAAGCACTTTCTACAACATGCTTAACACGATCTGTGAGCGTTGCTCGTGGAATTTGGTATTGCTCATATACTTTACGAGCAGCTTCAAGCGCAACCGTCTCATTTGGCAGTTTAACTTTGATGATGTGTGCCCCCAGTTGCGCTGCGATTTGCGCAGAATAGGCGATAACATCTAATGCTGTTTCATCAGTACTGCTTAAATCAGAGCCACGTGCATATGCCCATAGGATAACGGCCAAGCCAGCCTTTTTAGCCTCTAATGTTAGTTGTCGTGCTTGTTCATATAACAAACGACGATCACGAGTACCGGGATAAATTGTATAGCCAACGGCAACACACCCTAAGCGCAATGCATCTTCAACGCTGGCCGTAAGAGCGCCAAGAGGGTCTTTCTCTTTTTGTAAAACGTCGTGACTATTTACTTTTAAGACAAGAGGAATTTCACCTGCATAGTCGGCGGCGACTGCTTCTATGAAACCAAGCGGAGCAGCATAAGCATTACAACCTGATTCAATTGCAAGTTCAATATGATAGCGCGGATCATACCCTGCAGGATTCGGTGCAAAACTACGACCGGGTCCATGCTCAAAACCCTGATCGACAGGCAAAATAACCATCTTTCCCGTTCCCGCCAAATACCCATGATTCAGAATACGGGCTAGGTTGGTTAATGTACCGGGATTATCGCTACGATACCAACTTAATATTTCTTTTACGCGATCGGTTTGGGTTGTACGTGTCTCTTTTAATTGACTTAACATAGAATTAGCTCCTTCTCAAAATATTCGGTGCAAATATGTGCCAACTTTACCCTAAACGTCTTCAAATCACACATTCACAATCTGCACAACTAAAACCCTTTTTTAGAAAATAGTGACAAACATCATGCATATTATATGCGCTATACTAAAAACTGTTTACCTTTTAACATTGCGATCATGTCAATATTTTAGTGAAACTTTAGGCCTTCTCTAGCGTAGTCTTTAGAAGAACCATTATAACCATCATAAAGGATAACCGTATGGAACAGCAAGAAGTTTTGCGAACAGATCAAATTACAAAACAATACAAAATGGGGCAAATTATCATTGAAGCGCTACGTGGTGTCAGTATATCAGTAGAACGCGGTGAGTTCGTAGGTATCATTGGCCCGTCAGGAAGTGGAAAATCAACTCTTTTAGGCTTAATTGGTGGATTAGACACACCAACAACTGGTCGTGTTTATATTGATGGACAAGATATTACATATCTGAGTGAATCTGAACTCACACAAGTACGTAATGAGAAAATAGGATTTGTTTTTCAATTTTTCAATCTTGTTCCCACACTTTCAGCATTGGAAAACGTAGCACTTCCAATTCAGTTTTCCCGCAAGCGCAAATTTAACCCCCATAAACGCGCTAAAGAGCTTTTAGACCTATTTGGGTTAAGTGATCGAATGAATAATCGTCCTAGCCAGTTATCAGGTGGGCAACAACAACGTGTCGCGATTGCACGTGCATTAGCTAACGAGCCACCTTTAATTCTTGCCGATGAACCCACTGGTAGCCTTGATTCTGCCTCTGGAGAAGTCGTGATGCGTACATTACGAGACGTACAGCGGCACACTGGTACAGCTGTAATTATTGTGACTCATGATCCCAACATTGCTGCCCAAATGGATCGCATCATCAGTATGCATGATGGGTTAGTCGTAAAAGATGCTGCTCAAATGGCTGCCGTAGAGGCCTACCAAAAGCAACGTGCCACAGGTGAAATGTCACCTATATCAATTTCATAAAGGAGAAAACAGACATATGATCGCTTTTGAGCGTTTACAATTTTATTTTAAACACTCCTTTAATGACTTAATCGTGAATGGGCGGCGTACTATATTTGGCTTATTCTGCATTTCTGCAGGAGTTGCCGCAACCATTGGATTGCTGACGCTAGGCAACATGGTGCAGGATACCCTCAAAACTAGCGTCAAAGAAAGCAATCGAGGAGATATTCGCATTACACCTGCCTTCATCTTCGAGGAGAACGAAGATAGCCTTGAGGATGAGGAGCTTAATTTTACACCCCAAGAACTAGGCGAGATAAAACAGTGGTTTGCTGATCAGTATGACATCTCGATTGAAGACTTATGCCAAGAAGGCTCTCCTGTTTGTGTCACACAACAACTAGCATTTAGTGGGACATTTATCAACAACAACGAAGTTGGTACTGGCACAATTACCATTGTATATGCTATTGATACGGACATTTACCCCCTCTATGGCGTAATAGAAGATGAAGACGGTAACTCATTAGCTGAACTCATCGATAAAAACACCTATCATCGTGATGGCCCAGCAGATGTTGTGTTAAGTCAACAACTTGCTGATGAGTTAGAAGCTAATGTTGGCGACCCTGTTCAATTGTTTGGTGTAGTTGGCAAAGAGTTCGTTGTTAGTGGTATTGTTCCTACTCGTTCAGAATTTGGACTACAAAATATCGCTGCAGGGCTATTCGGTTACTTATATGTTGATGCAGACATTGAGCAGTATATCGATCCTGCTTTCTTGGGAGACTCAGAAAATACAACAATTGGTTATAGTACAATTTATGTTGCGTTGAGGGATGATAGCAATCTCGCCGAGATTCGTGAACGCTTCGAGCAGGCTTTCCCCCAAACTGATGTAGTAACTACAGATGATTTATTAGAATTAAATGAATCTGTATCTACTATCATTACTCAGTTCAATAGTTTAATGGGGCTACTTGCCTTATTGATTGGCGGAATCGGCATTGTTAACACTATGCTGGTTATTGTACGACGACGCACAAGCGAAATCGCGATATTGAAAACACTAGGATTAAAGCCCGACGAGATTTCAATTTTGTTTCTCGTAGAAGCTATTCTAATGGGAATCTTGGGAAGTGTATTTGGAATCCCACTTGGATTTGTTGTAGCATACTTTACACAAGCCTTTGTAGAAGCATTTGTCGCTCAGGACTTAATCTTTCGTATCACTTTGTCACCAATTCTGATAGGGTTAGTAGTTGGTACAACAATAACAACAATTTTTGGGCTACTTCCTACGCTGGCTGCGGGTCAAGTTCGACCTGCTACAGTATTACAACCACAAATGGTTAATGTCCCCCGCGCAGGAATAGTGCGCTCAATCATTGCCTTAATGTTTGTTATAGTAGCGTTAAGCATTGTAACACAAGGAATGCTTAATGAACTGCTTAGTGGTGACAGTATTCGCTATATGCGTTATATAGCTCAAGGCATTCTCTTTACCATTGGGGGGGTCATAGGTGGTTTTAGTTTTAGTAGTAAGGAAACTACAAGCGGACTCTTAGCCATATTCAACCCAGTTTTAGCATGGGGTGTTGCACTATTTTCGCTAAGTCAAATCTCCACATCAGATACTGTTACTGCTATCTATATTGGTAGCAGTATAATTGCAACAATTGGATGGTTCATTGTTTGGCTAACCCGAAAATCTTTATACCCGCTAGGTAGCTTATACTTGCTCATCACGTTGCCTATTCTAGGTGTTTTAATAGGACATTGGTTGCCCGCCACGCTCGGCATATTAGGTGTTTTCATCATTGCGGGAATCATTTACATCATGCTGTGGTTCATCGTTTGGCTAGTGGGAACATTTTTACCATCTTTTCGTATTGTCGAACTCAAAATTGCTATGCGCTCGATGCTTGCTGTTAAGGGGCGTGTTGCATCCACCTTGTTAGCATTTATCATTGGCGTATTTACTTTGAGCCTAGTGGTAATGCTCACAACTACTATCAATAAAGCCATTCAAGAGCTTCTAGAAGACATCACTGGCGGAAATATTATTGCTTTTGTGGTTTCACTAGATGATGAAACCGCCGCACTTAACGAGCTTGAAAACACACTAAATGCCGGCATTGATGGTGTTAAGGAATATGCTATTGTACGTGAATACAATACTCAGCTTGTAAGTATCACTGATGTAAGTAGCAATCGAACTTTAGATCGTGAGCAAATACGCGAAAAAATTGTCAATAACATTGCCTTTGGCAATGAGACTCTCGCCGCCGATAATTTTTTTGATGAAGCGCAAGTCATCACTGCACGTAGTGTTGATTCAAATCTTCCAAATATTTCGGTAGTAGAAGGTCGCCAACTCACACCAGAAGATATGGGACAACCCGTGATAGTGCTACCCAAGACATTTGAGGTTGATGCACTTGGCATTAGCGTTGGCGATATAATAACTTATCAGTTTGTTGATGCTAATAATCCAAGAGTACGCTCTGCAGAAATAGACTTTGAAGTTGTTGGCTTGTTATCCAATACAGCGGATATTGAAGCCTTCGGCAGCCTATACTACGTACCTCTCGAATTTTTACCTGATGATGCGACATTTGAGATCACTCCTGCTTCAGTTGCTGCTGTGATTGAAACAGATGAAGGTAAATCAGAAGCCGTTGGGCGCAAATTACGTCGACTAGATAACGTCTTCGTCTTAGAAACGCGCCTGTTTAACCAGATAGTAGATCGCGTGATTAGTAACTTTACATCCTTACCCATAGTAGTGTTGATCGTCGTTGTCATTACAGGGGGCGTTGTAATTGCGAATTCTGTAATGCTGTCTATGCTAGAAAGACGACGTGAAATTGCGATTATGAAAACAGTTGGGCTACAGCGGCGACGTGTCTTATTCATGCTCCTTCTAGAGAATGGTATTATGGGATTTATCGCAGGCATTATTGCTGTTGGCCTCAGCTCCTTTATACTCTTCCTAATTTTGGTGTTTGCTTTCCAGCGCGATCTAGGTAGTGCTATTCCATATCAACAAGCCTTGCTATTAATGCTCATTTGCATTTCCATTGCTGTTTTTGCAGCTATGTTTTCTATATGGGGAGCTGCAAGCGAGAAACCACTTAAGGTTCTGCGTTACGAATAAGCATACCCTTTACCCTGTGGGAAAAGCGACCAAGTGTCGAATTTGGTCGCTTTTTCATTTTGTCTAAAGATCGGCCCAATGTCGCAAAAATTCAATCAATAAGCGTGTACCATATCCACTAGCTGATTCGCTGGGTATGTAAGCGATACTGTCATTTCGCATCTCTATACCAGCCATATCAATATGTGCCCAACAAGCACAATCAACAAAATTACTTAAAAACATTGCCGCTATGGATGCCCCACCTCTTGGCGCACCACTGTTTTTAGTATCTGCCGTATGCGATTTCAATGATTTCTTATAAGCCTCATCTAGAGGTAAGGGCCAAAGTGGTTCATTCACTAATTTTCCTGCTTCTAAAAGTCGCTGCTGAAGTTGTGTATCCGTACAAAATAACCCCGCCATAACACCCCCCAATGCGGTTACACAAGCACCTGTTAGCGTGGCTATATCAACAATCACATCAGGTTTATAGCGGCTTGCATATACTAGCGCATCAGCCAGCAACAAGCGTCCTTCAGCATCAGTACTCACGATTTCTAC
>RFGP01000150.1 GCA_003697365.1 Chloroflexota bacterium | reverse complement strand
TGATAGATGGTGTTGTGGTGTGGGTTTTCGTCGAAGTTGGGGTACTTGTAGCTGTGGGTGTGGCCGTTCGGGTATGCGTTGGTGTTCTTGTTGATGAAGCTGTTGCTGTCTTTGTTGGCGTGTGTGTTTGGGTTGGGCGCGGCGTAAATGATGGCGTATATGTCGGTGTTGTGAGTGGTGGTAGGCCATCAACGATCGTAGGCTGTAGCAACGTCGGGCGTGGTGTAGGTGTGGCCTCATCTTGAGCATAGGTGGATGAAGCCATATTCTCTCGATAAAGGATGAGACCACAGATACACATCACAACGAAAAGTTGAAACACACCTAACTTTAGTTGACACCTCATCTACGATGGACTACCTTCTGATGCGATATTTGCAGGCATAGCACAGCGAAAACCAAAATGTGGATTGATTGTATCAGGTGGAACATGCAAACGCGCTGTTGTCCGAAATTCACTATTGCCCACAGGATCAAGTTGGCTAGGGCCACCACCCCGTAAAATATTTTCGCGTCCGCGTCTGGGGCCTGAAGGATCAACTGCATCAACGCTGTTGGCATAGTATTCAGGATCATAATAATCTAATACCCATTCCCACGCATTGCCGGCCATATCAACCGCACCATAAGGACTTACGCCATCTGGAAAAGAGCCAACAGGCATAAGCTCACCACTTGATACATTCGCTGGTACTTGACCATTAACCACACGCTCATCTCCCCAAGGATAACGAAATTCTTCTAAACCACCGGCGGCAAGCTCCCATTGTGCTTCAGTGGGTAGGCGCTTACCAACCCATTCACAATATGCTAGCGCATCTTCCCATCGCACTCCACCTACTGGAAAATCCGCTTGTTCTGGCGGAAAAGACGCAATGATCGCGCTTGGCTGTTGAAGGATATTGATATTTTCACTATACAAGTTTAGCCATATATCTTTGACAGGCACAAGCGGATCACCACCGCTAACTGAACTATTGTATCCACCACTTGTTGTACCTTGAAACAGTAGAAGAATTAATTCTAGGTTGTCCGCATCTACAAGGCCATCGTCTGGGTTTGAGCGGTCAAAACAGCAAGTCCCATCAGCTTTTAGAATACGGCTTTCTTCATCGCGCACTGCTGGCATAAGCATCATATGAGCTCCAACTCCACCAGCATATAGTTCATCATTAACGTATATATCAGCGGTTCCCCATGTGGAAAGGGGGGAAATAACGCGCGGCAGAAAATCCGCTTCTTGACCACTTGTACCGTGCATCAAAACATGGTCGCCAACACCTCCTTCATGAAAGGGGGCTGATTGTTGAAAAACTTGATGTTCAATACGAATAGTACCAGTTAAAGTTTCTCCGATACTTGGCGTGATGCTGCCTTCAAACGTAAATACAACCATTCCTTCGTTTGTGTCAGCGTTCAAATCAATTTGGATGGCACCATTTTCATAGAATACAACTTCATGACCATCGTATGACCAAGGATTGCTGGGGCTTCCTACAACATAAATTCCTTGACTCTCAATATGCCATACTGAAGGATCAGAGCGAGTCCATGTGCTGGGTTCTGGTGCGCCACGCTCCTCTACAAAGCGTAAATATTCGGCATTTGTTACTTCATATTGATCAATAAAAAATGGTGATACAGTGACGTTATGGGGTGGGCGTTCATTTTCAGCCCCAGTCGCAGACCCCATTTCAAAAGTTCCACCGGGAACATAAACCATGCCAAGAGGTACTTCAATAGCAGTCTCATTATTATTTGCTGATGATGTGGCTTCGTTATTGGGGTTGTTAAAAACTAAGAAAGCTATACCGACCGCTAGCAAGAGGATGATCACCACAACCCCGCCCAAGATAGCTTGTTGGCGGCGACGATCTGCTGGTGTTAACAAGGTGGGGTGCGAGCCGCTCATAGGTGTGGTGGGTAATACAACAGTAGATTCAGATTGTGCTTGCTGAAGCAAATAATGTGGATCGCGAAAAAGCGTTGTTGCTTGGGGTAAATCACTCAATTGGCGTTTTAGCTCTTCAGCCATTTCACTGGCTGAGTCATAGCGATTCTCTGGCGATTTGGCAAGTGCGCGCATGATCACTGCCTCAATCACAGGATTTAGGTTTGCCACTAACTCGCTGGGCATCTGTGGGGGTTTTTGAATGTGCTGTAATAAAACGCTTGCATATGTATCCCCTTTGAAAGGCACTTGCCCTGTTACCATTTCATACAAAAGTACCCCTAGCGCGTAAATATCGCTTTTATGTGTTATTTTCTCTCCCGAAGCCTGCTCTGGAGACATATAAGCTGGTGTACCTGCGCTTGAGCCTGTTGCGCTTAGCTGGGCCTCATCCACAATACGCGCTAAACCAAAATCCGTTAAGACAGCGCGATCACCAATCATGATTACATTCGTAGGCTTAATATCACGATGAATAACCCCTTGACTGTGAGCATAAGCCACCGCATCAGCAAGCTGATTAAAAATAAATAATGCCATTTCCTCAGGCAGTCCTTCAGGATAGGCATCAATAAGTTCACGTAGTGTGGGGCCATCTAATAGCTCCATGACCATATAATAGATGTCACCCTCGATGTCAAAGTCAAAGACGCGCATGATATTAGGATGTGAGAGGCGCGCAGCAGCTTGAGCTTCTCGCTTAAAGCGCGCTGTTCCTTCGGCGCTACTCATCATGCTGGGATTCATAACTTTAACGGCCACGTCGCTTTTTAGGGCTGGATTATAGGCACGATAAACTTCTGCCATTGCTCCACGTCCCAAAAGCCCCTTAATTTCGTATTTTCCCAGTTTATGGCCGGGCTGCAGATACGCAATCTGGTCTGACATAGATGATCTACTCCCCAACACCGAGTATATGGTATTGCTTCAACTATATATTGAATGGCATCTTCAACGCAAAAATGATGTATTTGGCAAATTTACTAAATCTGTTGACAATTCCCCTTAATGCGAGTTATAGTGTTCTTTGTAAGATGCATGAATCTGCATCTAAACATTATCATAAGATACAAAAGCATAAAAGAATATACGCTGTAATGCTTATCAACACTTTTAACTTTGCGCCACGTCGTATCCGCCGTCGCGAACCGCAACCCAAGGGTTCGGTGCGGCTAGTTTGTGTTGTATAAGCCAAACAGTCACCACAAGTAACGACACACAACGTCCCGAACCCCAATGGTTCGGGATTTTTTGTTTTACGAATATATTGAAGGAGAATATGATCATGAAAAAAGTAGGAGTTTGGGGAGCAAGCGGCTATACAGGACAAGAGCTTCTACTCCTATTACGCCAACATCCTCTATTTAAGGTGATGCTAGCTGTATCCGATAGTTTGGCAGGTGAAGTAGTTGAAGGGTATTCAGGGCTTACTTATTGCACACAAGCTGATGCTTATTTTGAAGGACTTGATTTAGTATTTTTATGTACACCACATGGCGCTTCGGCTCAACTAGCCGCAGAAGCAGTGGCTGTTGGGGCAAAAGTTGTCGACTTATCCGCAGATTTACGCCTCAAAACCCCTGAATGTTAT
>RFGP01000017.1 GCA_003697365.1 Chloroflexota bacterium | reverse complement strand
TCTGCTCCAAATAACGACTCAATATCGCTCTCAGCACTCGACCCTGTCTCGCCTAGCCATTCTGATGAAGGCGCTTCCGCTTCGCCAAACAATTCCCCAAAGTCTTCACTTGGCTCCGCTTCTTCACCAAATAATGCTTCAAAGTCGGGCTCTTCATCTGCTCCAAATAACGACTCAATATCGCCCTCAGCACTCGACCCTGTCTCGCCTAACCATTCTGATGAAGACGCTTCCGCTTCGCCAAACAATTCCCCAAAGTCTTCACTTGGCTCCGCTTCCTCGCCAAATAGTAAGTCAAAGTCAGACTCTTCACCTTCTTCGCCAAACAATGAATCAAGCTCAGTATCTGGTCTAGGCTCAGCACCACCAAATAATTCATCTAAACTTAGTTCATCGTCGTCGGTGACGGTTTCACCAAAAAGATCATCAAAATCGCTTGCCGATGATACTTCAGACGAAGTTGGCGCTGCTTGAGCTAGCCAATCAGGCATACTACTCGCTTCAACATCCGATATGTCTTCAGACTCACCAAATAAAGCATCAAAATCATCACCATCATCAAACAAGGCAATAAGCTCTTCGTCTGATTGAGCTAATTCGTCCAAGCCATCAGTACCACCTCGTCCAAAGACTTCCTCTTGATCGGTTTCATCAACCGCCCAATCAAGCTCCTCTTCTACATCAGGCAACCACTCAGAAGTATCGGGGCGTTGTGTATCTACTTCAGGTTCTTGAACAGCAGCCATTAATGCCGCTACTTCTTCAGGTGATGGTGGACGTGTTGCATCTCTTAGTTCATCTAAATCAACATCATCGGTTGCATCAGCTTGTGTTTCTGAAGAGGAGAATATATCTCCCAATTCGTCTGTTAACCCGCTCGGTTCTTCATCTAGCAAAAAATCAAGATCAGCAGGTGAACTAGCGGCAGAAAGGTCATCGGTTAACCAATCAAAATCTTCTTCTGAGCTTTCTGGCATCAACGTTGGCTCATCTAAGGAAGCAAGCCAATCATCAGTATCTGTTTGTGGCTGATCAGAGAAATCTTGATCGGCAGTTTCATTGAAAAAGCTGTCAAACATTGCTTCAATCTCATCGTCTGAAGCGGGTTCTGGTTGAGCTTGTGTATCACTTTGTACAAGTTCAGCAGTGCCAGACAAATCAGCATACCAATCTTCTGGGTCAGAGAGTGTACCTGTTTGAGGTCGTAAAGTACCGGTGCCAAATTGTGATGTCGGCGGAGCATACCATTCTGGCAAATCTTCAGCATCACTTCGGGATTGACTAACCCATTCTGGCACGCTGGGAGAATCTTCTACATCTGGACTCTCGACGACTTCAACTCCTTCAAACGCGGCCCCTAGATCGTCAAACCAATCGAGCGAGGCTTCACCCACAAATGCAGCGCTTGCTCCTTCAGCAGAGAGGGAAAGTTTTGGAAGTGTAAACGTTCCTTCAGGAACAGCTAATGAAGGATCAACTGTATGATACAAAATTCGCAAACTTTCATAAGGAGCGAGCGCTTCAACTCGTTGTAAGAAAGGACGTGCGTCTTCTGGGCGGTGCTGTAATATCCAATAACGCGCAAGTAATTTATTCGCCGCTAAGCAATCTGGTAAACGCTGAAGAATTTGCAGCGCGACTTCAGCAGCATCATGTTGACGATCTGCATTCCACATTGCTTCCATCAACATGACCAGTACATCTAGGCGATTAGGATTTTCTTGTAATACCCTTCGCAATTCAGCAGCGGCTTGCTCAAACATCCCACTTTTTGCGTATTGTTTGGCTAAAGCTACACGTGTCATCTGCAAGCGCGACGGGGCTGCGCCATGCCGTTGGCGATATAAATCTAATAGAGCATTTGCAATATTAAGATTATTAGGACTTTGCTCTAAGGCGCGCTCTAGATGCCATATTGCATTGATGATTTGTTGTTTATTACGATAAACATCACTTAAGCCAACGTGCACTGATAAATTCGTGGGGTCTGCACTAAGTAAGCGTAAATACACTTGCTCAGCTTCATCAAAACGTGATTTTTTTAAGAGCGCTGTGGCCACCATTTGATAAGCAGCAAGATTCTTAGGGAAATGCTGCAAAATATGCCGACCATGACTAAGCACTTTTTCGTAATCTTGCGTCGCAAGAAGCTGATTGACTTCACTTAAATATTCTTTAAGGCTAATATTGTTTGACATGAGCAAAAAATGGCTACCTGTAGCTCTTAATGATCTCGTATTTTATGAGCTTGATTATCCTATGAATAGCCTAAAAACGCAACAAGCCATTCTTAGCGTTCATTAAACCTAGATTTATGGCTAAATTACGCAAAAAATGAAGTTTAGCCACCCTTTAGTCAAGGCTTGTAGGATAACATATCAACGAGTAGACTAGCGAATACAAAGCATACACAAAGTATAAAATTTTATGAAAATGATGCGTATCTATCCCAAATACAAAATACTCATTAGTTATGACTTGATGCCACATGCGCACGATACACATTATCGTTTCTTTGGTGCAGAATTTGTGCCCCAAATGCAAAGTATGGGGCTTTATATTGTTGATATTTATCAAACTTTATGGGGAGACTATCCTTCACGACTTGCTGAATTTGTAGCTGAGTCATTTGAAACCGTCCAAAAAGCCTTACAAAGCGAAAAATTTAAGCAACTAGAAGAAGAATTTAAGACCCATACAGCGACCTACCAACGTCGCGTCATACCTTATCGTGCTAGCTTCCAACTATAGGATTTGTCGTAAATGGATTTAACCGTCGTGCTGCCGACATATAATGAAGCAGAAAACCTACCACGCATTGTCAATGCTTTACTTGAATTAAAACTCCAAGATACAACGCTTTCTATACTTGTTGTTGATGATAACTCTCCTGATGGCACAGGGCAGATCGCTGACGAACTTCATGCTCAATATCCCGAACGTATCCAAGTTTTACATCGTAAAAACAAAGAGGGGTTGGGGCGAGCTTATTTAGATGGTTTTCAAGTTGCGCTTGATGATGGAGCCGATGCCATCTTACAGATGGATGCTGATTTTTCACATCAACCCCATTACATTCCAGCTATGCTAGCGGCACTTAAAGAAGCTGATTTTGTGGTCGGCTCACGTTTTACTAAAGGCGGAAGTGTTGATGAGCGCTGGGCTTGGTGGCGAAAGTTATTGAGTTGGTTTGCTAATAGTGTCTATGTGCGACTTATTCTGCGAACGCCAATTCGCGATGCAACAGGAGGCTTTAAGCTCTGGCGGCGTGAGACTTTGATCGGAATGGATATTCAAAACCGAATTCGTTCCAATGGTTATATCTTTCAAGTAGAAATGAACTATGTGGCTTTACGATTAGGTTATAAAGCCGTTGAAATCCCTATCTACTTCCCGGATCGGGAGTTTGGAGAATCAAAGATGAGCTTTCATATTCAATATGAAGCTGCCGCGCGCGTATTTCAAGTATGGTGGCGGCATCGAAAATTGACTGCTGCAGATCGGGCAAAAACATGATCGCGCCACCTACGACAGTTACTGTTTTGTTTAGATTTTGTTAGACTCAGACATCAGTATCTTGAAAACTTTGTGGTATACTACCAATAGAGTATTATTATATATATTGAAATAAAATCAGTTCATTAAGGTAACTATAGGGGATACATCTTTGGCCGATAAATCCCATATTCTCATAGTAGAAGACGATCTTGATCTCTCTGAAATGTTAAATGCGTACTTCAGCGTACAAGGCTATGAAGTAGCAACTGCAGCATGGGGAGAGGACGCTGTTCGTATTAGTACGGAGCGCGATTTCGACCTGATTGTGCTCGACATTCGCCTGCCTGATATTGATGGTTATGAGGTATGTCGTCGCATTCGTAGCAATCGGCGAACGCAAAATACGCCTATCATTTTCTTAACTGAAAAGCGCGACCGTGTAGACAAACTTACGGGCCTAGAATTAGGCGTAGTAGATTACATTACAAAACCATTTGATATTCAAGAGCTGAGGCTACGAGTTCGTAATACACTCAACCGCGTCGAATTAACCTCTCCTATGAATCCAATCACCAACCTACCGGAAAGCAATATGATCCATGAAGAATTGCAAAATCTGCTTTATGGTGAGGCTTCCATGAATGATTGGGGAGTTCTGCTCATTAGCATTCGAGGGTTAGACGCATTTCGTGAGATGTATGGCTTTGTCGCAGCGGATGACGTTTTGCGCGCCGTAAGTTTGATGCTGAATAATGCTGTGCGCGAAGTGGGGAATTCATCCTCCGATAAAATTGGACACATCGCCGCGAGCGACTTCGTCATTATCACTGATCAAGAACATATGATTTCGCTTAAGGAACGTATTCAATCGCGATTACAGCAATCGATGGAATATTTTTATCCACTTAGTGATCGCGAGAAGGCAAAAGCAGGCCTAATTGAAACACGTCTAGAACTACTCATCGGCATGACTGCAAATAGCACTGATTTTACCGACGTAGACATGTTAAAAGAAACGTTGTATCAATCACTAGCGCCAACAGGTAGTTAATAACTTTTTAGAGATATGAATTGATAAAGTTTATGGGATCGGGCTGCTAATGCACCCGATTTTTAATTTACACCTTAAAATTTTGTGCAACCCTCAATATATCAGCTACGTATTGAATAGGTAGAACGGTCGGTAGCAGCTAAGAGGAAGCGAGTAGTTCCAACCGTGTCGGATGAACAAGCAATACTTCAACAAGCGATTCATGGCGATATTGATGCCTTTGGCATCCTAATTGAGCTTTATCAACAAGCTGTCATTAATCTTGCTTATCGTATGTTAGGCAACTATCAAGAAGCTGAAGATGCCGCACAAGAAGCCTTCATTCGTGCTTTTCGTAACTTACGGAGTTATGACCCACAGCGATCTTTTAAGACATGGCTCTTTTCGATCACCTCTAATCATTGCATTGACCGACTACGTAAACGGCGCTTGACGTACCTTTCAATTGATGAACCGCTCCCTCCTCATCCATCGCTTATGAGTGATGAACAAGCCGATCCTGAACAACAATTGCTGGAACAAGAACGAAGTATTTATATACAAAACCTGCTTGAACAACTTGCACCAGACTATCGTGCAGCCGTTATTTTACGCTATTGGTATGACATGTCCTACACTGAAATTGCTGATGCATTAGGAACAACTGAAAGCGCCGTTAAAAGCCGCTTGTTTCGGGCAAGGCAAATGCTCGCTGATTTTGCTGAAAAGCAACCATCATCTAGGATTAAAGAAAGGTAAACAGCTCAATGGCTGACGAACAATATCGCTCTCTACCTCAAAAGTCGGATGATGAAGAGTATCTAGGCGCACATGCTGAAGAGCAACATACAGCGCGTCAGCTCGAATTACCTGCTAGTGATGTAGAACCAGAAATTACAAACGAAAGATTATCTTACATTGAAAACCTATTACGTAATGCACCATTAGTATCTGTAAGCGTTGGGTTTGCTGACCGCGTGATGGCGGCACTGCGTGGTGAAGACAATCAAAACCCCACTTATCGTAACGGACTTGGCATTGCCTTAGGGTTATTGTTTAGCATTTTATTTCTGATGATAGGAATAGGTATACCATCTTATTTGTTTCTAATGCTAGTCGTCACTGTTGGGCGCAGCAAAGCCGTTGAGCAATTTAGAGAAACGGCAAAAACCATTTTTGTTCCTATCGAACAGATCGCCCTAACTCCCCCTATAGTTGTTATGCTATTGGGGCTGTCATTTATCATGCTTCTTCTAACAATATTTGTCATTCGATTTGTGCGCGATACTTTGTCTTAAACATCAAGTAACACTGGTACATTGAGAGCATAAGCGCGATATATTGCCCACAAAAAGCGCTTCATCTCCTTGACAGAGTCATCTTCTTCGTCGTCTGATATTTGATGCAAAAAAGGAAACTGCTCAATAAATTCTGCAGCAGTGAGATCATGTTGCCACAACTGTTTCATTTGCTCAGGGGTAACATCATGACGTGGTATTGCATTATAAAAAAATAGCAGCATAACAGCATGAGGCGGCTGTAATGGCCCTAATAGAAAAGTCATCTCAAATAACACGTCTGTTGTAACATCCATTTCACTATAACGACGCGCTAATGTATCTGGATTTTGAAAGTATACACCTACTTGATCGCGGATTTTTCGTGTCTCTTGCCCTGTATAGCCAAATTCCTGTATTGTCCTCATCAACATCAAGAACAAAATAGGGTCCTCTACACTAGGTAATTGCTCTAGCAACCATATTTCGGCACGATTGCTTATTGGATAATTAATTGCGCCAAAATTATCATAAAAACTGCCAAGTTTTAACTCTGAACAAGATTCATAGGCTTCGATAATTGCATCAAGTTGCTTAGCGCGTTCGATAGCATCTGCAGCAATAATGGTTTGCGTAATATCTTTTCCGTCAGCATCCACTCGCGAGATTTCAAAGCCTATTTCGTGAAGAGGACGTAAATCATTTTGTTGTCGGTATAATGCGATAACTTGCTCTGCACGTTTTTTGTCTTTCAGCAAATCGAGCATCTCTGAGAGTGTTAAAGTGTCGCGCGGAATACAAGGATGATCAATGACATAATCAATCGCCATCTAATATATCTCCTAATTGGTGGTGTAATATCGAAACTTGGTTTGTCGTAATCGTAACAAAACTAAATCCGCCCGGCGATGTAACAGTAAAACGTTCTTGAGGATCATCGGGGAAGATAAATTGGCTAAATACCGCTGGTGCACTACTGCATAAAATGCCACGATACCAATGCGTACTCGGAACATGAATATGCCCAAAGAGCAAGACCCGTATTCTAGACTGATAGGGTTGTAGAACGTCAAAAAGCTCATCACCATTTATGATGCGCATTCTTGCATCCAGCCAGCCGTTTCCCGTCCAAACAGGCAAATGATGTACCACAATAACAATAGATGCCGAATTGCTCTGCTCCAGTTTTTTCTGAAGCCATATCAATTGCTCTGGTTCAATCTCACCCGCTGGCTGAACATGCCCAAAACTATCAAGTACAATAAAATGATAGTCATCATGAATAAAGTCATAATCAATACGGTGCTTATTTTCATGTGGCAAATTGGGGAAGTAATCACATAATGCTTGCGGATCATCGTGGTTACCGCGTGCCACATACAATGGATATTTGAGCTGACTTAACACTTCATAAGCTAACTTCGCCGATAGCGAATCAGGATTATAGCACACATCCCCTGTGTGTAATATTAAATCTGGCTGAAAAGCCATGTGATGATTGACATAGTCCACAAATCGTTGTGTTTGTTGATAGGTATTATAACTATAAAGTTCATAATCAGGTGTGGGGCCAATGTGTGTATCAGTAACATGCAAAATGCGAATCATGAACGCTACTCTCGCTTTGTTCGGCAAATACTTCTCCCCATGATAGCAACAACCCAACCATCCAACAATTTTATTTTTAGCTAAAAAGCCTTATTAAGAATTTGGTGTTGTACGAAAAGCTGCCTTGTTGCATAATTTAAGGATGGAATGATTGACAACAGACAATAATCTTTGTGGAGTTATGTTTTAATCTCAATTGTTGGTACTACACATCAAAAATAGTTGATGTGGACAGATGAACTTTATAAAAAGCCAATAATGGGTTACTTCATCAAAAATGAACCTGTTTGTTTGCGATAAGTGATACATTCATAATCACTTTCTCCACAAAGAGACTGGACGAAAACAAACGAAGTCATGGACGGCACAATAACTGCCATAACGGTACAAGAACGGAATCCAGAACGGGTCAATGTGTACCTTAACGGTCAATATGCGTTTAGCCTTGACGCAGTAATGGCAGCACGTCTACGCCCCGGACAGTCCCTAAGCGCCGATGATGTATCTCAATTACAAACACAAGACAACATCAGCAAAGCCTATGAGCGTGCTGTGCGTTATTTAGGTACACGCCCCCGTAGTGTAGCAGAGGTGCGCCGTAAACTGTGTGATAAAGGTATAGCCCCTTCAATCATTGAGATCGTCATCCATCGATTAGAAGAAATGGGATATGTGGATGATGAAGCCTTTGCACGCTTTTGGGTACAAAATCGCGGTGAGTATAGCCCCCGTGGGCAAGCAGCACTGCGTTATGAACTTCGACAAAAAGGAATTGATGACGAAATTATTGACACGGTGCTAGATGATTTTGATGCAACGGATGCCGCACTGCGTGCTGCGCGTCAAAAAGCACGCACTTTGCGCAACATCCGTGACAAGCATATCTTTAAGCAAAAACTAGGCAGTTATTTGGCACGTCGTGGCTTCAGTTATGATGTCGTGCAGCCTGTGGTCAATCTCCTCATAGAAGAAAGAGAAGTTGAGAATGACACTTTTGAGGAGTGAGCCCCATGGAAATTCTACTAGCTCTGGTTGGGCTGGTGATTGGGCTTGCGATTGGAGCAGGTGGATTACTCGTGTATCAAAAACAGCAAGCAACAGGTCTGATACACGAGGCGCAACAAGAAGCGAAACGTTTACTGAATGAAGCCGAGACCAATGCCAAGCAGATCATCATTGATGCCAAAAATGAATCCTTAAAACTACAGGAAGAAATGGAGCGGTTACAGCAAAAACGCCGCACTGAACTAGAAAACGAAGAAGAACGCTTAGCGAAACGTCGCGCCGAACTGGATCGGCGTTTTGATCGTATTGAACAACGCGAAAAGGAATTAAATAAGCGGCAAAGCACAATTGATCGTCGCAAAAATGAAATCGATCAGTTATGGGAAACGCGCATGAGCGAGTTAGAGCGTATCGCGCAGCTGACTCAAGCAGAGGCGCGCGCAGAGCTACTCGCTGCTGTAGAAGAAGAAGCGCATAACGACATGATCCGTATTTTGCGCGAAACCGAAGCGCGTATCCGTGAAGAAGCCGATGAACGTGCCCGCGACATTATAGCGCTTTCCATACAACGCCTTGCCTCTGAGCATGTAAATGAAATTGCTGTTGCCGTTGTGCCGTTGCCTTCAGATGATATGAAGGGTCGTATCATTGGGCGTGCTGGGCGTAATATTCGTACGTTTGAGCAAGTAGCAGGGGTAGATGTTGTTGTAGATGACACACCCGAAGCGGTTACTATATCTAGTTTTGATCCCATTCGTCGTGAAATTGCGCGGCGTGCTCTTTCTAAGCTCGTTATGGATGGGCGCATCCACCCAGCGCGTATTGAAAAACTCGTCGCAGACACAAGCAAAGAAGTGGAGCGCATCATCATTGAAGAAGGCGAGCGCGCCTGTTATGAAACAGGTGTAACTGGCTTACATCCAGAAATCATTAAAACGCTAGGCCGCCTGAAATTCCGTATGAGTTACGGGCAAAATCAACATGCCCACGCTATTGAAACAGCACATTTGGCAGGTATGATCGCTGCTGAACTTGGCGCAGATGTAGAGGTAGCCAAAGCAGGTGGGCTTCTTCATGATATAGGCAAAGCGCTCTCTCATGAAATTGAAGGCCCCCATGCCATTGTAGGTGCTGAATTCTGCGCACGGTATGGTATCAGTGGCAAAGTTCGTAACTGTATTGAATCACATCATCATGAAGTACCTCAAGAATGTGTTGAGGCTTTGATCGTCGAAGCGGCTGATGCTATATCTGGTGCACGCCCGGGTGCGCGCCGCGAAAGTCTAGACGCTTATGTTCGCCGTGTACGTATGCTAGAAGAAATTGCTAACTCGTTTGAAGGCGTTGAACAAGCCTTCGCATTGCAAGCTGGGCGTGAAGTACGCATCATGGTACGCCCCGACGATATAGATGATCTCAAAGCTGCTCAGCTTGCACGCGCAATTTCCAAGAAAATTGAAGAAAGTATGCAATATCCCGGACAGATTAAAGTCACAATTATTCGCGAAACTCGCGTTGTTGAGTACGCTAAATAATACACGTCTCCCTTGCTTTTAGGGCAAGGGAGAATTTGCCTCTTTGTATCAAACTACAGTAGAATCACCTTCATCATAAAAACATTCAATTTACTCGTTAACAAAGATGTTGATTTTCTATATGACCGCTAGCTGGTTAGCGGGCGTTGGTATTCAATACTACCTACAACCTTCTCTACCTTTCGGGCTTTTAGCTCTGGGGCTAAGTGTTGCATTTGGTTTGGTGTGGCCTTATCGCATTCGTACTTTAAATACCAGCCTGTTGCTGTGCATTATGTTTTGCTTAGGCGTTTTTAGCTTTGCCGAAGCACAACGTGATCGTGATCAGTTAGACGAACTGCAACAACGCGGAACATTATTGATTGAGGGAATAGTTGTCACAGAACCCGATGAACGTGATACACGTACTTTATTACGTGTTTATGTTGAGCGTGTTCGTTGGCTTGGGGCTTGGCAAAAGCGGCAAGGCACTATTCAAATCTCAGTTTCTGCTGAGCACACCGTCGCTTATGGTGATCGCGTTATCGCACAAGGGGAATTAATGCCGCCCCCCGTCATTGACGAATTTGATTATGGACAATATCTCGCTCAGCGCGGCGTACGTAGCTTAATGTCACCAACATTTTTTAAGGTCATTGATCACCATCAGGGGCAATGGTGGCGCGAAATCCTAATCACTATAAAACAAAAAGAACAAAAAAATATTGAAAGCGCCCTTCCGGAACCACAGGCTAGCCTATTAGTTGGGATTTTACTAGGTGATGATAAAGGGTTAGCCCAAGATGTCAAAGAAGCATTTAACGATACGGCAACATCTCATATCATCGCAATTTCCGGGTTTAATATGACGCTTATTGCGGGATTAGTGCAAGCATTTTTTGGATTGTTTCTTCGCTCAAAACAGTGGGTTGCTTTGCTTAGCGTTATTACAATAACTATTTATACCTTGTTTGTAGGCGCAAGCGCTCCTGTAGTTCGGGCAGCCATTATGAGCAGCGTTTTACTTTTTGCTCCATTAGCGAACCGACCGACATACGTCCCAGCATCATTGACGTTTACTGCGCTCATTATGGCTATGTTCCAACCCTTTGTGTTATGGGATATAGGGTTTCAACTAAGTTTTGCAGCAGTTTTAGGACTTGCCTTACTAGAACCACCTATTCGTCGCTGGCTTGAACAAACAATATTACAAGCAGTAGGCGAGCGTATGGGGCAACCACTTTTTGATTTTTTAACAGAGCCAGTTGTGGCAGGATTAGCTGCACAAGCGTTCACTTTGCCAATTGTGCTATATCACTTTAAACGTCTATCAACAGTTGCAATGATTGCGAATTTGTTAATTGTTCCTGTTCAAAGCGATGTACTCTTATTCGGTGGTATTGCCACGCTTGCAAGTTTGGTTTGGCCATTCGTAGGGCAGATGTTATACACTGCGGCTTGGTTGCCGCTTATATGGACAACTTATTGGGTGCGCGAACTCGCTCAACTTCCATTTGCCGCCACTGATGCCACTATCTCAGCGCAATTATTATTACTGTTTGCCGGTGTGGTTGGCACAACAACCATACTAGAAGCACGCAGAGCCTTATGGTACGAGCGCATGAAAAGTTCCACACGTATCATTGCGCGTTTAATATTTATTGTTGGCGCAATCATTTTGGCGGGAACAATCCTTCAACGTTCTATTCAACGACCAGATGGGCGGTTACATGTTTATTTTGTTGATGCTGGTCAAAGCAATACAGTACTCATTGAAACACCACAGGGTGCAGTGTTTTTGCTGAATGGTGGGCGCTATCCTTCAAGATTACTAACTTTGCTGGGTGACACACTTCCTCCCTCTCAAAAAGAGATAGATATTCTCTGGCTTTCAAGCGACCAACCCAATGAAATTAGTGCCCTTCCAGAAATTTTAGAACGATATGAAATAAAAACAGTTATCACTGCTGTACGGGATAGTCGGGAATTACTCTATTTTGATTTATTAGAACGCCTAGAAGCACAAGGAGCAGCTATTCTTCCAGCAGATGAGGGGCGCGTTATCGAAACAGCGGATGGTGTAACCATTCAAACCATCGCGCCTAATCGGTATACCACATCCGTATCGTCACTGGTGCTAAGATTGACCTATAAAGAAACAGTCTTTCTGTTGACGAGTTCTCTATCCCCAGAAGATGAGCAACAATTAATGCAGCAACAGCATATGATCCAAGCGCACGTATTACAAGCAGCCAATCATGCCGAAGAAAACAGTAACTCTCAAACATGGCTAGAAGCGGTTGGGCCGCAAGTGATCGTTCTACAAATTGACCCAACCCAATTTAATGCTGAAATTAGCCCTCAAGTTGTTGAACAGCTTGAAGCATATCCATTGTTCCGTACCGATCATCATGGCACGATTGAAGTTGTCAGTGATGGTGAGAAACTGCGTTTTATCACTCAGCGCTGACTTTTTCAATATGAGCTAACATAGCATCTACAACAGCTTCAACATCCATGCCATCTGTTAAGATATAAATTGCATCATCCGCACGACGCAGTGGCGAAACTTTGCGCTTCATGTCTTCTTTATCGCGTTGATACAATTGATTTTCAATTTCTGAAAGCGAAACAGATTCCTGATTAGCCACTTTTTGCTGGAAGCGTCGACGTGCTCGTTCTTCAATAGAGGCATCGATATAAAATTTTATATCTGCATCTGGCAAAACCACTGTTCCAATATCTCGCCCAACCATGATAATTTTGCCCTTTGAAGCGGCTTGGCGTTGTATTTGCACTAATTCATGGCGCACATTCGGCACAGCAGAAACAACTGATACATATTTTTCAACTTCTTCGCTACGCAATAAGTCCGTTACATCTTCCCCGTCTAGCAACACACGATACTGGCGTTCTAAATCCCATTCAGGACGAATTTCAATTTGAGCAACACGAGTCATCTCGCCTAGTTTTTCTGCATCATCTAATGGAATCTGCTGCCTAAGCGCCAGCAACGTAATAGCACGATAAAATATTCCCGTATCGATAAAAAGATACCCTAGACGCTGGGCTAACAAATGAGAAACTGTACTTTTCCCTGAACCCGCTGGGCCATCTACTGCGATCAATCTAGGCATGGGCACTCGTTTCTTCTCCTTGATAAATGAGTTTTCAAACATAGAGGGCAGACGTTTTACATAAAAAAGCCTGTTCAATAATGAACAGGCTAGCTTAGGGTTGGGCTTTCACCAATGATAAAAGCCAATTGTTTAAGATCGGCATCAATTTGTTGAATACGATTCGCAAATGTTGGATAAATATTTGCTAATGAACCACTATGATATTCGATCACATTTGTTGGGTCTTTTAATAAGTGCCCTGTTAAAACAGCAACAACCTCTTGTTGAGGCAAAATATAGCCATTCTCTATGAGCACCTTCACCCCAGCTACTGAAGCCGCTGAAGCAGGTTCACAGCCAATGCCAGCAGCATCGATTTTCGCTTTAGCATCCATAATTGCTTGATCGCTTACTTGTACTACAAGGCCATCGGTAGATTTCAGCGCACGTACAGCTTTAGCAAAATTAGTTGGATTTCCAATACGAATCGCTGTTGCTATCGTTTCTGCCTTCATGGGTTTAAGGGGTGCGAAATTTTCTTGATAACTGCGATAGAGTGGTGAAGCACCTTCAGCTTGCACAATGGCGATGCGGGGCTTACGATCAATTAAGCCCATCTCATACAATTCTTGGAACGCTTTACCAAAGGAGGATGAGTTTCCTAAATTGCCTCCCGGCACCACAACCCAGTCGGGTACATGCCAACGCCGTTGTTGCAGCATTTCAAACATAATCGTTTTCTGCCCTTCAAGGCGATAGGGATTCACAGAATTCAGCACATAAACAGGTAATTCTTCGGCAGCTTGCAAAACAAGACGCTGTGCTTGGTCAAAATCTCCCCGAACTTCAACGCATATTGCACCATAAGCTACAGCTTGTGCCACTTTGCCAAGTGCTACCTTGCCCGCTGGAAAAGCAACGATGCCGATAAGTCCGCTTAAACGAGCAAAAGAAGCCATGCTCGCAGAAGTGTTACCAGTACTAGCACAAATGACAGCTCTAGCGCCGAGATGTTTTGCTTGTGTGGTGCCTGTTGCCATTCCACGATCTTTAAAGCTGCCAGTTGGATTTTCGCCTTCGTGTTTCAATTGTAAGCGTTGATGACCAACATAACTGGCTAGATCGCCCACCACATCATAAAGCGTGGTATTTCCTTCCCCACGTGTTACTAAATCAGTAGTAGGAATTTCTGGGGCGACAAGTTCATGAAAACGCCAAACCCCGCTACGTTCCCAACGCTCAAAACCGCCCAAACGCTGGTCAAATAATTCTAAAGAAACACCTCTTTGGCGCAGAGCAGCCAAATCATGCGTCACATCCAATAACCCGCCACAATCAGGACAAGCATAAATACGCTCATTACGCCCATATACCTTCCCGCATTGCACACAAGAGAGCCATGTGAGTGGCTTATTGCTCATTCCCATTCACCTTTAATTCTGCACGTGGAAGCGGGATCATATGCAAGGCAGATGTCGAATTATCTGTATAAGTCGGCATTGGCGCAGCAGGATATGCGCCTAGCATTTTCACAAAAGAAGCGCTTCTCAATAAGCTATTAAGCGCATCTGCGACATGCGGTTCTTCAGGATGGCCCTCAAAATCAAGATAAAACCAATATTGCCATGGATGAGAACGTCGTGAACGAGATTCTAGCTTTGTAAGATTAATTTGATTTCGTGCGAAGGCTCCTAAACATTCATAAAGTGCGGCGGGTTTATGTCGCGTTGCAAAAACAATTGAAGTTTTATTCGGAACATTAGGATTATAGGGAGCATCATTAACCCCTAAAAGAAAAAAACGTGTCGAGTTATAAGGATTGTCCTCAATACCACGTTCTAATATCTGCAAACCATAAAGTTCACCAGCCAAACGGCTTGCAATAACAGCCGTTTGCGGATCGGGTTCTGCAGCAAGGACACGCGCGCTGCCCGCAGTATCATAAGCAGCAAGCGGTTCGTATCCACGTCGTCGAATAAATGCCTCGCACTGAGATAGCGCTTGTGGATGCGATTTTACGCGCTTAATCTGCTCTATATTCGTATCAGGAATAGCGAGCAACATATGCTCAACCCGTAAGATCACTTCAGCTTGTACGCGCAAATCGTGATCAAGTAATAATTCATAACTTTGCGCGACTGTACCAGCGATGGAATTTTCAACCGGTAACAAGCACGCATCCGCCTTACCTTCTAAAACAGCACGAAACAAATCTACGAAACGTTCACAAGGTAAAGTTTGGGCTTCTGGATCATGGCTACGAATAGCTTCATCGGAATATGCGCCATGCTCCCCTTGAAAAGCGATTACTCTTGGCATAAGTTACATTATTCTGTCAAAATTGGCGAGAGATTAATAATTTGCAAGTTACCACAAGCTGATAAGACTGACAATAGCCGTTTTAACAAAGATGATGCTACACTAAAATCTATAGATAAAAATTTTGTAAAGTTGGGTAGAGCATTTATGGAAACAACAACATATATGCCGTTTGGCGAATTTGCAAAACGGGTTTTTTTGTTGGCAGGTCTCGTTATTGGCATATTGGCAATGTGGCAACTGCGTCTTGTTCTATTAATGACGTTTCTAGCTGTTATCATCGCTGTTTCGCTTGATATTCCAGTGCGCGAACTACAAAGACGCGGTTTTCCCCGCTCCATTGCAATTGCGCTCGTTATCAGTAGCACTATTCTTCTATTGGGATTATTGGGGTTTGTCATCGGCGCACCTGTTGTTGAGCAAACGCAAAATTTATTTGAGGAATTACCCGATGCGCTTGACCGTGTGGTGGCAGAATATAATCATATTGCTGAAGATTGGGCAATGCTGCCCCAAGTTGGCGAAGAGCAACTGAATGAAGCTAACGATCCTTCGGGCTTAATTACACCCGACACGCTCACCGGTGGAGCACTATTTGTCACTAGCATTGGCTCATTTGTTGTTTCATTTGCCGTAAATTTAGTACTGGTCATTATTGCCTCCATTTACCTCTTAGCCGATCCTGATATATATGCCAATAGCATTCTTGCACTTATTCCTAAAAATCGGCAAGAGTTTATGCTCAGGCTCTTAATTGACTTACGTCGAGCACTTGTTGCGTGGTTAATCACCCAACTTTTTTCAATGACAATTATTACTGTTTTGCTCTCATTCACCTTAGGCGTTATTTGGGGTGTACCAAATGCTATTGCATTAGGCATTTTAGCAGGAGTCTTAACCATCATTCCCAATTTTGGCTCAATTATTGCCGCGATACCCGGTATTATTTTCACTCTTGCGGATCGTCCCAATTATATTGTGCCTGTCATTTTGACTTACGTCATCACACAACAATTAGAATCTAATTTCATCACCCCATTTTTTATCAAGCGTCGTTTACAAGTGCCAGCAGCAGCGTTGCTAGTCTTTCAGGTGATGGTTGGCGTGCTATTTGGGTTCTTGGGGCTTTTGTTAGCAGTGCCAATGTTTATGGTAGTGCTAGTTCTAGTGCGCTATTTATATGTTGATAGTGTGCTCGACAACCTAAACACAGAAATTGAAGCACGTGAGACCGAAAGTGGGATCATGCTCAGCGTGACGAACAAGAAACATCGTACGCAAGAAGTCCCACTACGCCAAATTTTCGATAATGATGAACCTATGGATTTGAGCCTGCGGGATGTGTTGCGTTCTATCTCCATGAGACGAGAAAGCAACAATAGCAATATCACTGAGCAAGAGATGCAACCGATCGATGATAAGAGGCCAAACGAAAATTAATTCAATACATCTGCTTTATCGACAGGGGTAGGTTCAACTAATAAAGTACCCCTTTCTTGATGCACCAATACTTGGCCGGGCATACCACCCTTTAACTTACGGACATGGCGGCGCTCGGCTACCATTACATCCACTTTACGCTCATGGCGCAGCTTACTGTAATAAGCAGCATAGGATGCTGCTTTATATAATACATCATCAGGCACCGACTTAGCATTGGTCTTGATAATGACATGAGCACCTGCTGCTCCACGCACATGCAACCATAAATCAAAAGGATCACTACGATCTAATAATTGATCATTTTGACGAGCGTTGCGTCCTATAAAAATGACAAATTGATCAATGATCACTTTATAAGGGCCAGATTTCCCACCTTTGGGTTGAGCATATTTTTTCCCCTGCCAATAGCCGTGTTTTTGTAGTGCTTCCTGAACTTCACCAATATCGTTCCAATTCTCGGCAAGCATTAGATCAACTTCTAATTGATCTAGAAACTCTAGCTCTTTTTGAACTTCTGCTATGCGCTCAGGTATTTGACTAGCCGCACGTTTTTTCTTCTCATAGCGTTCAAAATAACGTTGAGCATTTTCAAGTGGTGAAAGTGTCGGGTCAATTGTAATGTGAAGAGGTTCGCCTTCAGGATCATACTGCGCTTCTAAAATGGTCTGATTGGGTTGAACGCTGTATTGATAGGCTAATAGCAATTCTCCGCTCATGCGCAGATATTCAATTTCATCTTGTGCAGTTGCTTCGCGTTCAAGTGAAATCAACTTACCACGTAGACGATCTCGTGCTTTTTGAATTTGTTCATAGATAGGACGACGTGCTGCTTCATATGCGCCCTCACCTTCTAAGGTACCTAAAAGCTGGTTCAATGCTTCGCTGATTGTGTTTGTTGGTTGCCATCCGACATGCTGTAGTGGCAGCACGAAAACGTCAGTAGGAAAGCTATTCTCATCAAGCACTAGGCCAGCCTCAAACTCGCTATGAAGCAAACGAGGTATCAAAGATTCATAAACTGCATGAAGCTGATAAGCATTCACTGCTTCTGCTTTTATATCCACGTCTTGATAAGCAAGAAATATAAGCTCTTTTGACAACAAAGGACTAAAACCTAAAATGCCTTTGGTCAATGCTACATGCGCTTTTTCTTTTGCATGTTGTCTCAATAATTTTTCTAGAACCGCTGGCGTAACTTGGTTGGGTTCGACTTTATCTTTTTGGGGCGGGGGCGCAATATATTCATGTTTGGGCAATATAATTCGATAGCGATTATCTTGTGGGCCAATGCGCCGTGCACATTCTAAAATTTGTACACCATCTGTTAGGATAAGGTTAGCACGGCGTGGCATCATCTCTAAGACTAATTGTAATGTTGTGT
>RFGP01000149.1 GCA_003697365.1 Chloroflexota bacterium | reverse complement strand
ATTGACGGCAAGCTAAGGCAGCCGAAATGGTCAATTGCCTTGCCGAGTGAAGTCGGCAACTCGTCGCAGGCTAGAGCAGATGATAAGTGGGCGTTATCATGTGTTATCGCTGCGCGATGAACACCACCAACTTGTAACGAGAATAGTAATAATTTGATTGAGAATATTCTTGACTTATGCTAACCTATATGCAACGGCCATCTATTCTTTGGAGTATTAAAATGTGCCCTCAAGAATATATTCCTTCTGTAGAAGATGAGAAGCTGCAAAACCACTCTCATACTTCTGACTCTGCTGAAATAACAACAGTTCCTCCTGATATTCGTGGAAATTCAGTTCAGCGCAAGTCGGCAATTCTGCAAATGCAACGCCAATATGGAAATGCTTATGTGCAACGTTATCTTGCTACTATCCAGCGAGACCCTTCTACATCTGAAGAACAAGGCAACTCAGATGTAGCTATCCCGCAAGGAGCTTCAACAAGTATTGGTGATGGCTCTGCAAGTATTAGTGCCCAAAATGGAATAGTCACAATAGATGCTTCTATGGTGAATATCAACGCACCCATCACTAATCACTCAGGCATCGATCGATCTACAACTGTTATTGCAGACAGCGTTGTTGCTTCTAGTTATACACCGGGTGCTGGAAATATTATGTAAACGATCTTATGTTACATGTTTTTCTTGCGACTTAACGTAAGAAAAAATCTATATCAATTTGAATACTATTACGATTTTCCAACCGCATGAATTGGACAAAAACACTGTATTTCATGTATGATGAATCTATGGTTTTGCACAATCAATATCCTTAAAAGGAGTTTCGTCATGTCACGTATCACAAAGACCGACTTGGTAGCTCAGGTTGCAGAAAAAGCGGGTGTAACAAAAGCAACTGCTAAAAGTGCCATCGATGCGATGATTGAAGTGATCACCGAAGCAATGGCTAATGGTCAAAAAGTTAGCTTAACTGGCTTTGGTACATTTGAAGCACGCGACGTAAAAGAACGTTCCGGTGTTAATCCTCGCACTGGTGAAAAGATTCTCATCCCAGCTACCAAGCGTCCAGCATTTTCAGCTGGTGCTGTTTTGAAACGTAAGGTCAAAGACTCTTAAGACGAGACCCTCTTTGTTTTTTAATGAAATATGGCGAGTATAAACAACTCGCCTTTTTTGTTTTAAAGTAATTCTTGAATGATATGTGCTACGCCGTCTTCATCATGAGATAACGTCACTATATCGGCTGTTTTACGTACTGCTTCGGGAGCGTTCGCCATTGCAACCGACAGCCCAACGATGTCAAACATACTCAAATCATTATAGCTATCACCAATAGCTACCACATGATCGAGACTAATGCCTAGATATTCTGTCAGCCATTTCAGTGCAGTGCCTTTAGACACGCCTAATGCGGTGAATTCAATATAGTATGGTGAAGATTTTCGGACCTCGACGACATCACCAAATTCAGTGAGGAATACTTGATATGCAGATTCATACAGTGTATCGTTTTGATAAGCAATACACATAATCTGCACAGGGGCGGGTTCTAAGGCTAACGTTATATCCTCAAGAAACGTCGGATATGGATCGTCATAGGTGAGCATATATTCAATGTCAGCATTCATTTCTCGTGTGAAGGTTTGACCATCTCGAAAAATGATTGCCGTAATACCCAATTCATGTGCCCTCGATAAGATTTGTTGCGCTAAATCAGGCGGAATGTCTTTGCGGTATATATCTTCTGAGCTTTTGGGGTCAGTGATAATTGCACCACCGGCAGTAATTTGTGGGCTTTTCAAGCCCAATAGGTCAATATGCGGTTGAATCGTTACATATTGTTTTCCAGTGGTTAACACTATATGAACACCTTTGGATACCGCGTGGCGGATAGCATCTGCTGTTGTATCTGTTAGCTGATGCTGGGAATTTTGGAGTGTGCCATCGACATCAATGGCAAATAATCGGTAGTTCATGTTGAAGCCGCCGCTTCTTTGGGTAAAAGGTGGATATAGTCGCCTGTTTTAAGATGACACGCTGCGATATGATCGCTCTTTCCAGCTACTGGCTTCAGCTTAGGACGTTCTTGTTTGCAAATATCTTGTGCAATTGGGCAACGTGGATGGAAGCGACAGCCGCTAGGTGGATTGATCGGGCTAGGAATTTCACCACGTGGCATTGGGGCACTTCTTCTATGACGTGGATCAGGAACTGGAACAGCCGCTAATAATGACTGGGTGTATGGGTGTTGCGGATTGGTGTAAATAGAGCGTATATCTGCCAATTCGACAATCTCACCTAGATACATTACACCAATGCGATCGCAAATATATTTTGTTGTTGCGAGGTCATGAGTGATAAACAGATAAGTGAGATTGAATTCTTGCTGTAAATCTTTCATAAGTTGTAGCAACACAGAACGCACAGAAACGTCCGCCATAGCGATAGGTTCATCAGCCATGATAAGTTGCGGATTGGTGATCAATGCGCGCGCAATTACAGCTCGTTGGCGCTGTCCCCCCGATATTTGATGCGGGTAGCGATCTATGTAGGCTTCACCCGGTGTTAGCCCAACATGGTTGAGCATTTCAATGACACGAGCTCTAAATTCTGTGTTGTTACTTACTAGCCCATGAATTTTTAATCCACGCCCAATCCCTTCGCCTAAAGTCATACGTGGATTCATACTTGCCATTGGGTCTTGGAAAATGACCTGCATATGACGACGCAATTTTCTCAGTTCTTCAGCACTGATAGCATTGATGTCAATGCCATTAAATATCACTTTTCCGCTGGTGGGTTTTAATAGCCCTACTGCTAAGCGGCCTGTTGTTGTTTTACCTGAGCCCGACTCACCAACTAACCCTAGCACTTCACCACGTTTCAATTCAAAACTGATGCCATCAACAGCTCTCACATATTGGTGAGGAATGCCTGTAAGTTGATCTATGAGCCCACGCTTCACAGGAAAATACTTGGTGACATCTTGCATTTGTAAAATAATATCGTTTGTGGATTCTGTCATTAGGTTTGCTCCGTTGCTGATTCATATAACCAACAAGCCACTTCTTGTTCGCCATTATCAAGCGCTTGTGGAATGAATGGCGGATGTTGCTCTCGGCAAATATCCATCACATGCGGACAACGTGGATGAAAACGACATCCACTTGGTGGGGAAATGAGGTTCGGTGGAGTTCCATCCATACAATAAAGTTCGCTATCCATATTGATATTGGGCACACTTGCTAGCAGTCCTTGTGTGTAAGGATGCTTTGGCGCATGGAAAAGCGTATCGACATCTGCTAATTCCGCAATTCGTCCTGCATACATCACGGCAACTCGATCTGCTAATTCTGCAACAATGCCGATGTTGTGGGTGATCATGAGAATCGTGAGTCCAAATTCTTCTTTCAATTCACGCAGCAAGTCTAAGAACTTGGCTTCTACAATAGCATCAAGTGCTGTTGTAGCTTCATCAGCAATGATAACTTGTGCTTTTAGGGCTAATGCTAAGGCGATCATAACTCTTTGCCGCATTCCACCCGATAGCTGATGAGGGTAATCGAGTAGGCGCTTGCGACCAATCCCTAATCGCTCAACAAGCTCAATTGCGCGCTGATTTGCCTCTTCTTTAGACACATGCGGTTCATGCGCTTGAATGGCTTCGATGATGTGTTTATCAATTCGCTGCACAGGGTTAAGCGATGTCATTGGGTCTTGAAAGATCATACCAATGCGGTTTCCTCTCACATCGCGCATCTCTTTTTTGTTGAGCTTCATAAGATCGCGCCCATCCATCCAGATTTCACCACTAGTAATTTGACCGGGTGGCAAAATCATGCGCATAATGGCTTTCCCTAGCGTTGATTTTCCGCAACCACTTTCACCTACTAGCCCAAGTACTTCGCCTTTATATAAATCTAGAGAAAGGTTATCTACGGCGTTAAGGTTACCCATACGGGTTTTATAGGTCACTGTTAAATTTCGGATTGATAAAATCGTCTCACGAGAAGTTGTCATTATATATAGTATCCTTCTATGAACGATTCAGACGAGGATTCAGAATTTCGCTCAGGCTTTCACCTAATAAACTAAAACATAAGACCAATGCAGTGATCATTAGGCCCGGAAAAGTCACGAGCCACCATTGGCTACGTAGCCGTTCTTGATTACGTGCAAGGTCTACACCCCAATCTGGTGTTGTTTCTGGCAAGCCTAAGCCTAAGAAACTTAATCCTGCCCCAGTTAAAATTGCATCAGCCACGTTAATTGAGAAAATCACTACTACTGAAGCAATCACATTTGGGAAAATATAGCGAAATAAAATAATAATATTGCGTTCACCTAAACTTCTTGCTGCTTCTACATAAGACATTTCACGAATGGCGAGTGTTTGTGAACGAACGATGCGATAATAAATCGGCACATAAATAACAGCAATGGCAAACACAACGGTTAAGATGCCCCGCCCTAGAACAACGGCGATAGCAATAGCTAAAATCAAGCCCGGAAAGCTATAAACGCTATCTAAAATAAGCGACAAGATGCGATCCAAAAATCCGCCAATGTATCCGCTAATTAACCCAAGTGGAATTCCTAATAAGCATGAAAAAATAGCCGATGAAATTCCGATGATTAATGTTGTTTGAGTGCCATAGATTAGACGGCTAAAAACATCTTCACCTAAGTTGTTAGTGCCCAATAAAGGCGTGGGGTAATCTGGCCCAATACGACCAATCACACGTACACCCTCATATTGATCTACCAAAGGCTCAAAGACAGATCGTCTACCAACAATAGCCACCAGTGGGCGACGTTGTGTTAAGTCTGCTGAAAGTAATGCCTCAAACGCCATTTCAGGAGTATCACCGTCCCTGAGGGTGCGATCAACAGCAATAGCATTTTCTAATCCTAATCGAGAGCGTTCTTGCCCAATAACCACCCCTGCATCATCTGTAATACGCCCAACACCATTGGCGTTGCTAGCACGTTCAACTATATCGCCTAAACTATAAGTGCCATCTTCATTTAGGATAAGGACTCGCCCAATATCCTCAAAACTTTGAAAAGGTAATTCTTCGCGAGTAATTAAAATGAATTCGGGCGGTGTTTCGTTGGGAGCTAGGAATGCAGGCCCAACCTGTTCGTTGTATTTATACGGTGCAAGATATTCGGGGATGATACCCATGATAAGAAAGATGACCAAAAACGTTACACTAATAATCGCCATCCACCAGTCTATACCATGCCAGCGCCGCGCTTGTCGTACTGTTTTAGATGATAGCAGCGCTCCATAGGTTGTTAAGATAACTGCTACAAGCCAAAACTGCAGAATTGGTGTGATTGCTTTTTGGTCTAATGCAAATACCAAAAGCGCAAGAATCGCGGTTGGTACAAAAGCAATTGCTAACCAAATGCGTGGATTTTGATAGAGTTGCTTCTGCTTAGAAATCGCAATGTCCCACAACATACCCTACACCTTAATATCGAATACGTGGATCAATAAAAGCATAAATAATATCCGTGATAGTACTCGTAATACCGACAATAAGTGCAAAAACAGTCACGCCGCCTTGCACAACGATATAGTCACGATTTGCAATGCCATCTCTCAAAAGTAATCCCATGCCCGGCCAAGAAAATGTGGTCTCCGTTAAAACTGCACCACCCAATAGCACGGCAATTTGTAATCCAATGAGTGTCATGATGGGAATGAAAGAATTGCGCAGCGCATGACGATATACTACTCGATTTTCTGGAATGCCTCGTGCATGAGCAGCAGTAACAAAATCTTCTTGTAATATCTCAATCATGTTTGAGCGTGTAAGCCGAATAAACACACCAATCAACGCCAAGCTAAGGGTTATTGTTGGCAAGATCATATGTGAAACAACATTAAGGAAAGCATCAAAATTTCCTTCAATGAGTGTATCTATCAAGAAAAAATCGGTGTGCGTGTCAAATTGAATATATCCAGATTTACGCTTTGCTGTCGGCAACAACCCGTTTAGCACAACACCAAAAAAGAGCTGTAGCATTAACCCCATCCAAAAGATAGGAATAGAGTAGAAAACAATGCCAGCTATCCGAAAACTATAGTCTGCGATCCCTTTGTGGTGCTTGGCGGCGAAGGCCCCACTAGCAACCCCAAAAATCAGCATGATGAGAATCGCTGGAACAACAAGTTCTAAGGTGGCTGGTAAACGCCGAGCGATGATGTCAATGACAGGACGGTCAGGTTCTACTGTAATACTTCGCCCAAAATCTCCTGTGAGAATATCGCCAATATAGTTGATATATTGTTCGTGAATGGGCTTATCAACCCCTACACGTGCTTGCAGCTCTGCGATGCGTTCAGGGTTCTCACCGGGCTTGATCGTTGCTGTGATAGGATCACCGGGGATGAGGCGCATAATGATAAAAACAAGTGTGACTAGTATCCACACTGTCGGAATTGTCAGGAAAAGGCGAGTGATGAGATATGTCCTCAAACTCGCGCTGCCTGTAGCAATAACATACGCCAAAAAGATGGCTAGAAAAAATAATGAGCCTAGACAGATTGTACCGAATGTAAGTTCCATAAGCGATTTTCGTAGCGTGTGATGATAACTTGTGCTGATAAAGAGAGGGCGTGCTCTCTATGTTTTGGCACGCCCTCATAAGTAACAAGAACCGTTATAGGCTATTGCACAGGTTGTAGTAGACGATATTCAAGAACAAGCGGGGCACCAACGATAACATTTGTTACAACATCAGAGTTGTAAATCATGTAATCTTGACCGACCCACAAAGGAATACCGACAACTTCCTCTGCAAAGAAATCTTGCATTGCAATAAGCGCTTCTTCACGCTCTGGTTGGCCAACTAGAGCACGTTGTGCTGAAATAAGCTCTTCCATTGTTTCATTGCAATAGTTAACACCCAACCCCGGTGAACCATCGCAAGAAGCAAAAGGTTGAATGTAGTTGTCAGCATCTGGATAGTCAAAGAACCAACCCAAGAAGTAGAATGGATATTCACCACCCGTTGCTGCTACAACATAGGTGCTCCATTCAGCGCTCTGTAAAGTTACATCAATTGCGCCAGTAGCTTCGAGTTGTTGCTCAACAACAGCCATAGCATCGCCAACAGTGCCGCCATAACGTTCTGGTGGATACCATAGATCAAGTTGAAGTGGATTGTCCGCTGTATAACCTGAAGCTGCTAGGTCTTCAATAGCACCTTCAACATCGCTGAAGCCATAGAGATCAAGGAAGCTCTCTGATGCGCCAAAGAAACCGGGAGGCACCATGCTATAAAGGGGTTGCGCCAAGCCACTGAGTGCGCGGTCAATAATTTCATCGCGATCAATTGCTTTTGCGATAGCACGGCGAACATTAATATCACTACCAATGTCTGTTTGATGATTGAACAGGAAGTATTGAATACGACCGGGCAATGTAATGACTTCAAGATTTTCTGCTTCGGCTAAACGGGGGACTTCAGTTTCTGTCACACCACGCCATGCCATATCGATTTCGCCTGTTTCAATGGCGAGAGTTAATTGTGCATCGTCTTCATAGTATACGAAAACAACTTCATCATATGCTGGAGGCTCACCATAATAGTTAGGATTACGCTCAAAGACCGCAGTCTCGCCAATAGTATAGCTTGTTAGCATGTAGGGGCCGACACCACGAATTTGTGCGGGTTGGTTATTAAACTCATCCATCGGGAAGTCGCCAGCTTGGAATGGGTAAAGCTGAGGTTGTGAAGCAATGGTCACTGGGAAGAGATCAAAGGGTTCTTTCAGCGTGAAGATAATAGTATTATTTTCGCCTGCTTCCACAGATTCAATGTTGCTAATCAATGTATAAGGGTCACCTTGCAGAGTTAAACTGCGGTTTGCCCATTCCACAAAGATTTCGTTGGTTAGCTCTGTGCCATCAGGGAAAAGCACGCCTTCACGAAGAGTGAATGTATAAGTAAGTCCATCTTCAGAAACGGTTGGGAAGTCGACAGCTAAGCGTGGCTCAATGTCTGTGCTACCGGGAACATAGGCCAACAAACCATCAGAAACATTACGAAGAATTTCCCAGTCATGGAAACTGTATGCATTAGCTGGATCAAGTTCAGCAATGTCATCAGTAGTACCAATGACGAGACGTAATACATCGCCTTCTTGTTGATAAGGCGCGGTATCAATGGCTGGTTGCGCAGCAAAAGTTGTGCCAACCGTTGAAAAAATCATTAAAAGAATAAGAAGCAAACCGAGTTTTTTCATAACTTACGCTCTCCTAAGAGTAGAGATTCAAGTAATGGTTTGTGTAGGCTTTAATTACCTGCTGAAAGAGTTTAGCGAATCTTCGTTCTCTTTGCAACATTTACACATTTTTTAAGTTATTGGTTCGATAATGATGTTGGAGACTACGTACTTTTAAGGCTCGATCTCTTAAAGCACGAATGCCATTTACAGCAGCTTGAGCAGCGCTTAATGTTGTCAGTAAAGGTACACCATAGCGAATCGCGGCCATCCGAATTTGACTTCCATCATCATAAGCAGTTGGCCCGAGCGGTGTATTGATAATAAGATCGATTTTACCTTGATGAATATAATCCACTGCATGAGGGCTTCCCTCCGCAACTTTATTGATAGGTGTTGCAGGCAAGCCAGCTTGCACAAAGAATGAAGCAGTGCCACGTGTGGCGAGTATTTGAAAGCCCATTCGGCTAAGATCACGTGCGATCTTTAAACCCGCGCTTTTGTCAAAATCATTTAGACTTAGGAATACAGTTCCTTCAGTTGGCAGGCGATCACCAGCGGCCAATTGCGCTTTTGCGAAGGCATGACCAAAGCGTGAAGCGTGCCCCATCACTTCTCCTGTGCTTCGCATTTCTGGCCCCAATAGCGCGTCAACACCTGCAAATTTTCGGAAAGGTAAAACAGCCTCCTTTACAAAGAAGCCGTCAATATCAGGCTCTTCGGTGAAGCCTAGTTCTTCTAGTGTTTGTCCTATGATGATTTGTGTTGCATAGCGTGCCAATGGTACACCAGTGGCTTTACTGACAAAAGGAACTGTTCGACTGGCACGTGGATTTACCTCTAGGATATAGACAATATCATCTTTGACGGCAAACTGAAGGTTCATCAGTCCTTGAATTTCCATTGCAAGTCCAAGCCGTTCTGTATATTCGCGCATGATATTGAGATGATAGGCTGAGATTTTGTAAGGTGGCAACACACATGCTGAATCACCACTATGTACACCCGCTTCTTCAATATGTTGCATCATGCCACCAATAACGACTAGTTGCCCATCTGCGATAGCATCCACATCTGCTTCATAAGCATCTTCTAAAAATTGATCTATCAAGATTGTTTGATTCGGTGCTGCTTGTATCGCATTTTCTATATAACGGACAAGATCAGCTTCGTGATAAACGATAGCCATTGCGCGCCCTCCTAACACGTAGGATGGACGTACAATAACGGGGTATCCTATAGTCTGTGCAACATGTTTAGCTTCTTCAACACTTTGTGCTGTGCCATGAGCCGGAGCAGGAATACCCAGCGAATCGAGTAATTCACCAAAGCGTCCTCGATCTTCAGCGAGATCAATGGCATCTGGATTGGTGCCGAGAATGGGAATGTTGGCCGCTTGCAGATGCTTAACAAGGTTTAACGGTGTTTGTCCTCCGAATTGGACAATTACACCTTTTAGAGGTTGCTCGCGCTCGATAATATTCAGCACATGTTCAGCTGTAAGAGGCTCAAAATATAGTCTATCCGAAATATCATAATCTGTACTCACAGTTTCAGGGTTACAATTCACCATGATCGCTTCATAGCCTGCGTTGCGAACTGCTTGTACGGCGTGGACACAACAATAGTCAAACTCAATGCCTTGCCCAATGCGATTAGGGCCACCACCCAGAATGATGATTTTTTCACGCTCTGTTGGCAGAGCTTCGCTTTCAGTTTCATAAGAGCTATAAAGATAGGGTGTATAAGACTCAAATTCAGCGGCACAGGTATCAACAACATGATAAGTTGGTATGATGCCGTGTTGATGACGAAATGCACGAATAGCTTGGGGTGTAGTATTCAATAAATGAGCGAGATGCTCATCACCGAAGCCGTCGCGCTTTGCTTGACGTATTTCTTCAGGAGATACGTTCTCTAAACTACCTTTAGCTTTCAGACTTTCTTCGCGATCGACAATAAGTTTAAGTTGATGCAAAAACCAACGATCAATTTTGGTTGTTTGTGCTAGTGTTTCAACGCTATAACCATCCTGAAGAGCTTCCCATATCCAATAAAGGCGCTCGGCGCGGCCAACAATCAAACTTTCAAGTTTGCCGTCCCAACTCCGTTGTTGAGTAGGGTATGGTGGGCGGTTAAGCTCTAAAGATTGCAGCCCTTTAAGGAATGATTCTCGAAAGGTACGACCTATGGACATCGCCTCACCAACTGATTTCATTTGTGGGCCAAGTGTTGGGTCTACAGCTGGGAACTTTTCAAATGCCCAGCGTGGCAACTTAGTTACCACATAGTCAATACTAGGCTCAAATGCTGCCACTGTGGTACGAGTAATGTCATTTTGGATTTCGTCTAAGCTGTATCCAACGGCTAATAACGCAGCAATTTTAGCAATAGGGAAGCCAGTTGCTTTACTTGCTAGTGCAGATGAGCGGCTAACACGTGGATTCATTTCAATGACTAGTACGCGGCCATCTTCAGGGTTGATAGCAAATTGAACATTTGAACCGCCTGTTTCGACCCCTACACTTTGCATAACCACGCGGGCCATATCACGTAGACGTTGATATTCGCGGTCTGTAAGCGTCATAGCAGGAGCAACGGTGACAGAATCTCCTGTATGTACACCCATAGGATCAATATTTTCTATGGAGCATATCACCACAAAGTTATTAGCTCGATCGCGCATTACCTCTAGCTCGTATTCTTTCCAACCGAGCACGCTCTCTTCTACAAGGACGGTATGCGCTGGGCTTTCGTGCAAACCAAAACGTACTTTTTCAACAAAATCGTCTGCGTCATAAGCAATTGCCCCGCCACTTCCGCCTAAGGTAAAGGATGGGCGAATAAGGATAGGATAGCGCCCTATTTCCGCAGCAATGGCTTGGGCTTCTTCCAAACTTCGAGCCAAACCACCAATGGGGACATCTAGACCAGCGTTGATCATTGTTTGTTGAAAGAGCTGACGATCTTCGGCAAGACGAACAGACTCTGCCTTAGCTCCCAGCATCTCTACGCCATATCGTTCAAGGATGCCTTGATCATATAGCGCTAGTGCAGTGTTTAGAGCAGTTTGACCACCAACTGTAGGTAATAATGCATCAGGACGCTCTTGTTCTATGATCATTTCAATAATTTCGGGGGTAATGGGTTCGACATAAGTTGCATCTGCTAATTCAGGATCAGTCATGATCGTAGCAGGATTGCTGTTCACTAAAATAACCCGATACCCCTCTGCTTTGAGTGCTTTTATGGCTTGTGTGCCACTATAATCGAACTCGGCCGCTTGTCCGATAACAATCGGCCCCGCTCCAATAACTAAGATGCTTTGAATATCAGTTCTTTTTGGCATTATTTCTTATAATCACTTATTAACCGAATAAAATCATCAAATAAAGGATCGGAATCGTGTGGGCCGGGTGCTGCTTCGGGGTGATATTGAACACTCATCACAGGTAGTGTTGTGTGCCGCATTCCTTCACAGCATCCATCGTTGAGGTTAATGTGTGTTACTTCAACATCACTAGGTAAAGATTTCGGATCAACCGCGTAATTATGATTATGGGCACTGATCTCTACCCGTTTTGATGGGATATGTCGAACAGGCTGATTGCCGCCATGATGCCCAAACTTTAAGCGATAGGTTTTTCCACCAAGCGCTTGTCCTAAAATTTGGTGTCCTAAACATATACCAAATATGGGTACGCGCCCAATGAGTTCTCGCGTTGCTTCAACTGCATAAGGAATAGCTGATGGATCGCCCGGCCCATTGCTGAGTAGAATGCCATCAGGGTTAAGTGCGATCACTTCTGCAGCAGTGGTATGTGCAGGCACCACTGTAATACGACATCCATAAGCTGCTAAACGTCTCAAGATATTATATTTGATGCCAAAATCGTAGGCTACGACATGAAAATTTTCAGTTGAAGTGCTCCCTTGCCAGTGTCTGAATTCCCATTGGGAAGCTGTTTTTTCAATCCAACGATAAGTTTCTTCGCAGGTAACGGTACGAACAAGATCAACCCCATCAAGTCCGTGCCATTGTTGAACTTCGGTTAGTGCTTCTTCATCAGAAAGTGTTTGGTCTGTGGTGATCAACCCCTTCATGCTACCTTGATCACGAATGCGGCGCGTGATTGCACGTGTGTCAACATCGCAAATACTGATGATATTTTGCTCTTCTAGCCAATGCGCTAATGATTTGGTGGCGCGCCAATTAGAAATAACTGAACTATAGTCACATATGACAAATCCGCTTAAAAATATGCGTCTGGCTTCATCATCATCTTCATTGATACCTGTATTTCCAATTTGCGAAGCGGTCATGACAACGATCTGTCCAGCATAACTGGGATCAGTCAAAATCTCCTGATAGCCCGTCATGCTAGTGTTGAACACAACCTCGCCTAGCCGTGTCCCTAGAGCACCAAAGGCTTTGCCGTGCCAAATACTACCATCTTCTAAGACAAGCCGTGCTGTATTCATGAAAGCTCCAAGTTGATGTTATGTTGCAGAGAATTTCGAGCTAATCTTAAGCACGGTTGTTCTTAATCGGCAAACTATTTAAACAAGAATTGTTGAGAATCAACAACTTTAAAGGTTGCGAATTTGAACCTTGCGACCAAAAATTTCAACATTGCCATCATTATCTCCCATCAATTCCCAATCGCCATTTTGTATTAGGCTTATCCAAAAATCGGCGCGATGACGCACCCCTCCCAATCCTTGTTGTTCAGCAATACGATAAAGGATTTGGCGGCGAATTTGTGCTACACGTTTTGCAAATTCGCGTTCATTCGTAACACGCGAACGCGGTGTTAGCCCCATCTGTCTTTCAGCCGTAGCAAACAGATCATGACGCGGGCCGTGCTGAATACCAATGTCGAACGCCATTGCTTTTGTGAGTGGAAATTGGATACTACGTGGCACAAGACTCAGTTCTTCGACCACTTGCCAATATTTCGTGAATGCTACTTCATCTTGTGCTGCTTGCATCTCTGGTGTTGTAGCAGCATGTTGTAGCAGCATTTTAAAGCGACGATCTTCTCTGAGGCTTGGATCGCGTTCTTTGACCCGTTGTAAATAAATGCGTTCGAGTGTATTTGCAATACGATCATCAGCGGCTAGTTGGATGTAGCGCTCTATGACGCTAGCAAGGCTACTTGAGGCTAATGTGAATTGGAAACGTCCATAGCTGATTAATCCTCTATCATAAGTCTGATAAGAGGCATAGCCACTACCCTCAAAGGCTGAAGTGATTGTAAAAGCAACCTTAACCACGCGATCTTGAATCAAAGAAGTGATCGCCGTAGAAGGCGAAGGCGCTGGTAGCGGGGTTGGACGATTGGAGCGTTGTTGATCGGGCTCAGCACGAGAAAGCTCTAAAGCAAATGCTTTACCCATAATCACGCCATAACCGAAAGGAGTGCCATCGCCACTGACATCGATAAGATCATCCCGTATCCACCCTGTGCTGCCATCTGGTAGAACGATCTCGAACCATTGATAGACTTTGTTGCCAAAACGAGAATTTTTGCTATCAGGAGAAACATTTTTTACAACAAGGTTGTCGGTTCCAGTTGGTAGCTCAGTAAGAACGGCGAAATCTGTGCCGGGCCCTTTTCGTACGTTTATGGTGTCAATGTCTGAATTAACACCCGAACGAATACTTGCGGTAAACGGTATATTATTCATTGGGTACTCCATCTTTAATCTTTGCCGATAATTCCATTATGCGAATATAGGTAAAATTTGCTACTTATTCGTTATGATTGATGCGCAATATCTAATAGGAGTTTATGATGGTACAGTTTGGCTTTTTATCTCAATTAGATGATGTTTTGCAATTCGATGCTTTAATATTGGGTGTGTTTCAAGATGAATCACCCGACTTATCTATATTGCAATCGGATAAAACATTAGAAAATGCTACACTGCAATTAATCAATGAAGGCGACTTCGTAGGTAAAGCTCATGAAACAGCCGTTTTATATGCTTCAGAGCAAGCTAAATTTAAGCGTTTAATTCTAGTAGGGATTGGCTCTCGTGAGGAATTTAGCGTTGAAATTGTACGAAACGCTACTGCTATGGCGGTAAAGAAAGCAACAAGCCTAAAACTCAAAAACATTGCTATTTTATTGTATGAAGATGAAACGCTATCTCCTTCATTAATGGCTGAAGCAATAGCAGAATCCACTTTGCTAACGCTATATCAGTATCATGGGCAAAAGAGTAGCGCCTTTACCCCACATACCTTAGAGCATGTGGTATTAATAGGTACAGACGAAAATAACGATCTTGCCACTATTGAACGTAGCATTGCTCAAGCAACTGTTGTTGCTGAAAGCACAGCGCTAACT
>RFGP01000016.1 GCA_003697365.1 Chloroflexota bacterium | reverse complement strand
GGTATTTGTTAGGGTGACTGTAATCGTTTGACCTGCTGGCAGTCCGGCGACATTTTGAGCTGTATACACTTCTCCCGGACGGAATGATGTAGCGACCGCAAAAGGCCCAGCATTAGACAAACCTTGATTTTTGATCGTGACGGTTGCGGTGATAGGTGAGCTTGGTTGAGGATTGCTAGGACTAATGGTCACATTGGTGATAATTAAATCTGGTTCTACAGGCTGTGGTGTGGGAGATGGCGTAGGCGTTGCTGGGGCTGGCACAATTGGTAAGATTGCATATAACCCACCGGGATCAAAGATCGTTACAAATTGAGCTGAAACCCAACCGCTTTGTCCATCATATTGAATGAAAAGCCATGAATAATCTTGGTTGCGGCCAACAACTGTTACCTGATCGCCGGGACGTAGTTTGGCTTGTTCTGCATAGATAGTTCCCGGTCCTGTTCGCACATTTAACGCAGCAACATTACTGTTCACTGTTGCCACTAGGAAGCTAGGTGTTGCTGTTGGGGGGGCACTGGTGGCTGTGGGGCGCAGTGTTGGTGTTGCGCTGGGGCTAGTAGAAGAGCCTCCACTACTGCCTCCTGCTACAGGCCCGCCGCTACTGATACCAGCTCTTTGTACCCCATTGTCATAAATGGCGAGTGTTTCAGTACCGCCTTTTCCTGTAAGACTAACGATATATACAGTTTGAGATAAGATGCGATTACCATATAATGCAGGGCTGATTGGCCCGCCCACAAGATTAGGCAAACGTAACTGAGCTAATCCTGCTTTTAAGGCTGTAGGGTTAATTTCACCATCGCGAACGAGAATAGAAAGCGCATACATTGTGTCATATCCAGCTACAGATAGCGCTGTCGGTGCAGTGCCGAACTCTGCAACAAAGTTGGCTACAAAAGTACGGCCAACGGTTGTTGGTGTGCTGAACGACCAGCTGCTAGTTCCGATAATGCCTTCGAGCAGTTCTGGAGCAAATTCAAAATCTTCCTGTTGCGCAAAGCTAAGCATCATATCAATGTCAGGATAAACGAAGAGCCCATCCCAACCGCCTTCACGCAAAAGTTGTAATGTGGCTATAGCGCTTTCGGGTTCGCCCACAGCTATGACTGCTTCAGGGTTTAGATTTGCAATGCTTACAGCAGCATTTGCCAGTTGTACATCATCAACGACTTGTAATGTTTGAGTGGGCGGTGTGTCAAAGTTATTGAGCGCTGTATTGAAATTAGCAAATTGATTGCTTGGCTCATCGGTGGGAGTTTGTAGAAGTACAATATCGCTTAAGGCAAGCTCGAAGACAAGATAATTAGCTAATGATTGGATATGGGTGATTTCTGGCGCAACAATGCGAAAAATATTGTTATTGGCATCTTGTTCATTAAAATCTTGACGCGATGTAGGTAGGAATACTGGCGCACTCGCAGATGACAATACGCTAATATTGGCTTCTATTAAGGCTTCGTCAGTGGGGCCAAAAATGGCTAGTACACGCGGCAAACTATCTAAAGCATCGGCAACACTATCTGGGTTATCAGGATCGACTTCGGCAAATTCAATGTCAAAGTTGTAAATTGTGCCGTCAGAACTTTCAACGCCGCCAGCAGCATTAATTTCATCAATGGCTAGTCTTAGCCCGCGCGCCAAACTTTCATTTGCAGAACCGAGATAACCGATGGGTAATGTTATCGTTTGTTGACCATAAGTAGGGGCAATCCAAACTCCTATTGGCAAAAGAAACGCAACGAGGACTAAAAAAGTTATCCAACGTTTTATTGCAAGGTTCATAAAATTTTCTCCTTTATTACTTGACTATTTCTCTAAACTCTATTTTATAGAAATATTTGAAAACAATGATGCAAGCGTCTATCAAACGTGTAGAATACGGTAGTATTACGTCTATTTTAGTTGATTTGGATGGAGACAGCGAATGTCTAACACATTGAGATATATATTGGGGGCAGTGATCTTTGCTTTAATCGTTGCTATAAGCGGGGGAGGCACATCTTTAGTTCATGCTCAAACAGATACAGAAGCGGTGTTTGTTTGGCCAGAAGCTGGCCTTCGCTTTAATTATCCTGCAGACTGGCAACAACTTAGCGATCCTAATGCTGATTTTGTCCTAGTTGCACCTTTAACAGGCGATAGCTTTGCTTATATGGCGATGCAGTCGGGCTTATATGATGCCTCTACAGAATCAGTCGGAGAAATTATGGCGAGTTTTGTGGAGAATGCAGAAGATTTATCTGAATTTTCTGTTGGTGAAGTGATTGCTTATCGTTTTACTGAAGCCTCTGATGACCTTACCTCGATCTTCGTGGGCTTTACTGCTGATGAGATGAAAGTGCATCTTATCAATCTCACCGTATCGAATGACATTGTGGATGAGTGGTTACCCGTTTTTGAGCAGATCATTGACTCTATGACGATTGAGCCATTGGCGCTTGATCATGAGATTTTGAATGCACAATTGCAAGCAAATTTTGAAGAGACAGGCCGCCTAATCGTTGGAGAATTAGATGCCCCAACGCGCATCTATGAATTCTTAGATTTTGCTTGTCCACATTGTGTTGATTACCATGATGATATTAACCGTTTAGTACAAGATCAAGTATTGAGTGGTAATGCCAATCTACAATTTGGAACTTTGACTTTTGTGGCTGGTCAGCTATCAAGAAATGCGGCGGCGGCTCAAGTATGTGCTGCGAAGCTCGGTGTAGGATGGGATGTACATAATTTGCTCTTTGAGACATATCGATTTGATGGGCGCACAGCTTATGAAGTAGATGCTATTTTAGCAAATATTGAAGCTGCTGAGCTAGACGTTGATATAGACGAGTTCGCAGAATGTATGAACGACGAAGATACAATAACCGCCTATCTAGGTGCTGTACAGGCAGATGCTGTTCAGTATGGTGTAAGTGCTACGCCTACTATGCTGTTTGCTTCAGCTGATGGTGACTTTGGTTTGTTGGTGCTTTCAAATGGGCAAGAAGTGTCACGAGCAAATCTTAACACGACCTATGATTATATTGCCGAATTGGCAGGTGTGAGCGAAGAATAAATTAAATAAAAGGGGCGTGATAAATATGCCCCTTTTATTACTTTGCTAGAATGAGATTTTATAGATTAACGTAGGCTACGTGGCTCTATGACATTATTGTAGATTGCAATTTCTAGGTCTTTATCTAGAGTTATTTCGTAGAATTCAAGGTAACCGCTAGCACAATCTTCTACCCGAATATCATAGGTATCAGCTGGTAGTTCCCATTGATAGTAGTAAAGGGATTGAAGTGTATCGCCTGCGATTTGGTTTTCACCCCATTGATCGCTGGTAGTTGGGCTAAAATAGATCGCACAGAGCTCTACATTTGCATAATTTGAGACTCGCCAAATGAAAGTTGCGCTATCTGAGGTATCATCAACCGTTGCCGTAACTTCAGTCTCTAATGGCAGAACTTCTATTCGATTTTGATATACGACGATGTTGACATCGCGTGTGGCGGTAATATTGTAATACTCTAACTTATTGTTAAAACAATCCCATACTTGTACATCATAAGTGTCTGCGGTTAGTTGCCATTCGTAATAAAAGCCATCTTGCAGTGGCCCCTCGCTAGCAATTTGATCAGTGCCCCAAGTGGTACTGGTTGATGGGCTAAAGAAGATTGCACATAGCTCTGTGCCCGCTTGATTCGTGATACGCCATGCGATCGTTTGGGGGGCTGGTGGGGCCACTTCTCCATCGGGCGGTGCTTCTCCGCTAGCTTCGATGGTTAAGGTATAAGTGCCGCTAGAGGTACCATCATAAAAGCCAAAACGTGTTGCAACGAGTTTGTAGGTGCCTCCTGTATCAAATGTATAAACAACACGCGCATCATTATCAAGCCAGTTGTCGTTTTCAGCAAGCACGCTTGAAAAATCTTCTGTCAAAATGCCAACATACGGATCAAGATCACCACTTGTGCGATACATTGTGACCGTAACAATGCTATTTGCAGGCACATTTAGCGTCCATATATTGAGCGGATTTTGGCTATCTACTGTTCCCTTTATTTCTTGGGTTTGATTAACAACAACGCTAATTTCGCCCAGTTCTTCAGGGCTTGCGCTTGTTGTGGGTGTATCTGAAGGTGTGTCAGAACTCGTAGTGGGTGGCCCATAGAGTTGTTGTACGGCTTGTATATCGTCTGGGCCGATCTCTTTGGCAAACCCAGCATATGGATACATGATGGCATCTTTATACTCACTATGATCAATGCCTATACCATGTCCGATCTCATGAATTGCTGCCAATACAAGGTCAAACTCACCTTTGTCGGCAATTGTCCATGGCTCTGTGTCGTCAATGAACATATCACCGCCATAACGTGGGAAAAAGTTATAAGCCAAAACACCCCCCGGCTCACCAAGTACACCTTGTGGGTCATCTGTAGTGAAGGTGACTTCAATATCAGCCGCGTTAACATCTGTGACTTCAGTAAAAGTTAAAGATGAAACGTTAGCCCATGCTTGGAAAGCCTGCCGAATAGCACCATGAGCGGCGGTACAATCGAGCTTAGATGGGCAGTTATGAAAGTAAAAGGTAAGGTCGGTCTTATCCCATGGGTCAAGGATAGAGAATGCCATTGCGCCGTTTTGATTTGGGCTAGGATAAAAATCAATCGGCTCTAGTTTTTCGTCAGCATTTGGCCCATCTTGAGCATAAGCTGTTGTGGCTTGGTCAGATATTCCAATTGCCACAAAAATCGCTACATTGAGAAATAACATTGCACTAATAGCAACAAATATACGCCAATGCTTTTGAAATAGAGGTAATACACGCTTCATAATAGTAAACCCTTCTAGCTATCTAAGCTATTTGCAACGGCTTATTTTGCTAAACATTTCCATTGTATGATGATTTTTAAGAATAATGCAAATAAAAAACGCCCTAAAAATGTAAATTTTTAAGGCGTTTGTACAAAGCTAAATCTAGAATAACTTCTCAGAGATACTCTTCGCTTGTGTGAAGAGCAGCAAGTAGTCTGGCCCGCCTGCTTTGCTATCGGTACCACTCATATTGAAACCACCGAATGGGTGTACACCTACGAGTGCACCAGTGCATTTACGATTGATGTATAAGTTTCCGACATGAAACTCTCGGCGGGCGCGCTCAATGCGGCGACGATCATTAGAGAAGAGCGATCCTGTTAGGCCATATTCTGTGCTATTGAAAATACGGAGTGCATCGTCAAAGTCTTTGGCTGGCATCATCGCTAAGACGGGGCCAAAAATTTCTTCTTGAGCAATTACCGCATCACTAGGCACATCACCAAAGATGGTTGGCTGAATGAAATAGCCGTTTGTGTCTGTTTCAATAGCCTCACCACCGCTTAACAAGGGATGGTTTTCGCGCCCAATGCGAATATAGTCCATAATGCTATCAAAGGCTTTCTTGTCTATGACCGGCCCCATGTAAACATCTTTGCCTTTATCGGTTTCGCCCACAGTCAATTGTCGTGTCAGGCTTACAACACGCTCAACAATTTCATCATAGAGTGGGGCGGTAATGATAGCACGACTGCCAGCAGAACATTTTTGCCCTTGAAAGCCAAAGGCGCTTGCAACAATGTTGATGGCAGCTAGTTCAGGATCGGCGGTTTCGTCTACGACAACGGCATCTTTTCCTCCCATTTCAAGAATGGTTCGTTTTAGCCATATTTGGCCGGGCTGTTGTTTTGCTGCGCGCTCAAAGATACGTAAACCCACTTCTTTAGACCCTGTGAAGGCGATGAAGCGTGTTAGGGGATGGTCAACGAGTGTATCTCCAACAACGCCTCCCGGCCCGGGTAAGAAATTTAACACGCCCGCAGGGATACCTTGCTGCCAAAATAGCTCGCAAAGTTTATAAGCAATGGTTGGGCTTGTGCTGGCTGGTTTTTGGACAACACTATTGCCACTAACGAGCGCTGCGCTTGTCATGCCTGTCATGATGGCGTTGGGGAAGTTCCAAGGAGGAATGACAATGCCAACACCCAAAGCAATATAGCGCAAATCGGCATGTTCATCGTGTCGTGGTGTTAATAAGTCACCAGCACGATCTAAGCGCATCATTTGGCGTGCATAATATTCCAGAAAGTCAATTGCTTCGGCAGTATCTGCATCTGCTTCTACCCAACTTTTGCCAACTTCAAAAACCATCCATGCGGAAAACTCGTGCTTGCGTCGTCGCATTTCACCTGCTGCGCGCAACAGGTAACCTGCTCGTTCAAAGGCTGGCGTATGTTGCCATTCTAAATAGGCTTCATGCGCCGCACGCACAGCACGATCGGCGAGTTCAGCTGTTCCTTTTGCAAATGTGCCAACAACTTCATCTGGGCGAGCAGGGTTGATGGAATCAAAAGTTTCATCAGTCCATACTTCTTGCCCATTGATGACGAGCGGGTAGCGTTGCCCTAGTTGGGAACGCACATCTTCAATCGCTTTCGCAAATGCTTCAACGTTACGCGGATCGTTAAAATCAGTTAAGGGTTCGTTACGAAATTCTGGTAGCATGTTTACTCCAAGAACTTGTTATTTATAAGATAATCAACCCTTTTTGCCTAATATTTTTAGGTTAAGGGTATAATCATCTTAGATTATAACGCAACTTGACAGATTTTGAACCCGCCGCAAGCCATGCCAATTTATTGGCAGTGGTTAGGCGGGTTTCTCGTGGGCTTTAGCCTGCCTGATGTGTGGTTGGTTTTTGCATCGGCGTTTGTAGGGCAAAATACACCATCATCAGGCGTTTTGGCTGGTTTTCTAAACAGCAAATTTGTTGATTTTAGTGTACAATCAAATACATAAATTAACAGGAGGTTTCATGGAATACCAGCGCGACGAACATCAACTTCACCTTATTGTTTATCATCTCATCTGGACACCTAAGCGGCGTAAGCCTGTTTTACGCGATGCAGTTGAGGCATAAAAAGGGCTATGAGCGTACGCACCTATCAATTTGCCTGCCAACTTCCACAGTCCAAAACCGATGCACTGAACATGGAATCAGCACGCATCTACAATGCTGTGATGGTGGAACACTGGCGCATTTATCGCAAAAAGGGTGTGTGGCTCAGTCAGAGCGTGGCTGAAAAGCTGAACGACAACTACGATGCTGATACCTCAAAGCTCCTTCATGCGCACAGCATCGACGCGGCACAGCAAGCCTTCTACAAAGCCTGCAAGCAAGTTCATATTAGGCGTAAGCAAGGTGATGATCATGTGCGTTTTCCATATAAGCGTCGTCGATTCCGAACGACGGTCTGGAAAAGCAGTGGTGTGTATGCGGTTGAAAATGGCGTAATGTACCTATCGCTGGCACGCGGTTATGAACGGCTGGCAGTCAAACTGCCTTCACATCTGATTGGCATGGCGAAGTGCCACATACTTGAAGTGCGATTGGTCTTTAACAAATCCACTTTTCGCTACAGTTGGCATGTGGTGGTAGAAGATGGTGTGCAGCCTGAACCAAATGGACAATCTATTGCGGGAGTGGACTTAGGCGAAATTCATCCTGCGGTTATCACCGATGGGGTTGAGGCATGTGTGGTGTCTTGTCGGGAGCTGCGTGCGCTTCATCAAGGCCGAAACAAACGGATTGCATCGATTGATGCAAAACTGGCAACTTACATAAAGGGGTCACGTCGCTGGCGGAAGCTAAAGGCGCGGAAGCGTCGTTTTCTGGCACAGTGCGCCCAACAACAGCGAGACATTGAACACAAAATTGCGCGGTCTGTGGTGGATTGGGCGCAAGAACGGGAGATTGGCTTGCTGGCAATTGGTGATGTGCGAGATATAGCGGACGGTAAACGGTTGAATAAGAAGTCTCAGCAAAAGATAGCAAACTGGTCACACGGAACGATTCGCAAGTACATCGGTTACAAAGCGGCTGAAGTGGGTATCGAAGTCAACGACAAAGTTTCTGAACGATACAGCACGCAAACCTGCCCGTCCTGTGGGCAACGTCATAAACCCAAAGGACGCATTTTTATGTGTCCGAATTGTGGTAGCAGGTTTCACAGAGATGTTGTCGGTGCGGCAAATATCGCTTCCCGCTATGCGTTCGATGAGCTTGGACGCTATCCAACACCAGAACCAAAGTATCGTCACCCCGTTGATGTACGGGGAAAGCGTAGTCCCTTTGGCACGGGGGAAATGGCTCGCTTCGGCGAGAACCGCTTGCGGCTTTAGAGGCCGTCGGACTTTAGTCCGTGCGGAGTGTCACAGGCTTTATCAAAATCCTCACACTTAAGGATGTTTTCGTTATAATGAGAGTAGTGTATTCTCTCAATTAAGGAGCAAACCATGACAGAGCAAGAACAACCTCGCCAAGAAGACAGTGCTGTTGGTGATGTAGTGCCACCTGAGACGCGATCAAATCAAGAGTATGTGATTGCCGAGTTTCGGCGTAGTACGCGAACATTGGGGTTTTGGTGGCGTGCAATACTTACCTTATCGCTTTATGTTTGGCTATTGTGGCGGCGCAATGTGATCACGGTTACTAATAAACGTATTATTCAGCGCACAGGAAACATCATTGGTGGCAAAGAAACCTCTATGCAGATTGGGCGAATTACAGATGTCACTGTCTCTAAAGGTGTTTTAGAGGCATTATTGGGTTATGGATTGATTGAAATTCAATCAGCAGGAAGCAGTGGCCCAGAAATTCGCTTTGACGGTATTGCTAAACCGGATAAACTCCGTGATTTGATTTTCGACTTACAAGATGGACGTTATGATGGTTCTGCCTTCCAGCGAGATGCTTCTAAGAGGGTGACAAATTAAGTTCATACCGTCGGTGAAAAAGGTATTTTGAATGAGTAAACGACCGATTCGCCAAGAAGTGCTTTCTTGGGATGATGTAGATAAAATTGTTGATATATTAGTGCCACAATTGCGCAGTGCAGGTTCATTTGATGCGATGATTTTGATTACACGTGGTGGTATTGTGCCGGGTGGCCTTTTAGCTGAAGCGCTTGAAATTCAAGATGTGCTTACTGCTGCTGTACAATTTACCTCATTTGAATCATCAACGACAGATGAGCGAAGAGTGTGGCCAAAGTTTTTGCAATTTCCAAGTAATGACTTGTTAGCAGGGCGGCGTATTTTAACAGTCGATGATGTGTGGGGCAGCGGTCGAACAAGTACAGCAGTGCGTAGCCGTAGCGAAGCAGCAGGTGCTACGGCTTATACATGTGTGTTTCACTTTAACCCTTATCGCTCATTATTTACAAAAGCTGAACCCGATTTTTATGGGGCGATTACAGATGCGCATGTAGTCTATCCATGGGAGACCGATCGCGGTTTACTTGGTATTGGTAGCTTTAATCCTACGCCACTAGGCTCTCCTGAGTCTAATTAAGCTAACTCAATGATATTATGAGGTTAAAGCATGAATAAAATTTGGCAATTGGTCATGCTCACGTTCATTATTGTGATGCTTGCTGCTTGTGGTGGTGATGGTGATGATGAATCCAATGAAACATCCTCAACACCAGCACCCGTGAATGCAATTCCTACCGTTGATTTTTCGTTGCTGGGCGATCCCATCAGTAGTATGCGGGTGCCACGAGGGTTGCGAACAAATGGTAATTTAACAGTTGTTGATAAAAGTGAATTTGTACGGGATGGTGTTCTCTATCTTGCCTATGTTGTGCGCAACGATTCTGATGAAGTGAAGGAATCAGTGAAAGCTGTTGTGCAATTGGTGGATGCAGAAGACTTTTTCCTTGCATCGCTTAATCTTAGCAGTCCAGCAACCCATATACCACCTAGTGGTTTAGCCGTATTGCAGCGTTCTTTTAATTTAGCAAACTACCCTGAATTTGATGGCCTAGCCGTGACAATTGTTCCAGATGTGATTATTTCTGAGCTTGAGATCAACGCTTATCCAACAGTTGTTGAAGCCGCATGGGATGTTGCAGCAGATAAACTAGAAGCACAAGTAAGTAATGAGCACGGTTTGCCGCTTCAGACACCTGTGGCACATTTTCTCGTCTATGATGCTGAAGGCTCTCTGTTGAACGCTATTCCAGCCACATTGAGCGAAGCATTACCAACGGAGGGATGGTTGCCAAATACAAGTATTACTTACACAGCCAAAATTCCTCCTTTGCCCGATCAAGCAGAAGTTCAGATTGGCCGTGTTGATCTATTAGTCTATGGCTATGAATATTCGACTCAATGAAGGTAAGCTCCCCATAAAAAGGGAGCTTTTTCTGTTTCTTAGCTTCCTGAACGCACGCCAGTAAGTTTTTTAAGCAAATCAAACCAAAATGGCCCGCCAAACATAGCTGCCCCTGCTGTGATTAACCAACCAAGAATCATCGTAAATAGGCTTGGTACTTCACGATTGGGGTCTTCCGACATTGCAAGATCGGTAGGCAGTCCTAAACTTTTTAGTTCTTGTGGTGTCCATCCAATAGGGACATTCAAAAAACTAAGATCGTTAATCCTTTCTGTTGCGCCGCGTATCTCTTCAAAAGTGTCGTCTTCTGGCCTTGTTGGACGAATAAAGCCTTGATTGGCGTTGGCTGCAATTTGTGCGCTAGCTGCTTCTACGACAGCATCACGTAATGTAGGTCCCTGCCAAAGTGCTTGCCCAATGATGAGAGTATTCACATTAAATATCACAGATAGCAAAATTGCCACTACACCGATCACATATTGTGATTGACGCTTAAAAATAAGCGTTAATGTATCCATGCGATTGTTATACCAGCGTTCGATCTCTTGATGAATTTGTTCTAAACTTGCTTTGCCTTGATGTAATTGAAGGATGAAGTAACGCATCGCGTTATCAGCTTCGCTGGGCAAAACGCGCGCTATATCGGATACTTTGCTAGCTTCTTCGCAAATGTCAGTAATGATGTCGCTGAAGGCTTTAGGATCAATCCATGCGGGTAATCGCTCTGGAGCAACTTTGAAGCCTAAAATGCTTTTATTGGTAATTGCGCTGTCTTTAATAAGAGGATGTTGCATAACATGTCGATACAATTCTGAACCCAAAAGTGTCTCTAAACCTTCTTTAAGTAGCCTTCCTTTTGAATTCAACGCTCGTGAGATAAGGGTGAAAATATTAGAACAAACTGTGCTTATAGTGAAAAAAACGAATATCAAGCCAATGGCCGTATCTAGTACAGCAGAACCAAACATTTGTCACTTTCCCCTTGTATGTTGTGTATAAACTTCTTCAAGGAGTATAGAGAGGGTTAGATAAGAACGCAAAATTCAACTTGGATATAGTTTTAAAGACAAAAGCCTATCAAATGAAGAGGTGATGATAGGCTTTAAGTATCCCCATGTGCAGTTTCGGAGCTATGGTTACATGACCAATTTTCATAGAAACCGCGAAAGTTTGCTGTGCTAGTCTAAACTATAGAGAAATTTCAATTGATGAGGCACGTTAGTTTTGCACAAAATAGAAATTATCAATTGTGATAAACAGCCAAAATTCTTCTACTTTATTTATGTTGATAAGCGCGTAGCAAACCAACGACTGATTTCGCATCTTGAATATCACCTTTGCTAATCGCAATAAGTGCTTCAGAGATGGACATTGGTATTGCTTCAATAAGTTCGTCTGTATCGGCTTTTAGTGGGTCATATACCAATTGTTTTGCAATATACAGATGGATAAATTCAGTTGAGTATCCCGGCGCAACATAGATACCACCTATATGGATAAGCTCATTAGCGCGATAGCCGATCTCTTCACGCAACTCACGAATAGCCGCATCATCAGGGTTTTCATGAGGTTCAAGTGTTCCTGCAGGAATTTCCAACAAATACTTTCCAATTGCCGGGCGATATTGACGAATTAACATTACACGCTGATCGTCGATGAAAGGGATAATGGCCACAGCTCCTGAATGCTCAATCACTTCATGCTTGACTGTGCTTCCAGATGGTAATTGGATATGTTTAATGTATAAATTCACAATGCGGCCGTTATAAACCAATTGTTGTTCTTTTTCCGATTTTGGTGAAGATTTTTGCGGATCAACCATGATGTAACCTCTTTAAATAAACTCACCCAGCAAATGGTATTGCTAGGTGAGTGGAAATACAAATCTATGAGATTTCTCTTGCTATCCTGTTGGTGCAAGGGTGGTCGGTGTTGGTGTTAATGTCGTGACAGGACGTGAACGTGGTGGGATGATCAATTGCTGCCCCACTGAAATGAGATTGATGTCTGCAATTGGATTTAACGTGATAATCTGTGTCATGGTTACGCCAAAACGCTCAGATAACTTATAGATTGTATCGCCTTCTACTACTGTATATACAATCTGTGAAGTAGAGTTATCGTAAACGGGCTGTGTCGTTCCTGCACCTGTGGTGGGATTAATAGTTGGGGTAGGTGTAGGATTGAGACCACAGCCGGGAATGATGAGCTCATCGCCCGCACGAATATAATCAGGATTGGTGATGTTGTTATAGGCAGCGAGCGCTTCTGTCGTTAGATTGTATTGGCGCGCAATTTGACTCAAACTTATATCAGGCGGAATGCGAATGGTGCAATCTGGAAAACCTGTTGCTGTAGGGGCAGATTGTCCCGTTGTTGAGCTATCTACTCCACCTTGTCCAGCTAATGGATCAGTAGTTGCCCCAATAGTAATTGGTGGTGTTCCTAATGTTGCTGCTGCATTTTGTGTAGCTTGTTGAATAATATACGTTGCGGTGATTTGTTGTGGATTTGGTGTCTCAAATCCGCTTTGGGCTACCAGAGTTGGATCAGTGGACGGGCCACCACCAATGGGGATTGGGAAAGGTGTAATTGTTGGGCTTGGCCCTTCAGTAAGAGTTGCTGTTGGGGTTAGAGTTGGGGTATTGGTTAAGGTTGCTGTTGCTGTTGCTGTTGCTGTCGAAGTTGGCGTTGCAGTAGCGGTTGGCGTATACGTCGGAGTTGCTGTCGCTGTGTGTGTAGAAGTCGGCATAAAAACTTCTGTGTTGGTCGGCACGAACTGCGCTGCCTGTGTTGGGAAAACTTGCTGCGTGAAGGTGACGCTTGGCTGCTGTGTAAAAGGTACAAGATCACCTGTAAAGCCACCTTGCCCTAATTGAGTATCAACTGTTGGGGTGCTTGTTGCAGCGAAATCTATTGTAGGCGTGAAACTTGCAAAATCTTGCGCCACTGGGGTTATATTCTCTGAGCCTACTTCTTGTGTAGGTACAGTAAAATCATTATCCGCTTGCGTTGGCCGATTGCTACTGATTAAGATACGGTCTTGTCCGCGCGGTGTTGGTTTTTCATCAATACCTGCCGATTCTACACGGCAACCAACCACGACCAATGCGGTAATCAGTAAGGTTACAAACCAAAATAAACGTATTTGTTGTTGCATTGACGTATATACCTCCCAACACGGCTAGCGGGCAACGACCTTATTTTCATAAATTGTTAGTTGACCACTTTTCAATAAACACAGCAACACTATTGATCGTTGGTTAGTGTATCACTAGACGTAATAGTGGGCAAGTGAACTAGACTAATTTAATAATCACTTGAATATTGCTGTATCAATTTCTAGTTCCGCAAAATTTGCAAATGTTAAATCTGTAAATTCTATATTATATCGTTGACGTATTTTTTCAAAAAGTTCTGCATAACTTTCGCTAATGCGTGGCAAGTGCTCCAACTCCAATCGATGAATCACTGCACTGATGGCTTCTCCTTCAATTTCGATAAAAGTGCCATAGGGCATTTCATCAAGAACAAGTTCGGTGTTAGGAATATCTTCAAAATGATAAGTGGTACGATATTTTTCATACACCATATATGGACGAAAACCCAATGCTTTTAGGATGTCGTTGGTTGTTTCAAAATCTCCGACTATAGTTTCTAGTTCAAGGCGTTCTGAAATACCCTCGTGTTGATGAATGCGTGGTGATTTGTAGGTAAGCCGCGCGAGATCATCTTTTCGCAGTCGTAATACAATTTTTTGGGCAACAAAGTCGTTTGCTGGGCTTTCGTAACGTATGTTGTACTCATAAGTTCTTGGCTTTACTAAAATAGCGCCATGTTGCGTGAGATAAGTGCTTGGGTCTTCAAGGTGACCGATATAAATTTTACTTTCAATCTCAATTGCCATCTCTTGCTCCTTATATTCTGTATCATAGAGTGTTTGAGTATTATCGAGTATAATGAATGCAAATCAACGCCATAACTATTAAGGAAGTTTTCTGATGTCGGAAAGGTCCGATGTGTCAAAAGAAAAATCTGCTAACCAATCCCCATCGGTACCCAAACCCGCTCATCAACCGCGATTAGATGGGGACGAAAAAAAATTAGCACAACAACGGGCTGTTTCTAATGCTAATGATTATGACGAAATTCCCGTAGAGGAACTCGTACGACTAACGCGCGAGCTTACTGAACGTATTACCAATGCGGATCGCCAGCGCCTTGCTGAAGAATTAAAGAACTCCGATCATCACAAATCGATTCAAACCAATGCACCTATTACGCTTCAGCAGTTCTTCACCGGTGAGATTGATCTTGATACAGAACTTGCTCAGCGATTTTCAGCAGCCCCTATCTTAAGTAGCATGAGCACTAACCCCAAAAATATTGGCATTTTGACCCGTCGTGCGTCGGCTATTTTGACTGCTCAAGATGAGCAAGCAATGCTAAGTTTTGACTTACGGCTTCAAAGTGGTTACTTGGAAGTGATCTTTACTGCGCATAATATGCTTTCTTTTCGTTTTGACTTAGGCGAAATTCAGGTTTCAGATCGTCAGCGCTGGCTAGAGCTAATGCGGCGTAAAACGGGAGGAATTGCGTTTTTATGGACACGCAAACGCTGGGAAAGCGATTATATGATCTTTGTGGTGCGTGAATATTTTACAAGGGTTTATGCTTTCTCGCCCAAGCGCTTTGAAGCGGGAGTTCGTATCACACCCGATGTGGTTCAAAGTCTCTTAGATTGGCTGGAGAAGTATTGGGTGGAAGCTAAACCATCCCAAAAACCAGAAGTAAGTCAAGGCCCAACAAAACCTATGACTTCAGTAGAGCCTTCGTTAGAATCAACGCTGCATGATGAAGAAGAACCTTCTGATCCTCAGGCTTTTGAGTGGTAAGGTAAATACTCAGTGAATGAAGATGTATGCTTGTGTCCTCATTGTGGTGCGGTTGTAAGCGGTAATACAGAGTATTGCCCGCGCTGTGATGGGTTATTGGCCATTTCTAATGAGTTTGTTCGCGTGGCCTTAGATATGGAGACTGAGTCAGATAATAATACTCCAGTAGATGAGGATCAAGAAGCATTAGAAATTTTGTTGGCTCGTCCTGCGCAAATGGCTTCTAAGCCCATAGAACAGCATATTGAACCAAATAATGAGGACAATGAGCCAGCCTCTAAGACATCTTCTTCTGAAAATTCTTCAATTGTTGAATCAAGCTCTGAACAAGCAGTATCTAGCAACGACATATCTCAGAATGTGGACATAATGACACAGGATGAATATTCAGAATTTGATGCCACTTCTGATGAAGAATCACAGCAAGTTTCTCATGACGAAGATACAGGTGAATATCAAGCACACTTTGATGATCCTCTAGCTGTGATTACGCATGATACCCCTCGCGAGCTTTCACAAAAAACGCCACCACAGGGTAGCCGTCCTATAACACCACCAGTATCAGAAGAGGCACATACTGAACCCGTGACTTATGGACAGCTCTTGTTACGTCCAGCACCTGTTCCTATGCCAGAGCCGTTGCCAGCGCTAGAGACGCAGTCTCAAATGCAACAGCCTTTACCTCCAGCGCCTTTTACTCCACCGCCCATTATGGCACAGCCTTCTGCTACGCTTGCTGTATCAGATCATTCTTATCAGCAACGGGTGATGGCGTATGCGCAGGGGGGGTATCGCTTGTTACGACAAACTCCTCATGAAACTGTGATGGCTTATGGTAAATCCCTCAGTATTGTGACATGGGTGATTGCTGTGGGAAGTGGCTTTGGGATTTTGTGGTATTGGTTTATGCTGTTGTTATCTGGCTTCAGAGCAGATCGCGTTTATATTTTGCTTGAACCTGATGGCTATGTATATGAAGAAGGCCCGGGGGCTGCTCATATTCGCTATCGCCGCTCAAAGAATTCGCGGCGGTGGGGAGTTTTTGGGGTATTTATGTTGCTGGTGTCAATATTTTCTTTGTTCTTAGCAATATTGGCTGGTGGCGTAATGATTGAACGTTATTCTAATGAGCTCAACGCTGCTTATCCTGAATTAGGTATATTCAACTACTCTGTGCCCCCAGCTGATCTCAATGCGACTGAAGTGCAAAATGTACGTGTGGCAGTACTAGCGTTGCTTATTTTATCAGCGCTTTCTATATCAGGGATTTTTGCTGGAATGTTGATTGCTTTGATCGGTTATTTGCAAGCAGCAGCTTATCGTGTGGACGTTCCGCCTTTGCCATATATGCGTTGAGATGTCAATTTTAAAATCGTACTTGTTTTTTATGGTAAAAGCATTTAGAATGCTTCCCTGTAATGGGAGATAGTTTAATCGGCAGAACAGTGGACTTTGGATCCATCGGTCCTGGTTCGAGTCCAGGTCTCCCAGCACAAAAAAGCAGATGCCAAAATGCATCTGCTTTTGTTTTTGTTAGCGGGATTCAGTGATGGCTAAATTATCAATTATTGCCATATAAGTTGCGGCATAGCGTGGCCAATAACCGGGCTGTACAAATCCTTCTACAACAACCATACGCTCATCGTCTGAAGTCCATACACCAATCATCCCCATATCATTATTAGGAATGATGTAGCCTTCACCAATTGCAGTTGAATGCTCTTCACGTTTTGACAGATCAATATTAGCATAATTTTGAAGCAGTTTCTCGACTTCTTCAGCAGTTGCCCATTGCACGGAGACACGGAAGTTGCCCTCATATTTTTCTACATCAGTTGTTTCAATTGCGAGGCGCGTCTCGAAATCAAGCGCGTCAAAACCTTCGGGCACGCCAATTTGTAAACCTTGCCATACTGTTAAGGTGAGAGGAAGGGCAAGCGCTGTTTCAACATCAGTGGCAACACCTAGACCACAATCACTGCCTGCGAGGCAACTTGATGCTTCTCCATGTTTAGCTGGATTAAGTAGGGGGCCATTGAAGCGACTCGTCAATAAACTCGTTGGCGTGGGTGGTGGAACTGTTGCTTCGGCTTTTGGCTTGTTTTCATCCGAATTGTTACTACATGCCATAAGTAGCATGAGTAAAGCTAAAAAGATTATTCGATGAGCACGAATCATTTTATAATGCTCCTTTTCCTACGAGCATATGTAACGCAGCGGGTCTTACCTCAAACTGAAGCTGTGTCCCTGCTACATATTCGCCGTCCATATCAAGCCCTAATAAACCTTCTTCATTCTCAATGCGCACACGCTGTGCTTTTTGATAATATACGCCGTTTTGCTCTAAATGTCTTCCTGAATAGACCGTATTAAAAGCACGAATTGTGCGATAACGACTGACATCACCCACTAAGATGACATCAAATAAACCATCATCCAAGCGTGCATGGGGGGCAATTTTCATTCCGTGCCCAAAAATTTTGCCATTAGCAATAACGACTATCCAAGATTTATCGTCGTACCAAAGTTTTTCATCTAGCCATACTTTTAGACGAGGTGGGCGGAATGTTAGCAAGGATTGAATAGAAGCAACTTTGAATGACCATGCACGACGTTTTTTTAGTCGATTTACACGCCGATCAACTTCTCCCCCCACGCCAACACTAGCAATATTCAAAAAATAACGCTGATAGCTTTTTTGATTTTCATAATGAAGAAGGCCAAGATCAATAGGGGCCGGCTGTGCATTCGCGATCCACTCTACGGCTAACTCAGGTACTGTAGGAATGTTTAGAGTGCGCGCAAAATCTTGCCCAGTACCTATTGGTAGCTGCGCATAGGTCATGGGTGGTAGTTCAGGATTGCGTAGTGCGAGTTGTTGTATAGCGTTAATAATAGCGTGGTTAGTGCCGTCTCCCCCAATAGCGACCACTTTTGTGATTCCGACTGATTGTGCCTTATCTAGATGTTCGGCCACATCGTCAGGATGTTGTGTAACGGCAATAACTAATTCGCCTAATCGTTCCCACAAAAGTGGTTCTATTTGTTGCCATAAGCGCCCCGCGCGTCCAGAACCAGCGTGTGGGTTAAGGATGATGAGCGTTCGTTCAAGAGGCATCAACCCACCTCGCTAAATGATGCGGGGCAGGATAAGTACGAATCTCATAAATTTCGATAGGGATGCCATTATGTGGGCGCTCGAAACGTGCGATTCTTCTAACTAATCCTATGACGCGACTAGGTTCAATCGTAATAGGTTCAACTTGAGTTTCATAATGCTCTATGACAAGATAGCTCACATTATAATCTTCTACTACGTCATTAATCCATTGATAACGTTGCTCAAAAAGTTCGTTTGGTGAATAACCTGATAAGCGAGGCTGGCATATGATTTCAATTTCCTCGCGTGTTGGTTCATATAACACATAGTTGGGGTCTATATCGCAAATGCGTAATGCTGCGATCACCACTGGCTCATCTTCTATCAAGGGAACATCTCCATTTTCTGCGACGAAACTAAGCGCTTCTTCTATCTCATAACCAGATGTGTTGTTTTGAAAATACTCAAATACATCACGTTTGGGCAAGGATAATTGCTCAGGTTGACTCATGATGATAGCGATTTTAGGCAGTGCAAATGTTGCTATCCAAATAGCTGCCATTCCCATTGAACCAAAGCGTAATAAAGAACGCTCATGCTGCCATAGCTGAGATAATCCTCCAGCAATCAAAATCGCGATAAAGTGCGCAACAATAGTGAGGTAGCGAGTAGAGAGTTCTTTAGCGATGATAATAAGGGGAACCCAAAGTAGCATTACTGTTGCTGATAACAATATCAAACTTCGGCGTTGCTTTGTCCACAAAATAACAATGGCCAATAAACTGAGCATAATTAATGGAATTGACCAATGGTAGTAGAGCACTTCTCCTGTGCGTTCGATGTTTTGGGGAACGAAAAACGCCTTACCTTGAACGCTTTTGAGATATAGATAATTGTCAATAAGAACACGTGTATCTGGGTATAGCCATTTGCGAATTTGATAGAATCCTAGAATGAATCCCCAGATGCCGCCCACTACATAGCTGATTCTGAGTAGATGCGGGCGATATGTTAACCAGATCGCCTTTAGCTGTGGCAAGAGAGGCTTTGAAAGTGATAAAGGATATTTGCCAAAAAGCAAAATCACGAGTAGGGGGATTGGAAGTAAGAATATAGTCAGCAATTTTGCTGCTAGCATCATACATAGGAAAATACTTAGTATCCATGCGCGCCGCCGTGTTGGCGACTTGGCAAAAACTATGCTCCACCATATGGTAAGGGTAACCCAAGTAGCCGTAAATGGATCTGTTAAAGCCATTCGCTCAAAGAAAACAAGCCATGGCCATATGGCGATGAGCAAGCCTGCTATGAATCCTGTACGATACCCGAAGAGTAATTTCCCCAATGCAAATGCGCTTGCGATGCCTATGGTAGTAAATAGGCTAATGGGAACACGCGCTAGCCATGCGGGCGTATATTCAGGCAAGAAAAAGAGCCCTAGCCAGTAATACATTCCAAATTTGCTTGGTGTAGTGCTTGTGTGAATATCTTGGAATGACCATACAATGCGCGCGCGTTCAACATGACGTATTTCGTCAATAAAATATGGCATTTGATCGATGTTATGCCAGCGCAAGAACAGATGAAGCCATATTAATAAGATAACGGGTAGTAATTTACGCATAAATACTAGCGGATGGTGTGGATAGCGTGTCATCATAGGCGATAATTTACTCTTTGTTGGACGAACTCTCATCAAGCGCTTGTATATGATATAACACTACTTTCATACCATCATATGGGCGTGAATATACTTTGATTTGTTCCCAATGCCAATATCCTTCAAGGGCAGAAAATTCAAAAAAAGGCAGATCGGGCTCAATTAACAAATATACTTGACTTTCTGTTTCTAGATGAGCTTGTATGGTTTCGATGACTTGGGGAAGAAGTTCACCTTGCCAACCAAATTCTAGGCAAGTGAGCCATACAGGGCCGTTATCTTCTGCATAGGCATCAGGTAAGTATAAGCGTATTTGATGACAAGAACCTACTAAACCCAGAATATGTACTCTGTTGCTTGGTTGTGATATGGGCAGTTGATAAAAATCTTGAGCAGCATCCACAAGTGCATAGCCTGATGAAAAATTACTGAAATACTCCCACTGATCACGAGTAGGGAGGCTTAATTCCGTTGGATCATGCCATGCCGTACGAATAAAGGGGATACCGTAGAACACAAGCCACGTGCTTATGAGTCCCCATATGATCCATTGTGTCTTTGGATGAGTTTTTCGTAGAATTTCCGCCAAACCGCCGACACCCACAAAACTGATCAGTACTGCAGGCAATAAGTATCGTGTTGAAAGCTCTGCGCTCAAAATAATGGGCATACACCAAGCTAGCGCAATACTCACAAACAAGAATAGCCCATGACGTGGGAATTGCCACAATATGAGGACAAAAGCGATGATAATGGTCAACCATAAAAGAGGGCTATGTAATATCCAATGGATATTCCAGACTGTGCGAAAGTTTTGGAGAATTGTTTCCAATGGTGTTTTCTCTTCGGCTAGCCCGACTACTAAATTATTATTCACGATCATCACGCGCTGCCCAGTGAGTGTGCGCTCAATGACATGCAAAGTAGAAGGAAGCCAACATACAACAAAGGTCGTATAAACAATACCTAGTTTACGCCAATAAGGTGATAGGTTGTGGTATCCCCACTGCCACATAGCGTGCGGGGTATATCGTGGAGGTTTAGGAGCGTGGTAAATTAGCAGAGCAATTGGGGGCAAGGCGACAAACGGCAGATTAAGAATTTTGGCGTAAATAGTTAAAAATAACATCATCCCTAACCCCAATGCAGTGAAACTTTGTGGGCGTTGAGCAAATCGTAAGGTCGACCAAACAAAGATAATCACTAGTGCTGCAGCAAAGGGGTCAGAGAGCGCAATGCGATCAAAAAAGAATAAAAATGGCGAAAATGCCGCTAATAATAAGCTAACGAAGCCACCAAAACGACCGAAAATATATCGTGCTGTTGCGTAAACACCCGCCAAACCTAGCAAACTGAATAGACTGGTTGCTACGCGAGCAACCCAAACCCCACCTTCACGATCAACGTCAAACAGGCCTAGCCAAAAATAGACGAGTGTCTTGCTTGGCGTTAAAGCAATATCGCGATCTGAAAAGACAACCTCAGCACGGCGAATATGAAGACTTTCGTCGTTAAAAGGTGGTAATGTTGTGATCTCGTGAATACGTACGAAAAAAGCGATCCATAACAGGATGATAATCACTAGCCAATCGCGCCGAATCATGCTCGCCACCATTGGTGATAAAAGTCAATTGATTGATAGTTTGCATTTTTTGCAGCTTCAATTAATTCATGTTTATGACAAGGAATCATCATGCCGACAATATGCTTTGAGTGAGACGATAGAATGTGCCGAGCAGCGATGAAATCGTTGGGGCTCACAGTACCTTCTAGCCAATATCCACTATAACTAAGTGTTTGTACGGGGATCAATGTTCCATGCAATGAAGTTGCTGATGCAGTGGATAGACTCTCTTTACAAACAAAAAGTTGATATAGCTGGATGTTGGTATGGAATTCGTGTTTAGAGAAAACTCGTTGTGATGCTATATTATTTATCTGAATCCACGCGCGATGCCGATCTACTCCTTTGATGCAGCCAATATCATACGCGCGAGTGATGAGCTCATATCCGATACCTTTTCCGCGAAAATTTGGGTGAACTGCTAGTTGATCGTGTTCCCAATAGGTTGCTGTCTGGCGAGTTGTCGCAAAGCAACTTATGTAACCAACGATATGTTTTTCCATAGCAGCGACAATAATAACGTGTTGTTCGCTTAATAGGATGTTTTGGACATTCTGCGAGGATGTAATTTCTTTGGGCCATGTGGCTTGTTGAACCTCATAAATACCTTTAGCATCCTGAAGGGTAGCAACTCGATAATCTATCTTCATTTTGAGGTGACTCGCATCAGTGTAACAGGAATACCATTATGAGGACGTTCATAGACTTTAATCGTCTCAAAGTTTAGGTCAAGGCTGTACACATCCATTGGCTGCTCAGCATCTGCCAAAAAGTACCAAACTTGATCTGCTTTAACACGATCTTCCCATGCTTGCAGGATTGCATCAGCGCGCTCAGGACTCCAACGCCAATACGGACATTCTAATAACACTCCAGAATGTGCGGGCAAATACCAGCGCATCGCATGACAAGAACCTACAAATCCTGCGATAGGGATAGGATGCCCCGAAGGATGATCGATTAACGGAGGCAATTCTTGAACATCAATAGCAACTTCTTGTAGGGGATAGCCAGCAGCGGTGTTTTGGTAATATTCCCAAATATCACGTTCAGCTAATGCCAATTGTTCAGGATTTTGCCAAGCATCATATATAAAATTGAGACTACGGGATGCCCAAACGAGCAATAAAATTGTAGCTATGGCTAAAACAACGCGCCCCAAATTGCGCATATATTGCTGAGAAGACTGTAGCAATTGCCACCAATCATATAAGGCTGCTGCTCCTATGATTAAAACGCCGGGCACGCCATTAACGAGATAACGTGTGCTAGGTCGTGCTGAGGTAAGCGTAATAGGCAGCCAAATCAACAAGGTGAACGCTAATAAGTATAAAGTTATGCGTGGCGTGCGGAAACTTTGCCATAAAATAGCGAAGAGGATTAAAATCAACAGCGGATCGGTGAACATTGCACGGCTTGCTTCAACGTATTTGTCTATGTTATGGGCAATTTGCTCTAGTCTGCCGCGAT
>RFGP01000148.1 GCA_003697365.1 Chloroflexota bacterium | reverse complement strand
AATTGGTGCATCCGTTCGGCAAGCTCAACACTAAGGCTTTCTAGATAAGGTGTATCTAGTAATACGCCGCGCATTTCCATCTCAATAATGACTGGAATAAGTGGCATTTCCATCTCATGTAATAGTTCAATCAACGCAGGATGTTGAGCCAGCTCGGCTTCTTGCTTTTGACGTAAGGGGAAGACGAGAGCCGCGTCTGCTACGGCATAGGGGGCAGCTTGCTCAATATCGACTTCAGCGAAGCTAATTTGTTTTTTGCCACTGCCGATTAAAGATTGAATATCGGTCATTTGTAAACCTAAGCGTTTGGCGACAACGTCTTTCAAGCCTACTGAGTGAATAGTGTCCGGAACAAGTAACCATTCTGCAATCATTGTGTCATAAGCGAGCGGCTCTACAACAATACCATAGCGACGCAGCATAATCGCATCGAATTTGAGATTGTGTCCAATTTTAGGAATATGTGGGTTGGTTAATGAAGGTCGGATCGCATCGAGTACTTGTTGTAGCGTTAATTGTGCTGGTGGCGGAGCATCCCATAAAGAGGCTTGTCCGTCACTATTTGTTGTACCTTCGGGGTTCACATGCCCAACTGGAATATAATATCCATGTTGTCCATCTATGGCGAGCGATATACCTACGATGGCATCTGCCATTTGACGAACACCTGTTGTTTCCACATCAAAGCTGATCATTTTAGCTTGGTTAAGTTGCGCTGCCATTGTTGTTAGCTGTTCAGGAGTATTCACAACAATAACTTCTAGAGAAGGGGCTATTGTAATCTCAGGCAATGAAGCCGGTTCTTCGGCGCGTACAGTATCGCTATTGTCAGCCTGAAGCGTACGCAACCGTCGTCGAAAGGAACGGAATTCTAATTCTTGGAAAATTTCGTCAACTAATAAAGGATCGTAGTCATGCGTTTTGCAAGAAGGAAGATCAAGTTGAATGGGGACATCTCGCATAATAGTGGCAAGCTGTTTGCTTAAGAAGGCCATCTCACGGCCTTCAACCAACTTTTTGCGAATAGCACCTTTTATCTCATCAATATTGGCGTATATATTTTCGAGTGTGCCATATGTTTCTAGTAGCTTGAGTCCAGTTTTTTCGCCAATTCCCTTTACACCCGGAATGTTATCAGAGCTATCACCCATCAGTCCTTTGAGATCAGGTAGGCGATCTGGCGTAAGTGCGGGATATAATTCTCGAAACGCAGCTAAATCATAAATAACATCATCAGCTCCGCGCTTAGGAAGTTGTACAGTAGTATGTTCTGAGACCAATTGTAGAATATCACGATCCCCTGTGACAATGCGCACGTCACATCCTTGCGCTTCTGCTTGCTGGGTGATGGTGCCAATCACATCATCAGCTTCGTAGCTTTCTAATGCGAGGACGGGAATATTGAAAGCACGTACCAGCGCTTCAATACGCACAAGTTGCATTTCAAGGTCTTCGGGCATTTTTTCGCGTGTGCCTTTATATTCAGGATAGAGCGCTTCACGTCCACTAAGCCCACGATCAAAGCTAATGGCGAAGTAGTCAGGACTTTCATCTAAAATATTGAGAATAGCTCTTGTGAAGCCATATGTAGCATTAGTAGGTTCACCACTACTTGTTGAAAAACTGCCAGCATTTAAAGCAAAATAGGCTCGATAGGCTACTGCATGACCATCGACAAGAACTAATAAAGGTCGTTTTGCTGGCATATAGCTTTCTCCGTTATGACATGATAGAGTTGAACACTTGTGCTGATTATACTAGAAGAGAGATGTTTGGGCTATGACAGACACATTGCTTGCACTCATCCAATCTACACAAAACTTATATGAACGCTTTGAGCGTGAATTTATCTTGGATGCACAGATTCCTATTTTTGAAGAAGAAGTGCATGAATTAATCGCCGCTACACAGGCGAAAGATAGCACTACTCAACATATTGCTGAAGAAACATGTGATGTCTTTGTCACTGCAATTGGCATGGCATTGGCTGCTGGGGTTTCGGTAGAAGAACTTATGACACAGGCGCAGGCCGTCATCCAAAAGAATGATGCTAAGACCCACGCCTCACATTATGTGAACGAGCAAGGAAAAATCGCTCGTCGGCAATCGGATTAGCAGCTATTCACCTAAGTATCCGCGCTCAACAATGTTGAGTTGTTCGTCGAAAAGATAACGAATAGGCTTGCCTGTTGGAATTTCCAGATTGGGTATGTCTTCGTCAGAAATATTGTCCAAGTGCTTTACTAATGCGCGCAAGCTGTTGCCATGTGCTGCGATTACAACGTTCTTTCCAGCTTGCAATTTGGGGTAAATATCGCTTTGCCAGAATGGCCAAACACGCTCTAAGGTTAGTTTTAAAGATTCCGTAGCAGGCAGCTCTTCTGGCGATAAGTCTGCGTAACGCGGATCAAATTTAGGATGACGTGGATCGTCGGGGGCAAGCGGCGGTGGCGGAACGTCAAAACTGCGCCGCCAAATATGAACTTGTTCGTCACCATGTTTTTCAGCAGTTTCGGCCTTGTTTAATCCTTGCAGTGCGCCATAATGGCGTTCGTTTAATCGCCAACTGCGCACGACGGGTATCCACATCCGATCAATTTCGTCGAGGACGATCCACAGTGTGCGAATGGCACGCTTTAAGACAGATGTATAAGCGATGTCAGGAAGTATGCCAGCTTGTAACAAAAGTTGGCCGGCTTGACGTGCCTCTTCATATCCTTTTTCGCTTAAGTCAACATCTGTCCAACCTGTGAAGCGGTTTTCTAGATTCCATTGGCTTTGTCCATGTCGAATTAGAATTAATTGTGTTGTCATCTCTGCTCATCTCACTAATTGAACCGATTTGCTACAATAATAACGTGCGATCATGAATTAGAAAAATAGAGGACTCATGCAACAAGTACAGAATATCCGTAATATCGCTATCATTGCTCATGTTGATCATGGCAAAACAACCTTAGTAGACGGAATGTTGAAACAGGCAAAAGTATTCCGTGAAACACAAACAGTCACGGATCGCGTCCTAGACAGTAACGATCTTGAGCGCGAGCGTGGCATCACCATTTTGGCAAAAAATACAGCGATCACTTGGGGGGGATATAAGATCAACATTGTTGATACTCCCGGCCATGCCGATTTTGGCGGAGAAGTTGAACGTGTATTGAACATGGTGGATGGTGCGCTGTTACTCATTGATGCTGTTGAAGGCCCTATGCCACAAACGCGCTTCGTCTTGCGCAAAGCCCTAGAATTAGGGCTGCGGATTGTTGTCTTTATCAACAAAATCGATCGTCCTGCCCAACGTGCACAGGATGTCCTTAATGAAACTTTTGATTTATTCATCGAACTAGGTGCTAGTGATGAACAAGCTGATTTTCCAGTGCTTTATGGTATTGGATTGCAGGCGGTGGCGGGCTATGAACCACATGAACTGGCACCTGATTTAACACCACTATTTGAAACCATTATCAAAGAGGTACCACCACCACAAGTAGAGCTCGATCAGCCTGCTCGACTTTTGGTAACAACCTTAGATTATGATAGCTATAAGGGACAAATTGGCATTGGACGCTTACAGTCCGGACGCTTGAGAAAAGGGATGAGCGTAATCCGTCTAACGCCAAATGGAGAACGAATTCAAGGTAGGATTGAGTATCTGTTTACTCATCACAATTTATCACGCCATGAAGTAGACGAAGTTACAGCGGGCGATATTTGTGCTTTTGGTGGTTTTGAGGAGATTCGTATTAGCGATACCATTGCTCATCCAGATGTCACAGAGCCGTTGCCCGCCATTCTTGTAGAAGAGCCAACAGTGCGCATGATTTTTGGTGTCAACACTTCACCATTTGCTGGAAGAGAAGGCAAAACGGGGTGGGGGACATCACGTCGTTTGCGACAACGCTTGCTGGATGAGACACGCACCAATGTAGCGCTGAGAGTTGAGGATGGAGATTCGCCTGATAAATTTGTGGTCAGTGGGCGTGGTGAGTTGCATCTCGGCATACTCATTGAAACGATGCGTCGCGAAGGGTATGAATTTGAAGTCAGTAAGCCAGAAGTTATCTACAAAGAAGACCCTGTTACAGGTGAGGTATTAGAGCCTGTTGAAGAGGTTGAAATTGAAGTAGCTGACGAAATGGCAGGGGTAGTGATGGAGCTTATGGGGAGTCGTCGGGCTACGATGCTCAACATGAAGAGTGAAAATAATACTACCTATTTGCATTACACTATCCCGACGCGGTTTTTGATAGGTTTTCAGTCCCAATTTGCGCGTGCTACCAGTGGGATGGGGCAGATACACAGTACTTTTTCCCACTATGCGCCGCTAACATCTGGTGAAACACCGAGTCGCCGTTTTGGCAGCCTAATAGCTTTTGAAAATGGTGTTTCTACGTCTTATGCACTGTTGAATGTGCAACAGCGCGGTACATTCTTCATTGGGCCACAAGTTGAAGTTTATGAAGGCATGGTCGTTGGCGAACATATTCGTCCTGAAGATTTAGCGGTTAATGTGGCAAAAACAAAACATGTGACCAATCATCGTGCTAAGCCGAGCGAAACAGTTGACGGGCTTACTCCCCCGCGTCGAATGAGCCTTGATGATTATCTTGAATTTATGGCGGATGATGAGTTGCTAGAAGTAACACCTTTAAATTTGCGTCTTCGTAAACGCATCTTGAACAACGAGGAGCGGATGAAAGAAGAAAAGCGGCGCAAAGCATTACTTGAATCTTAACCATAAGTATGAGGAGTTGGCGCTGCGAGAAAAACAGCGCCTTTGTTTTTACTTCTTTAAGAAAGGACTTGTTATATGAATACCGAGCAGTTTTGGCAACTCATAGAGTCTGTACACAATACAGATACTTGCCTCGATAAATGTGATTTGTTGGTAGAAAAACTTCAAGCGTATTCTGTAGAAGATATTTTGAGCTTTCAGCATCAACTTGATCAAGCAATGGTGAAGTCTTATACCTCTTTATTGTGGGCAGCAGCTTATTTGTTGACGGAGGGGTGTTCTGATGATTGCTTTGATTATTTCCGCGCTTGGCTAATTCTTAACGGGCGCGCATTCTATGAGCGTGCTGTGCAATCCCCTGATGAGCTTAGCCAGCTGCTCACTGACGAGATGCTGGATAATCTAGAATGCGAAGAGCTGTTGGGTGTTGCTTTTAGCGCATATCAAGAAAAAACGGATAAAGATGATTTTTATGATGTATATTATGCAATATATGAGCCCCAAACTTTGCCTAATATTCAACTAGATTGGTATGAGGATGATGAGGAAGCACTGGCTGAACTGCTTCCTCAGTTATACCAATGGTTAGAAGGAAACTAGATTAGAGCAAGTTTCCTTTTTCAATCAATTTAACAGCCACAAAAACGAGCGAAACGTTCTTCATCCCCTTTGCGCCAAAGCCCTTTGGCACGTCTAATTTCTAATAATTTGTGGATTTGATGAGGGGGTAAATCTTTACCCCCACCAAGTTGATGTACTTGAGCAATGATTTTGGCAGTATGCTCTAGACTTTCTAGGCGTAAATATGCCGTCCAAACATCGCTTGCTACAGTGAGCGAACCATGATAAGCCAACATGATAACGTCATGCTCCTCGATCAAATGAGCAATGGCTTCTCGGTTTTCTACACTTGCTGGGGTTGCATATGGTGTTGTTGGAACAAGTCCGAGATCAATAATTGCTTCTGGAATTAGGCAACGTTGCAAACTTATGCCTGCAATAGTTAAGGCTACTGCAGTAGGGGGATGAGCATGAACTACGCCTCCAACATCTGCACGCTTTTTATATACTTCCAAATGCATAGGAAGTTCTGAAGTTGGCTTTAAATGGGCGTTCATCGTAGTGTGAGGCGGCAATTTTTCTCCTTCTAAATTCACAATAATGAGTTCTTCAGGCGACATAAATCCTTTTGCTAGACCAGAAGGTGTTGTCAGGATACGTTCTTCATCCAAACGTGCGGAAATATTTCCTGATGCCGCATCAATGTATTGGAATTGGTGCATTAAGCGCCCAATATGGCAAATCTGTTCACGTAAGTGTTTTTCTTGAGAGTTCATAGCTTCATTTTTTATGTTGATGATTAGAGTCCAATATTAGCTGATATTGTGGTTCGGATTGAATCACTTAGCAATGGGGCATTTGGAGTAAGGTTGTTAAGGAAAGCTATTTTATAAGAGAACAGCAGATCGGGATGATCTGCTGTT
>RFGP01000147.1 GCA_003697365.1 Chloroflexota bacterium | reverse complement strand
TGTTCATCATAATGTCGTGATCAATGATAGTGCGGATGTGGCTCAAAAATTTGTTGAACTTGATCCTACTATGCTTTCTCCGAATCAAATGGCAAGGTTGTAAGTTAAAGCTATCCTACTCAATTTTCAACGCTTGATACGGCAAAACAATACCTATCACACCTAATTGAGCGTTATACCTAATTTTCAGTTGTTGCTTTGAATAAGATTAAGTAAGATATTCACCAATAAAATAACTAACTGCAACCTAAATTTGTCATGAGTCTATTTGGGGTTGTATTACAAAGCATTTGGGGTTGGCAATACTTTTGACAATGGACACTTCATTACAACTATTAGCACAATGGATACTTGATCCTCCAACTTCATCACATACGATAGACGACTGGGATTCTATACTTGACCTAGCAAGTCAAGAACGTGTGATACCTCTTTTAGCCTATCAGTTACAAAGATCGTCTTTTGATAATATTCCGCATCAAATGAAACAGATGCTTTCTAGCTTGGCGATGAATGTGGCACAGCGCCATTTTGTAATGCGAGATGCTCTTATAGAAATTACTTATCGTTTTGAGCAAGCACAAATTCCTGTTGTGTTGCTAAAAGGTATGGCTATTGCTTATATGGTTTATCCCCAACCTACACTACGACCAATGGGTGATCATGATATTTGGGTACCTTTATCGCATATTGAACGAGCATATAAACTTCTGCAAGAAATGGGCTTTCGCGAGCGTCATGAATACGCGGATATGGTACCGTTATTAGATTTTGTGACGAGCTTTTATTGGAGCCATCATAGTGTTTTGACCAATAATGATGGTATTGTGGTTGAATTGCACGCCCATATTTTGCTAGAACATCAAGCGTTTTTGAAGGAATATGAGCAATGGTTTTGGGAGCAACAATATCAAATTTATGTGAAAGATAAACCGATTCAGACGCTAAACCCTCTTGCAATGCTACTTTATTTGTGTGCTCATATGTTTGTCCATCATCACACTATTAGCTTGTTGAATTATTTAGACGTGCATTATCTTGTTAGTAAATTTCAGATCGATTGGGCTGAAGTGATTGAAATATCTCGAAAGCTACAATGGGCATGGTTTGTTAGCTCTGTTTTGAAGCAAACGAAAGCCTACTTTCAAACTCCGATTCCTGAGGAAGTGATAGAAGCACTTAATGCTATTCCTGTCCCACGAGATTTGGTGGCAAAGCGGGAAGCTATTTATCAACCACATACGTTGTTACAACAATTGTGGCGAGATGTGCAAAAAGTGCCTTTTAATGAGCGCATAAAACTTTTCCGACAAATATTTTTCCCATCTTTGCCAAAGTTAAAAAAGCGCTATCATCATCTAGGGTGGGTGGCTCCTTTGCAGTATATCTATCATTGGTATTGGTTACTAAAAGAAGGTATACGATTAATGCGCACTCCGCATAGTGCAGGTTAATTACTGATCTAAACGAATTCGAGGGTTTAGGTAAGCATATAATAAGTCTGCTAGAAAATTGACCATTAAGAAAATAAAAACAGTCACCATAATCACCGCTTGGATACGTGGCAAGTCTCGACGAGAAATGCCATTTAGCAAATATAATCCCACACCTTGATATTGGAAAACCTGCTCTACAACAACTAGCCCGCTCATTAGCCAGCCAATGCTAATAGCGATAATAGTAATTGTAGGCAATAGAGCATTACGTAATACATGTTTACTGATAACTTGCCAATAAGGCATACCTTTTAGTTCTGCTGTTCGCACATAATCTTGCTTAAGCTCTTCAATAACTCCGGCTCTTGTGAGACGTGTGATATAGCCGACTAGTACAAAAGTAGCGGAGAGTGCGGGAAGAATGATATATGGCAAAGAATCAACAAACGATGAATTGGGATCAAATTGACGTGCAGATGCGCGAAGCTCAAAAGGCAGCCAGTCCCAACCTTGCGACCAATTTAGCGCTATTGTATTGATGAGAAAAATGCTCGTCACAAATTCTGGCAAGCTCACGAATGATAAAGTGGCAATGCTAATGGTAGCATCTATGAAATTACCTTCATTGAGTCCTGCCACTATGCCTAAAAGAATGGCAAGCGGTACAGAGATTATTAGCGTTAAAAGCGCTAATCGTCCTGAATTCTCTAATCGCTGCATTAGCTCAGGTCGAATAGGGGATTCGTTGCCGACAAAAGAGTTTCCCCAATCACCTTGTGCAAAATTGGTTGCCCAGTTGATATATTGTATAGGTAATGGTTGATCGAGCCCTAAATCGCGTTCGCAAGCAGCGATGGTTTCTGGCGTGGCTTCTGTGCCTCCCAGTTTGATGCTACACACATCACCGGGCAAAATTCGTGTTAAGATAAAAATCAATACAGACGTAAGTATTAGAGTCAGCCCGAAGAAGATGAAACGACGTAAAATGTATCGACTCATGTCATCTCTGTCTTTTGTGATTGGTTTTGCATTACGATAAGTTCTTCAATAGGAATGTGACATCGGATATATTGTTCTTCACCATGTTGTTGCCAAGGGGGTTCTTCTTCTTCGCAGATAGTGCCAATTTTACGTGGGCAACGTGTGTGAAAACGACATCCACGAGGAAGATCGCGTGGGCTAGGTATATCATCGCTTAGGCGAATGTGCTCTGTGTTTGCGCTTGGATCAGGTATAGGTATCGCAGATAACAGAGCTTCGGTGTAAGGATGATGAGGCGGATGATCATAATCTCGGCTATAGCCAACTTCCATTAAACTGCCAAGATACATCACAGCAATGAAATCAGCCAAATAGCGTACAACTGCTAAGTCATGGGATATAAACAAATAAGCAGTTTTGCGTTCTTCTTGCAGTTTTGCTAATAAGTTCAAGACAGCAGCTTGTACAGAAACATCAAGGGCTGAAACAGGCTCATCACATACAATGAGCTCAGGGTTTGATGCAAATGCTCGTGCAATGGCAACACGTTGCTTTTCCCCACCACTGAGTTCACTAGGATACCGCTCAGCGTAACTAGCATCAAGGTTTACAGCGCCTAGAAGACGAATAACTTCCGTATCCGCTGCTTTCCGCTTTAACTTAGCCAGTTTGATGAGTGGACGACGTATAGCTTGCCCAACGGTAAGGTAGGGATTGAGGGATTCTTGAGGGTTCTGAAATACCATTTGTAGTTGTTTTAAAATTTCATGGGGGCGTTGAGATGCATTGCCTTTAACTTCTATTCCCATGAAACTTATTTTGCCCCGTGTACAATCTGTAAGCCCAATGATCATTCTTGCTAGTGTTGTTTTTCCGCTGCCACTTTCCCCTACAAGTCCAAGTGTCCGACCTTCTCGAATGCTTAAGGATACATCTTCTACGGCGCGTATAACGTCTGCTGGCTGGCCTGCTAAGATGTCAATAATGCTACGAGGTGTGCTAAAATGCTTCGTTAACCCTTCTACTTTTAATAGGGTTTTCCCTTCAATTTTACTAATTTTGCCTAAGTTCGATAAAAATTGTTGTTCAACGGCTAGACTGCCATCGGCAATTTCTGACCAACGGTGACAACGAACACTTCGACTTTCGTCAATTGATGTTAGTTTGGGGTGTTCTTGAAAACATTTTTCTAGTGCAACAGGACAGCGGTTAGCAAAGACACAGCCTTTTCTGGAACTAGTGATACTTGGCGGTTGTCCTAGTATTGTTCGTAAGGCTTGCTGACGTTTTCCTTGCCCAAAACGAGGAACACATGCCAATAATCCGATTGTGTAGGGATGAAGAGGGGTTTCAAAGATACTGTTTACATCACCTTCTTCCATCACTTCTACACCATACATAACAGTGACAGAATGGCATAATTGTGCGACAACGCCCAAATTATGTGTCACATAGATAGCACCAGCGTTTGTTTCTAGGACAAGTGCACGAATTAAGTCTAAAATGGCAGCTTCTGTTGTGACATCTAACGCAGTTGTGGGTTCATCCAACAAAAGAAGTTGGGGCTGGCTGCTGAAAGCCATTGCTAAAATGATGCGCTGTTGTTGGCCTCCACTGAGCTCGTGAGGGTAACGTTCAGCTATACGTTGTGGATCAGCTAATCGAACAGCTTGTAGTGCAGCAAATACTTGAGCACTAACATTTTTGCTACGTGTATGCCGACGGATAACCTCTGCTATTTGTTCACCGACCTTGATGGAAGGATTTAATGCCGTGAAGGGGTTCTGTGGCACCATATGCAACGTGTTACTCCAAAGTTGGCGCATTTCATGGCGCGACTTATGTAATATATCTTCCCCGTTTATGTAGATAGTACCATCTGTGATACGTCCATTTTTGCCCAAATAGCGCATAATCGCCTTTATGGCTGTTGTCTTGCCGGAGCCTGATTCTCCTACAATGCCATGAATTTGTTTCGTGTGAACTTTCACACGAAATTCTCTTAGAGCGGAGTACCATTTTCGCCCAATTTGATAGCTTACATGCAAGTTGTTTACATCAAGGAGAGAGGAAATATTATTCACTACGTTGTACCAATCGTTTAATTCCATCTGACATCAAGTTGACGCTAACGACTAAGATAACAATAGCAAGCGTTGGATAGGTAAGTGTCCAAGGATTACGCTCAAAGTCTAAGTCATTATAGGCTTCACTTACCATAAGCCCCCAATTTGGGGTAGGAGGGTCGGTTCCTAAACCAAGATAGCCAAGCGATGCCACTAAAAATATGCCATACGAAAAACGTAATGATGCCTCAACTACAAGGGCTGGAATAACTGACGGCAATATCTCTCGTGATAATATGTAAAAGGTGGATTCTCCACGAAGGCGTGCAGCTTCAACGAACCCTTTCACTTTCACACTGAGCACAACACTACGCACAACACGCGCCACAATAGGAGCGTATACAACAGCCAAGACAACTAATAGGCTATTTTCGCGCAGATTATATTCGTAGTTTATGATGGGCACTATAATATCGTCTGGTAGTGTGCCAATGAGAATTAATGCTAAAAGTAAGGCCGGCATGGAAAGTAAACTATCAAGTATTCGCCCAATAATTTCATCGATCCAACCCCCTTGATAACCCGCAAATAAACCTATAGTGGTGCCAATCAATACTGCGATTAATGTTCCTATGCCTGCAAGGCGAAATATTTCGCGAGTACCTAAAATTATACGGCTATAGACATCACGACCTTCTTTTGTAGTACCAAAAGGGGTCTGGCAAGGCGCATTAATAGGATCAAAATATTTAATGTCAAAATTTACAATAGGGATATGAAGCGGTTCTTTTGCAAAACAGTCTGGGGGAGAATTGGGACGCAACGCAAAGCGAGTAGTGATTGCATCGGCATCATAAGCATAAGGGGCAATTTGTTCACCAAAAATTGCGAGAAGCAAGAAGCCCAAAACAACAAGTGTTCCTATAGCGCTTAATGGCGCACGGAGTAACTGTAATGTGCCTTTGATGAGAGTATAAATTGTTCTCAAAAGTGGCTTGATGAGACCAGCAATGGTGCTGGCCCCATTTAGGATATTTGAGCTCATTCTACATTAGTGACAAATCGGAAATCTGTACGGCCAGCAAATGGATGTAGACGAATACCATCAACGTCATTGGCAAATGCAGCGAATTGCGGGAAGAAATACGGTACGATGATCGGGCCATTTTCAATTAAATAGGCCTGAATATCCTTATAGGCTTGAATGCGCGTTTCTCGATCTAAAGAAGAGCCTGCTAGCTCGATGAGTGCATCTAGTTCTTCGCTAGAGAATCTCGACTCGTTCCACACTGCACCAGTTTTCAGTTGCAAATCGAGGTATTGTTGTGGCGTGGGCCGAGACCCCCAGCCCGTAAGTCCTAAATCTACTTCTAGCCAGTTATCTTCAGCATCGCTGTAGTAGATGCCTTCATCACGAAGACGAATTTCGACATTTATTCCTGCCAGACTCCATGATGAGCGGAAGGCTTCTGCTAGGTCTGGGCGATCGCCAGAGTTAGGAACATGTAACACAAGGTCTAGTCCATCAGGATAACCTGCTTCAGTTAAAAGACGCTTGGCTTCGTCTATATCAGGTCCTAGGGCTTCTAGTGTTGGATCATAGTAATCGCTATAAAGTGGTCCAATGGGATGATCTTTGCCTTCAGCGCCTAAGCCAACACCAATGAGTTCCCACAATAGACGATTATCTGTTGCGTACTTAAATGCCTTCCACACGTTCGGGTCAGTGCCCGGCCCTCTGTCTCGCCGTAGACGTACTAAGTTGTAACCATTTGTGGGGATTTCGATCGTGCCAAAATCGTTCCGTAATGACTCAAATAGCCGAGTGGGCATTCGTAAAATGACATCTACTGCACCGTCTCGTAAAGCGTTGGCTGAAGCGTTGGCGCTGTTGTCACCTGTAAAATAAATAAACTCCAGCTGTTCTACAGTAGGGGCATCCGCTAGCCAATAATTCTCATTACGTACCATTACAGCACGATCTTCAGCATCGAAGGATACCATACGGAATGGCCCTGTTCCATTAAAATCAGTGGGATCAGTAGTACCATCTTTTACAATAACGGCACGATTGTCACTTAAGTTATATAGGAAATCTGGAGATGATGCGCTTAATGTAAAAATGACTGTATAATCGTCAGCTGCTTCTACACTGCTAATGTTGGAGAAGAAATCCGCTGCATTTGATTGTTCAGGATCACGTAAACGCTCAAAAGTAAATACAACATCTTTGGCTGTGAATGGACTGCCATCATGGAAAGTTGCATTTTGAACAAGTGAGAGCGTGTATACTGTGCCATCCTCGCTAATATTCCAGCTTTCTGCTAGGCGGGGAACAATTTGCGATTGTGCATTTGTATCTACGAGATAATCGTAAATCGCGTTGACTAAAGCTACTTCGCTATCGGAAGACAAGTTCGCTGGGTCAAGCGTTACTGGTGCTTGCCAGCCTACGCGCAACAGATTGCGTAATTGACGACGCTGATTTTGACGGCTTGGTTCATTCCAGATTGTTTTGCTTGATAAAGGGGGAAGGGGAAGTGCTGAGGAGGCTATGGCTAGACCAGACCAACGTAGGAAGTTACGGCGTGATACGCCACGCGCTGAATGTTCTATAATTTTTTTGTTGTGCTTCCGAAACATAATGGTAAGTCCTTTACTTTTATTTAAAGCGATAAAGTATAGCTCACATGTTCTTAGACGCAGTAGCTTTAATAAACCTTACTCATTCTTGGTGGTTTATACTAATTTAAATAGAACAGTATGTTTGTTCTACTATGCTCCACCAAATACTTGGATAGCAATAACAATGGGCTCACCAATTGGTAAGCGATCATAATCTGTAAACTGAAGTTGCCATGCACCAAAGTAACAACCTCGTGTGCTGGGAGCTCCCATCTCGATTTCTAGGGTGAGTACAGAATCTCGTGGATAACTTTCTTCAGGAACCACAAGGCGTGGGCGTTGAGGTTTTGTAAAATTAACATCGGTATAGACTGGCTGTGACGGCTGTGCAAGGGTGCAAACTTCGCTTAGGCTTTCATAGTCAATATCTAACTTACTTGTATCTTCCAGAAAGACTAACTCTAGCCGTCCATCCGCTGCTGGCCAATCGCACGTGCTAGCATTTTCAACTTCAATAGTTATGGTGAAGCTAGTGCCTGCACGAACTAAACGCGGATTCAATGCATCAGACAAACGTGGCGGTATAGACAAATTTTCAGGGGAGAGCAATACATAGTCTCGTTCACAGGCTTTCAAGGCATCAATGGGACTTGTTGTTGCTGGAATAGCTGATGCTGTTGCAAGAGCTATTGCTTCTTGTGTTGCTGTACGAACTGCACGTTGTGTTTGTGTGGCAAAAGTTCTTGCGTCTTGCGTTGCGGTTGAGGCTGCGCTAACTGTTTGTGTGGCAAAGGTAATGGCATCTTGCGTTGCTGTTTGTGCAACTTGTAGTGTTTGCTCACGAAAGCTGATGGCAATTTGCGTTTCGGTGAGTTGTACGCTTAATGTTTGAGTTGCGTCGGGGGTTTCAGTGAATGTAGGTGATGGTGATGGGGTCTCTGTTGGAAAAGGAGACGGTGTGTTGGTAAATGTTGGTGTTTCTGTTGGTGTGTGGCTTGGCGTGAAACTAGGTGAAGGTGTTTCTGTAGTAGTTGGTGTGCCTATATTTTGTACGCCGATGAAGGCTGTTGTTTCGGTTGGCTCACCAAAGATGCCGACAAAGGGATTGTTATCTTGGGAAATAAGTAAGAAGCCAACAGCTAAAATGGTAATAATAAGAGCAACAAGCAACCATTGCGTACGTCGATTGCTTTGATTTCGCTCTTGTGTTGTTATGCTGTTAGGTGAAGGCATTGCCGCAGTGGTTTCATTTGGCAAAAACTCACCAGTGCGACGTTTTGCCTCTGAGTGGGCTCCAGCGTTGCGCATAGCAACTTGTTCTGGAATGATGATTTTTCCTGCTGGCTGGTTGGGTTGTACATCGGTTTCATCTAAGTCTTCAAGTTGATCGCTGAGTAAGCCGTCCGTATTAGGATTCGTTGAGAAAGTATCTAATAGAGGGGTAAGACGTGTGCCTTGCTTAACTCCTTGACGAATATTATTTAATAATGTGGTTGCAGATTGATAGCGTTTATCGGGGTCTTTGGCTAAGCAAGTATAGATAACATCTACTAACCAGTCAGGTAAATCTGGAACATATTGACGTGGATCAGGGACTTCATCGTTGACGTGTTTTAGAATAATAGCTAATGGTGTATCAGCGTCGAATGGTAACTCGCCCGTTACCATCTGGTACAGCATCACTCCTAAAGAGTAAATATCTGATCGTTCATCACCGGCTTCGCCTAGTCCTTGTTCTGGTGCCATGTAGGCAGGTGTACCGACCATACCACCACTCGCTGTAAATTGTCCTCCGGTTACGATTTTAGCGATACCGAAGTCAGTTAAAACGACACGTTCATCTTCATCAAGCATAATATTGGCTGGCTTGATGTCTCGGTGAATCATGCCGCGTTTGTGGGCATAAGCTAATGCGTTAGAGGTGTCGGCGATAATGCGTGAGGCTTCGTGTATTGAAAAACGTTGAGATATGGTCGCTTTTTCTTGCAATAAGTCTTTTAGTGTGGGGCCATTAATAAGCTCCATCACCATATAATAGCTGCCATCTTGCTCATCATATTCAAAGTCAAAAACTTGAACAATGTTAGGGTGGCGCAATTTGGCTACATTTTTCGCTTCTTTTTCAAAACGATCTTTAAATTCAGGGTCATCGGCAAGAAAAGGGTGTAATAATTTGATAGCCACATAACGATCAAGGGCTGCATGATAGCCACGATAGACTTCTGCCATGCCCCCACGACCAATGCGCTCTACGATCTCATACTTGCCTAACGTTTTTCTTGTTGCCACGCTATTTAAAATCCTCTTTAAGTTTATAAGATAGAGCTGACTTTAATTTGATGTAGTATACACGCCATACTATCCGAAAACCAACCGACAATTATCACAGTCAGTGATTCGTCAAAATAACACAATGCTAAAAGATTTAATTTATTATTTCACGTGGCCGTGTCTTTGGGTGTAGGGCGATAATGACCTTCTACCCAATGTTGCTGTTCGGATTGCACTTCTTTTTTCCAAACAGGTACAATTTCCTTGAGGCGATCAATTCCGTAGCGTGCGGCTTCAAAGCAGCCTTGATCGCGATGGCCTGCAGCACAGGCAATTAATACAGTCGGTTGCCCAACCTGTAAAGTTCCAACACGTTGTACGATAGCAATACCTTGAACAAGTGGCCACCTTTGGCGGATTTCGGCTGCTACTTGTTTCATTTTTTCGATAGCCATCGGCTCATAGGCTTCATATTCAAGATATGTTGTTGTTTGAATTTTTCCTTGTTGTTGGGTTTTTCCACGCACATAGCCGCTAAAAATAGCGACAGCGCCAGTTTCTGGACGCACAATTTGTGCCGTAAGGTCATCAAGGCTGATTGGCTCTTTAGCTATTAAGTATATTTCCGCCCATGTATTTTCACTTCCTCCCGAAACCGGTGGGAAGAATGCTATTTCATCACTAGGACTAACAATGTGTCCTTCAAAAACGTATTCTTGATTAACCGCTGCAATAGCACTATCAATTGCTGCAGCTAATGGTGGATATTGTAGGCGAATCTGCGAACGAATATCATCAATTGTTTTGATATTATCATGATCGACGATAATATGAGCTTGACCAGCTAGGTCTTTTAGAGTTGCGAATAGCCTGACTTTAAATTGAGCCATTATTCTTCCTGTTTTACGTTTGGGCTATGTATGTACCGCTTTTGCCGCCATGTTTTTCAAGTAAGCGAATGTTGCTAATTTGCATGGCTTTATCAATTGCTTTTGCCATATCGTAAATAGTTAGGGCTGCTACAGAAACTGCTGTCAAAGCCTCCATCTCTACCCCTGTTTTGCCTGTGGTACTTACCACTGCGCGAATACTAATCGCTTTTTGCGATTCATCAAGAGTGAAGTCAATATCGATGTGAGTTAGTGCTATTGGATGACATAAAGGTATCAAATTAGCAGTTTGCTTTGCTGCCATGATTCCAGCAATTCGTGCAACAGCGAGTACATCACCTTTTTTAAGTACACCTTCTTGAATAGCTCGTAAGGTTTCTAGAGCCATGTAGACAGCACCTTCAGCGATAGCGGTTCGTTTGGTATCACTTTTATCGCCTACATCAACCATGCGTGCTGTGCCCTGTTGATCGAGATGGGTGAGTTTATCTGACTTATTCATCGTGTAAGACGAGATCCTCTTCAAAACTTGCTCTTAGTACTAAACGCCCTAGACGAATCTCGTCACCATCTCTTAGGATACGCGGCTCATTGGCTACGATGCGTTGCCCATTTAAGAATGTACCATTCGCACTGTTGAGATCGACGAGGACAATGGTTTCGTTTTGTCGACGTAATAAAGCGTGTCGGCGAGAAACACCTGCATCCATTGCACCGTGTTCTGTTAAGTCTATATCAACAACAGTATCTTCATGTGTGCGTCCAATGACCATTTCCTCGTTACCGAAGAGCACTTTTACTGGTTTTTCATAACCACGTACGTGAAAAACAATAACAGTTTGGTTGTCAAAACGCGCGGTACCCCATTTGCGTCGAGGAATAACAGGCCCCGTATCAGAATTGCTTAGTGCCTTCGTTTTGCCTTCTTTTTCATTAAGATTAGCAGGCAAAGGGGTTCCGCAACGATAACAATGTATGGCACCTTCTGCGTTGTTTGCTCCACACGTCGGATTAGGACAAGTGATCATTCTATTAAAACCTCTTAAATACACTTCGGATTATATTACAATCGTACCCTAAAATCCTATCTAGAAACAGGTTTGAACACTAATTATAAATTTGTTGCTACAGTTTCTGTAGGCTTTGCGGCATAATGCAATTATGATCTTAATTGAAGAACACAATAAGTCAAAGGTGGTGAATATAGCGTGTTACGTAAAGGTATGGCAAAAACTCGCGCCTCATTTTTTGGACGCATTGCACAAACCTTGGGCATGGGCAGTGATATTACAGATGAAACTTGGGATCAGCTTGAAGAAATCTTCTTGCAAGCTGATATGGGTGTGCCGACAACATTAGCATTGATAGAGCGCTTGCAAGAACGTGCTCGTAAGGAGCGTGTTTCAAAAACCGATCAGTTGAATGAGCTAGTAAAAGATGAGCTAAAAAAACTTTTAGTTCCGCCTACTCCTTTGAATATTAGCGGTCGGCCATTGTCTGTTATCATGATTGTTGGCGTAAATGGCTCTGGAAAGACGACAACTATCGGTAAACTTGCGCGGCGTATGCAGCTCAATAACCGCAAAACGATTATCGCAGCTGGCGATACTTTTCGAGCTGCGGCTATTGATCAGCTTAAAATTTGGGGTGAACGTGCTGATATTCCCGTGATTGCTGGGCAACCGGGAATGGATCCCGGCGCTATTGTATATGATGCTGTTGAAGCTGCTCGTGCGCGTAAAGCAGAGATTCTCATTATTGACACTGCTGGACGCTTGCATTCTAATATCAACCTCATGCAAGAACTCAAGAAGATTAGCAATGTTGTCAAAAAAGTCGTTCCAGATGCCCCTCATGAAACGCTTCTCGTACTTGATGGTACTACTGGACAAAATGCCTTAAATCAAGCCAAGAAGTTTCGTGAAATGGTAGATGTTACAGGTATTATTGTTACTAAGCTCGATAGTTCAGCAAAAGGGGGCATGGTCTTTGCTATTCAACAAGAACTAGGCTTACCTATACATTATATTGGTATTGGGGAAAGCATTTTTGATCTTGTTCCGTTCGATCCGGAGCGCTTTGTTGATAGTTTATTTGAAGGTGTGGATACAACAGAAGAAGACGAGAACGAGGAATAGAATAAATGGAGAATTTGATTAGCCAATTGAACTATATGCGTGAACGTGTTGAATCCTTAATGGAGCGTCTTTGACATTCCTAGCAAACAAGCAGAATTGAAAGAGTTAGAAGCCCAAACTACAGACCCTAACTTTTGGGATGATGCAAACCAAGCACAACAAGTAATGCAACGTATTTCAAAGTTGCGTAATGTGGTTTCTGAGTGGGTGGATACTCGGCAACAAATTCAAGATGCACTTGAGCTTGCTCAACTTGAAGATGAAAGTCTGTCTGATGAACTGACGCAAGAAGTAGAACGATTGCAGCAGGCTTTCGAGAAATTATCATTTCATGCTATGCTGAATGGTGAATATGATAACCAAAATGCTATTCTCGCCATTCATGCAGGAGCTGGAGGTACAGATGCACAAGATTGGGTTGCAATGCTTGCGCGTATGTATCTACGTTGGGCTGATGCTCATCAGTACAAAACTGAAGTTGAGTCTGAGCTTGCAGGAGAAAGTGCTGGTTTAAAGAGCATCACTATCTCAGTTAAAGGAGATTGGGCTTATGGCTATCTAAAATCAGAGCGTGGGGTACATCGTCTGGTGCGAATTAGCCCCTTTGATGCTAATAGCCGTCGGCATACATCTTTTGCTTTGGTAGAAGTCTGGCCTGATTTGGATATGGACGTTGACATCGAAATTAATGAAAAAGACCTCGAAATTGAAACATTTCGTGCCGGTGGGGCAGGGGGACAGCATGTTCAGAAAAATGATACTGCTGTTCGCATTAAACACTTGCCGACAGGGATTGTCGTATCTTGTCAAAATCAACGTAGCCAACTACAAAACTTAAACCGCGCGATGCAGGTTCTGAAGGCGCGTTTACTTGCTAAAGAGCAAATGGAACGCGAGCAGGCACTAGCCCAAATTAAAGGTGATCACATAAGTGCTGAGTGGGGGAACCAAATTCGTTCTTATGTTTTGCATCCATATCAGCTTGTGAAAGATTTGCGCACACAATACGAGACAGGGCGTGTAGATGCAGTCTTAGATGGCGATTTAGATCCTTTTATGGAAGCCTATCTGCGTTATGCAGTTGGTGAAAATCAAACTTAATTCATTAATCCGTAAGGAGCTTTTCTTATGACTTCTAACGAAGAACTTCAAACTCGTATTGCTGAATTGCGCGATCAGTATGATGATCTCCTTGAGGCTGCTGCGATGACTGATGTTACTCAGACACTCGGTGACACTGCAACTACTATTGCTGGCTTACCCGATCAGATTGCCGCATTGCGTGGTCGTGGTTACGCCTATGCTAACTACTTGGAGCAAAAAGCTGAAACGCTTAATAAACAATGGGAGGAAGTTCGCCAGCAAATTCAAAAAGCTATCCAACAGGAGTTGGTGAACGCTCAAAATGATGTGGAAGCTCTAGATCGCCTTTGGGATGAGTTAGACAATGCACTAGCAAACGTTGGAAATAGTGATACACAAATTAGCCCGACTAAAGGTGGCATGAGTTTGGGCGCTATAATAAGGCAAGCCACTTCAGAAAAGTCTTCATCTCAGCCTAGTGGGGCAGCAAGTGCTATGAAAGGTGCTCTAGGGCAGCCCTCATCAGCAAAAGAAAAGGCAAAGGCTTCTTTACAAGCCTCTCTTTCCGCACAGCCAATCGAGACAACAACTCAACAACAACTTGAGGATTTGGTTAATCAACTTGAGAATGCTGTTTCGCGCACCAAAAGCGTCTTAGATAGTGCGAAAGAGCGTATTACTGGCTTATATGGCGCTGTGCCTAATAATGTTTCTCAAACTTTAGCCCAAATTCGAGAAATTGAAACCTATCTTGAACGCGCTGAAAGTGCAACCTTTGAATTTTTAGCGGGGGAAGATGTTTATATGGTGGTTAAGGCTGAATGGAAAGAGAAAGATGATCCTGACGGGTATTTTTATATTACTAGTCACCGTATAGTAATGGAACAAAGCGAGAAAAAAGGTGGTGTGCTTGGCTTTGGTGGCAAGAAACAACAGGGATTATTGTGGGAAGCCCCACTTGGTTCTGTTGAGCAGGTCACTGCGGAGAAAAAGGGCCTGCTAGGTGGGATTGACCTCATCCATTTTCAATTTGGTTCTGGTGCCCCTCTTGGCAAAACGACCATTGAAGTTAAAGGGGGAATTAATGCAGAATTCTTTGCTAATAAGCTCAGGCAAGCAATCCGCGGTGACATTGAGAAAGAACGCGGCCTTGAGCGCGATCAAGCTGTGCTTGAAGCTATTGCTGATGCGCCAACAACTTGTCCTATGTGTGGTGCAACCTTCAGTCAACCTATTACTCGCGGTATGACTCAGTTAGAATGCACCTATTGTGGTGCAGTGGTGCGTTTGGGCGCATCATAAATTTGAATCTGTGTTGAAAATCTAGATGTAAGGATTTTAAAGGAACCCCTAATGTCAATCACATTGATGCTTATATCATTTATATTTGCCCTGATTCCTTTAGTGATCATTCATGAACTGGGGCATTTTTTCGCGGCGAAAAGTGTGGGCATTACCGTACTTGAGTTTGGTATTGGTTTTCCTCCTAAAGCGGCGACCTTGTTTGTTAAAGGCGATACTGAATATACGCTCAATTGGCTGCCATTGGGGGGATTTGTTCGCCCTTATGGTGAAGATTTTGTGGCTCCTCAATCGCCTGAAGTTGCACAAGCAGCTTTGGCTGAAATTGAAGGGCGTAAGATCGAAAACCCAAAGAGCGTCTTTGAAGCAGGGCCTTGGGAACGTATATGGTTTTTTATTGCAGGGCCTTTGTTTAATTTCATCGCTGCCTTCTTAATCTTTGTGCTCATTGGTTTTACAGGAATACCTGAAACTGTTGCTGAAGTATCAGTTGCTGAGGTGTTCAGTGGGTCTTCAGCAGAAGCAGCTGGTTTGCGTCCCGGTGATGTTATTACTCATGTTGATAATGAGCGTGTAGAAAGAGTCTCTCAGTTTGAAGAGGCAACACGAGGGAAAGAGCAATATACACTCACGATTAAACGCGATAAAGAGATTATTGATGATGTGCTTGTTAAGCCTATGCCTTTTGCAGCAGAAGGCATAGAGTCACGGGTATTAATCCTTGATGTCTTAGAAGATTCACCCGCAGATCAAGCGGGGCTGCTACCTGATGATGTTGTGCTTGCAGTTGATGGTGAACCCGTTAAAGACATTAATTTCTTGTCCGATTATACCGATGCGCGCGAAGGACAACCAATTGTATTTACTGTTGCACGTGGTGATGAAACCTTTGAATTGACAATCACTCCTGAAAAAATCGATGGTGATGTACGAGTAGGGATTACAATTGCGGCAGCTCCATTGGATGATACCTTAGGCGCTGTGTTGGCGAATCGAGATGCTAAAACGATAACTCGTACGGCAGGAGCGGGAGAAGCGCTCTCTTATGGTGCGACTATGTTCTGGCGTACAATTTCTCTTATGGCGAGCTTTCCTAGCCAATTAATTTCTGGCGAACTTAGCGCTCAAGAAGCGCGTCCTGTGAGCTCTGTTGGTGTTTCTCAAATTGGTGGACAGGTGCTTGAGCAAAGTATTGAAGAATCAGTAGTCTATCCATTTTTAGGTTTTATGGCCTTAATCAGCATCGCATTAGCTGTAACTAACTTGCTACCTATTCCGGGACTTGACGGCGGACGTATTTTATTTGTAGTGATAGAGCTCTTGCGTGGTAAGCCAATGGAACCTGAGCGCGAAGGTGTGGTTCATATTATTGGCTTGCTGTTTTTGTTGTCTTTGATGGCCATCGTGGTTGTGATGGACATTATTAACCCTATAACGCTCAATTAATTTAGCTAAAGGATTACGTATAACTCTATGACAGAATATCCTCGCTACGAATTTCACTTCGATGATGATTTTAATGGTGATATGGAAGATGAATATCTTCGGCCAGAACCTGTTTCTGTAGAACAGATTCTCTTCCATATTGATAATCTAGAAGAAAGTGGAATTTTGCCAGCAAATGTCGTCTACAGTTTATCTGATTTGTATGGTGAATCTTTTGAGGAGTTTAAGGCTGGGTGGCGATATATTGAGTCTCAAAAACGCCTACGTGCTATACAAACATTAGCCGAACTGTGTGAGACAAACTATGATTTAGGTTATGAGCTATTGGCATATCTCGGATTTGAAGATGAAATGCCCGAAATTCGGGCAGCATCTGTGGATTTGGTTTGGTTTGATGCTTCAGAAAAATTGTTTCATCGGCTAATGGCTTTGGCTGAAGACCATTCGCCAATTGTACGTGCAGCAGCAATTAGTGGGTTGGGGCGCTTTATCTACGAAGCAGAAGTAGCCCATTTTAATGGCCAGCTTGCCGAAATGGCACGTGATTTTGTGGTTGAGCGTTATTATGATTACCTAGAAGATGTGCAGGTGCGCCGCAGTGCGCTTGAAGCAGCCTCTCAAGGATCGCATCCTGCTGTACCTGATATGATTCTAGAGGCCTATCAAAGTCCGGAGCATGAAATGCGAGTTAGTGCACTTTTTGCGATGGGCGCTTCTTGTGACACAGAGCGTTGGCGCGATATTGTTATGCAAGAACTAGACAGCCAATATCCTGACATGCGCTTTCAAGCTGCTCGTGCTGCGGGTGAATTAGTGTTGGAAGAAGCAGTGATTAAGTTGTTTGAGTTAGCTAATGAGCCAGATTACGAAATTAAGACGCAAGCTATTATCTCGTTGGGTGATATTGGGTCTAATGAAGCCAAACGTAGTTTGAATGCTCTAGCTGAACGCGCCACACAAGAGGGTGATAACGATCTTTTAGAGGTAATTGAAGAAGCCATTGAATATTCATCATTCATGGGTGGTTTGCTGTTGCCCATGTTTGATTTTGACGAAGACAATGAAGACTATGGCTATTTTGATGAGGATGAAGAGTTTTAAATAATCTTCATTGAATTAGCTGTTGCGATTAGTACATCGTCAGGTGAAAATCATCTGGCGATGTTTTTTGAAATGTTATAATAGTAATTTAGGTATGCTATTTTTATGATAGAGCTGTTTTATGACTAACGATATACATAGAATACATGCTATTATTCATGGCATTGTGCAAGGCGTTGGTTTTCGTTATCACACCCAAGTAATGGCTCAGCGTTTAGGTGCTGTTGGCTGGGTGCGCAATTTACCAGATGGTACTGTAGAAGTAGTAGCTGAGGGAAGTAAGAAGACCTTAGAGCAACTAGCTGATTTTTTACAGCATGGACCACCTCATGCCGTTGTGAGAAAAGTTGATTTGAGATGGTCTGAACCTACCCTAGAGTATGACCAATTTACAGTTAAGAGATAATCTTAGATGTTGAATAATCCCCATCGTTTAGCTTGGTTAACCCTATTAACTTCATTTGCGTTGTTTATTGTTGTTTGTGTAGGACTGTTTTCATTTGGGCGCTATGTTTTATTTGAGTGGCCCATTAATATGGAGACAACGCTGTATGTCAGTCGTGGTACTGCGGGAGTTTTGCGCTCTAATGACTTGGGTGAACGTAGTGTGCGTGATTTATCCCAAATAGATAATGGGGATCGGCTTAGTACTGATGAACTTGCACAAAGTGTTATTGTGTTTGCTGATCCCTTCAATCCAGAAATTGTAGTGGCGACGGTTCAACTGCGCGCGAACAGCGAAGTTAAATTGAATAGTGCACATCGTCCGCGATTTTTTGGAGACGCGCCCTATCGTATTCATTTAAGTAATTTGCAAGGCACTTTAGAAATCTTTGTGGCTGGTGACTTAGATCGAGATGTGATGTTAGAGGTCAATGCTGCTGGTGGGGATATACGTATTAGCACGTCGGGTTTATATAATATCACGGCTCAGTTGAACCAGCTTCTGATTTCTACTGAGCGTGGACAGGCATTAGTGATTACGAAGAATGGAGGCCAACTTGTTAATGCGGGTCAAGAGGCTAGAATAAGCCCGCAAGAGCATGTTGTCAATCCAATGGCCACTGTGAACTTGGTTCAAAATAGTGAACTTGCACCACCACCATCAGGCGCAGTGATGCCGTTAGGGTGGGGATGTGGTGCTGAGGCTGAGCCGGGAAATGATTCTCCTGTTACTCTTGGCACATATGGCCCTGAGCATTTTCAAGGACGTGACACATTCCATATTCGTCGTATATCGGATGTTCAACTTTTCCCTGCGCGCTCGTTTTGCAAACAGTTTTTTACAGGTACTCCCGGCCAACAAGGGTTAGATGTTAGCGAATATGATAGTTTACGTATTCGTGTGCGAATGTATCTTGTGCAGCATACATTGCCCGGCTGTGGTCAACTAGCTACTGAATGTGTGCTAATGGTGCATTTGCGCTACCGAAATGCTGCAGATCCATCATTGGTGCGAGATTATTATCAAGGCTTTTATGCTAGTCCTGCAGATGGGCTTGGTTGGCCGCGCAAATGTGATAGTTGTGCTAACGATCATCTGCATGTGAATGCTGGGGTATGGTATACTTTCGAGTCAACTGATTTGGTGCAAGACTTGCCCGCAGATTTGCGTGATTTAAGACCTATTATTTTAGAATTTATTGAGTTTTACGCTTCGGGGCATGGGTACGAAGTTTATGTTGATGAGGTCTCTCTGCTCGCTCAGAAGCTGGATGGAGAAACTACAACCATTCAAATGTTGGATTGAAAGCCTAGCCCGCGTTCTCGCATAGAAACCCACTCGCCATTTCCGATGATAACATGATCAAGGATAGCTATATCCATCAGTTGACCAGCAATTACTATATCTTGGGTAAATTGAATATCTTCAATAGATGGCTCGGCTTTACCTGAAGGGTGATTATGTACTAGGATCATTCCAGCGCTATTGCGAATAATAGCACTTCGTAAAACTTCTGCCATACGCACTACAGTAGCATTGAGACTGCCAATATAGAGTATTTCAATATCAATGACGCGATTATGCGTGTCGAGTAATATAGCCAAAAGTTGTTCTTGATGCATATTCAAAAAATGTTGTTGAATAAGTTTGACAACATCAGAAGGGCGCTTAATGATAGGACGTTCTGCTACTGACTGACTTTGCGCGATACGCCCCAAAGCTAGTGCAGCTTTTAGTCGAAGCGCTCTTGATTTACCAATCCCTGAAATATTGGTTAAAGTTTCAAGTGGCGCTTGCTCAATCTCATACAAATTTTGAAATCGAGTCAAAAGATAAGAAGCAACTTTTGCGGGGTCTTGGCTATCAGATACTAGCAATGTTAATAGCTCTAGTGTGTTAAGTGCACCAAAACCTGATTGTTCAATTTTATGTAATATATCAGATAGCGATTGCATCTCTATTGCACTATATTTTGGCTACATGCTACAATTGCTGAGAATATATCGTATTGAATAATAACATGTTTTGAGGCTTTTATGAGTGACGCGACCATTAATAATTTACTGCTAGCAAGCGCAACATTAGTCGGGGCTGTCTTCACTGCTTTTTCAGTCGCGTTTGTCATATGGACTTATAACGATATGAAGGCCCGTTCTAGAGACCCGTTGGCTCAAATCGCTGCTGCATTAATGGTGGCGCTCCTCAATATTTTTGGCTTAATTATCTATGTTATGTTGCGCCCACGTGAAACTTTAGCAGATGCCTACGAGCGTTCGCTAGAAGAAGAAGCATTATTGCAAGAGATTGAAGAAAAACCTGCTTGTCCCGGTTGTGGTAGGCCTACACACACAAATTGGCAGCTCTGTCCCTATTGTCATACTGTATTAAAGCGCCCTTGCTTCAATTGTGGCGAATTATTGGAGCTTTCATGGCAAATTTGCCCTGTTTGTGCCAGTGCTCAAAGTGTAGACGGGCAAGAAGCTCCTGAAGTGATGATACCTCTTGGAAATACTGCGCAAAGGCCACAGCGGGTTAAATCGCCTTATGATGTTGATGATCTACCTTCCTTAAAGGGGCAGGGAATAGAATGGGTAGATTAAAAACGGGTTTTGTAACCTAGAGCCTCAAATTGATATGCTTCGTAGGGTATAATGAAGATAACCATAAGTTCGCCGCGATAAATCAAATTTAATTAGTCTTGAGAAGGCGTGAGATAAGTAGCTATGGAGCATATCAAAAACTCAACTGCGTATTATGTTGAATTAGAAGAGCGTTATGGCGCACATAACTATCATCCCCTTGACGTTGTTATCGAACGTGGCGAAGGTGTATGGGTAACAGACGTTGAAGGGAAGAGGTATCTTGATTTTCTAAGTGCTTATAGTGCTCTAAATCAGGGCCATGCACATCCTAAAATAGCCAAAGCAATGATTGAACAGGCTCAAAAAGTAACGCTTACGAGCCGAGCTTTTCGGAACGACCAACTGGGGCCTTTTTATCAAGAATTATGTGAGCTGACGGGCTATGAAAAAGTTTTGCCCATGAATAGCGGTGCTGAGGCTGTTGAAACAGCTCTTAAAGCAGCGCGTAAGTGGGGATATTCTGTGAAAGGGGTACCTGAGGGGCAAGCTGAGATTATCGTCTGTGAAGGGAATTTTGCCGGTCGTACAATAAGTATTATTAGTTTTAGTACCGAAGAACAGTATCGCGAAGGCTTTAGCCCTTATACAGAGGGCTTTAAAATTATCCCTTACGGTAACGCTGATGCTTTAGCGGCAGCGATTACGCCCAATACTGTAGCTTTTTTGTTTGAACCCATTCAGGGTGAAGGTGGCATTATTGTTCCTCCTGATGGGTATCTAAAGCGCGTTAGAGATATTTGTACTCAAAACAACATTTTGATGATTGCTGATGAAATTCAGACAGGGCTTGGACGTACCGGCCGCCTTTTTGCTTTGGATCATGAAGAAGTAAAAGCAGATGTTGTTACCTTAGGCAAAGCGCTGTCGGGGGGCTTTTATCCTGTTTCAGCGGTCATTTCACGTGAGGATGTGCTAGGGGTATTCCGTCCGGGCGATCATGGCAGTACTTTTGGTGGTAATCCGCTAGCTTGTGCCGTTGCACGAGCTGCCTTGCGCGTGCTCATTGAAGAGAATATGATCGAAAATGCTGAAAAGATGGGCGCATACTTAAAGGCGAAACTTCAATCAATTCGTAGTCCTCATATTAAAGAAGTACGCGGAAAAGGACTTTTGATCGGTGTAGAATTGCATCCAACATCAGGTGGGGCTCGTCGCTTTTGTGAAGCGTTGCAACAAGAGGGCCTTCTATGTAAAGAAACGCATCATCATATTATCCGCTTTGCTCCACCATTGGTTATCACTCAAGAGCAGATTGATTGGGCATTTGAGCGCATCGAACGTGTCCTCATGATGCCATAATACTATCAGTTTTTTATAAAAGTGCGGGGATCAGCATAGCCCCGCACCGATATAAAATACTTCACATAATCTCTAACCTCTTTACCATTGAACACCCTCATTTTTCAGGAATGCGTTTGTTATAATTGTTATGTCTAGTAAGAATGCGTAGAGGTATACATGTCTAGAACTCAATCTCACATTCGGAATTTTTGTATCATTGCCCATATTGATCATGGCAAAAGCACCTTAGCTGATCGTTTATTGCAAGTAACGGGAACAATTGATGAACGTACGATGAAAGATCAGCTGTTGGATAGTATGGACCTAGAACGTGAACGTGGTGTAACTATCAAAGCATCAGCCGTAAGGATGCTCTGGACAGCTGCGGATGGCGTTCAGTATGAAATGAATTTGATAGATACACCCGGTCATGTGGATTTTACATATGAAGTAAGCCGTGCTTTACAGGCTTGTGAAGGTGCATTGCTTGTTGTTGATGCATCACAAGGAATTGAAGCGCAAACACTGGCTAATTTATACTTAGCAATGGAAGCTGATCTAACAATTATACCTGTTATCAACAAAATTGATTTACCGGCAGCGCGTCCAGATGATGTGAAGCGCGAAGTTGTTGATCTATTAGGTGTGCCTGAAGATTCGGTGATTTGCGTTAGTGCTAAAACAGGACAAAATGTTGAGGCGATATTACAAGCGGTCGTAGATCATATTCCGCCTCCTTCTGGTGACCCTGAAGCGCCATTGCGCGCCTTAGTCTTTGATAGTCATTATGATAGCTATCGAGGTGTTATATCTTATGTTAGAGTTGTGGATGGCAGCATCAAACAAAATGATCGTCTGCTGTTAATGTCTACTAATGGCCGCATTGAACCCATTGAAATTGGTGTTTTTACTCCTGAGATGACGAAGTGTGATGAGTTGATGGCTGGCAGTGTTGGCTACATCGCTACTGGCTTAAAGACAGTCCGTGATTGTCGGGTTGGCGATACAATTACACATGTTCATAATGGGGCAAAAGAACCTCTTAGTGGATACAAACCGGCCAAGCCAATGGTTTTTGCAGGCTTTTATCCAGTGGATAATGATGATTATCAAGATTTGCGAGATGCTCTTGAGAAACTTCAGCTTAATGATGCGGCGTTGACTTATCAGCCAGAATCTTCTCAGGCGTTGAATCTAGGCTTTCGGGTTGGGTTCTTGGGACTGTTTCATATGACGATTGTTCAAGAGCGCTTAGAGCGCGAATATGACCTCGATATTATTGCTACTGCCCCTAGTGTAGAATATCAGGTCGTTTTGAAAAGCGGGGAAACTATTACAATCGATAGTCCTGCTGAGTTGCCAGACGAGAATCTTATTGCTGAAATACGTGAGCCTTGGATGGAAATCCAGATTTTCACACCAGAACGTTATATCGGCAAAATTATGGAATTGGTCACTGGCAAGCACGGTATTTTTAAGAGCATGGATTACTTGGATGCTTCAAGGGTAACTTTAACCTACGAATTGCCTTTAAGTGAGCTCATTATCGATTTTTATGACCGACTAAAGAGCTTAACACAAGGTTATGCAAGTCTTGACTATCACTTTAAAGAATATCGTGCGGGTCGATTAGTAAAACTTGATATTTTAGTAAATGGTGAACCTGTTGATGCTTTAGCAATGATTGTTCACGAGGAAGATGCCTTCCATAAAGGACAAAAAATGGTATCTAAGCTCAAAGATTTGATACCACGTCAGCAATTCGTAGTGCCTGTTCAAGCTGCTGTTGGTAAACGGGTGATTAGTCGTGCAAATGTGAAAGCTATGCGGAAAGATGTGTTAGCTAAATGCTATGGTGGTGACGTAACACGGAAGCGTAAGCTCTTAGAAAAGCAGAAAAAAGGCAAAAAACGTATGAAGATGATCGGTAGTGTAGAAGTACCACAAGAAGCCTTTATGGCCGTTTTAAGCCTTGATGATGAATAATTTTATCGTATAGTCATTAGAAACGCACAACAAGTGTTCTTTGCTTAGTTTCTAAGCTAATACAATGATGACATTTATAGAGGCTGCTATCACTGTTCTTGCAAAAGCAAATGAACCTCTCTCTATAGCAGAAATCACACGACTAGCACTTGAAGAAGGACTTATTGAATCAATAGGGAATGCTCCCCGTCAAACAATGGCAAATATCATAGCCGCAAGTATACGACGCGAACAAGAGGGTGGGGAGCTTTCTCCATTTTTTCGCGTAGGAAGAGGCCTGTATCGCTTACGCCAACAAGATGATCCTCTGCCAGAGCATTACCTAGATAACGCTGTTTTTTGGCATTACAGTGATTTTTTAAGTTATAAGGAAGCCGCTTATGAGATTCTTCAATTTGAAGGGCGGCCAATGCATGTTAGTGAAATTACTACTTTGGCAATAGAGTGGGAACTTATAAACCCACAAGGGATGAATCCAGAGGCTTCACTCTCCGCTCAGCTTTATCGAGATATTCAACAAAAGGGAGCGGCATCGATATTTAGACGTGAAGGTGCAGGGATTTTTGGACTTGCTGAATGGGAACGTGACGTAGACAGTATTTCTAAAATGGCTGGTCAACAACGACATGCTGTCAAACAGCAGTTGTTAAATGTTATACGACACATTGACCCTTATGCTTTTGAACAGCTTGTCGCGCGCTTATTGAGTAAGATGGGGTATAATAACATTATTGTTACGCGCAGATCAGCTGATGAGGGTGTTGATGTTGTTGCAGATATATCTGTTGGTGTGATGATGCTCAAAACAGCAATACAGGTGAAACGCCTTCGTTCTAATGTTGGTCGCCCTCTAGTTTCTCAGTTTCGGGGTGACATGCTTGCTATGAAAAACATTGATCAAGGCCTAATCATCACAACATCTGGATTTACAAAAGGGGCCTTAGAAGTTGCACGCTTACCTAACACTATTCCAATTATTTTGATTGATGGAGATCAATTAACAGATTTACTTATTGTCCATCGTATTGGAGTAAAAGTCCAGCATATTGAAGTTGTTAGCTTTGAGAGCGATAACCTCATTATTGATGAATTTTCTTCACTAAATTAGGTTCGTTATACTAACTTGATGTATTTGAAAGACTATTTCTGATAACTTCATTTATTCGTATAGCCATTTAACAAAACAACAATCAACTCTTCACCTCAAAAAATTCGCATAGTTATTTCAAAACACAGAAGTCAACTAAAAAGCGCCAAACCATTCCCAAAGACCAAGCAACAACCCAATCAAGAGCCCCAGCAGATAACACATCAAAATCATATTCTCTCTTCAATAAATTATAAGAATCCCGAACCAAAATAAGACCAGAAGAAGAAACACCAACCAAAACACACAACACATCATCCGCTAGATAATTATCAGAAAGCGCTAAAAGAACATCTATTTCATGTTCTACAGAAATTCCTAAAGCATCACGAGCCTCATCAAAATCCAAATAAGACAAGTGCTCAGCCACAATATCAGTACTAACATCATTTAACCGCTTCCATAATGCCTCACCAGTACCAACCTCCACAATTACCAAGCTCTTCCCGCACTTTAACAAAGCATCAATAACAGCTAG